>DAIQOQ010000138.1:2894-7418 GCA_036787795.1 Paludibacter sp. | reverse complement strand
TGAAGTTGTAGGTGTTTCGCTTGGTGTCTTCAAAGTAGGTCTGAGCTTTCTCCAGATGAAAGGGTATAAAACCCTTTATGTCCGTGTTATCTAAAACTTGCTGAACAATCCTTTGTTCCGGATGCTTTACCATTTCTAAGCAATACTCTAATGCATTAAAGCAGTTTGCATCCTCAATACTGAGCTCGGCATACAGCTTTTGCATGTCGAGAATTATTCTTTTAGCTTCATCCCATGCATTTAGTGTTGGGCCGAATGTGGTTGCTAAATCGAGCTCGCTCTTTAAGCCGTATAGCGAAACATTCCGGTAGTTGGTGTTTGCAATAGCCTGGTGTAGTATAGAAAAATCATCCGGTTCGTTGGTTAGTAACCCGTAAATTACCATCCAGTGGAGGAAATAGAGCATTTCGGGTGTAGCGCCAACCTTGCTCAGCGGGTTAATATCGATAAACCTTAACTCTGTGTAAGATATTGCTTTTGATTTGTCGAGAAATTTGGGCCTCACGGATGCATACAGCTCTTTTGCGGCAAGGAGTTTATTCTCTGCCACCATAGTATCTATGCTCCGAATGTAAGCACTGGTACTGCTATAGTCCGGATATAACTCTTCCAGGTTCCCGTAGCCAAAGCAGCTGTTGCGAAGAGATAAACCGCGGGTTTTGGTGCATATATGAACCGGATAATTCTTACATCTCAATTCGAAGCTATCGTCTACGATAGGACTGGCGCCGAATATCAGGACATAAAGCCATCTGTTGCGCAATACCTGCCGGGTAATCTTCAGGTAGATTTCATCCTGAAATTCATCAAAAGGCATATTATGTCCGAAGTTTTGATACAGCACATTCAATAAATTTTCGTTCAGCGAAATGTTGAAATGGATACCCGAAAGAGTCTGTTTCTTACGTCCGTACTTCAAAGCCAGATTTTGCCTGTACTCTTCATCTTTTTTACCTATAGCAGAATAATGCGAAATAGGAATGCTTTCTTCATTGGGTAGGATGGGGGGCATACTTTGAGGCCAGAGTAATTCGTCGGGGAGTTCCGTACTGACTATGTCGTGTATTGCTTCCAGAAATCCCAATGCCTGTTTAATGTCGGGCAGGGGAGGAGTGATCATTTCCACCTGACTTTCCGAGAAATCGGTAGTGATGTAAGGATGTTTGAGTTTGTCACCAAATGCAGCCGGATGCGGAGTCTGGGAGATTACCCCTTGTTTGTCGACACGGATATTTTCTTTTTCAATACCAAATAATCCTTTTAGCCATACATTGCCTTTTGGAAGAGATTCACTGCTTGTAAAATTCAGGTTCAATTTCATATACTATTTTAAAAAATAAGCTTTTGGTTGGTTTTATACTGCTGGTTAAACGTAAATACATACGGCTTACAAGATGTTTACCTGCATCTTGTTTTCAGGAAACAGATCATTAAATATTACTGACCGCTTAAATCATCAGTAATATTCCGCTTGCTGTATCCGGGCTCCTTCTTTTCCAGCTTATCGAAGAATTTATTCAGCATCGAGAGTGCTTTTGAAATAGAAGCATTGCACAGGCAATAATTGATTTTAAGGCCATCTATTTCGCCGCTTATCAGCCCCATATCTCTCAGTTCTTTCAGGTGCTGCGATACAGTGGTGCGGCTCAGCGGTAACTGATCCGATATGTCGCCCGATATGCAGGTTTTTGTTTCGGCCAGGTATTTCAATATGGCCAGTCGCGCAGGATGAGAGATTACTCTGGCAAAACAAGCCAGATCTTGTAGCTCTTTGTCAAATACTTCCGGTTTACTCATGGTTGATTACTTTATGTCGTAAATGTACGACATAGTTTGTGTCTAACAAAGTTTATAGCCGGAAAGTTCCTTTGGCCTTGATCTTTTTTATCTCTTTCGGGGTAAAACAAAAGCGGTATTGAGGAATTAGATATAACTTTGTGAGGCAGCTTGATCTTTTATTTGCTCTAAAGCGTTTTTTTTATCAATAATATAAACAAACATTTATGCTCCGCAAATGTTTGTAATGTAGTTTGTTGAGCCTGTTTTGCCGAACATTCATAATCAATAATAAAAGAAATAATCGTTTTCGATGTTATGTTTTCCCCCGTTCAATCGTCAATCTATTAAATGAGTCAGGAACGATTTAAGGCAGAGATACTGCCCATACGCGATAAGTTATTCCACATTGCGCAACGAATACTTGTGGAAGAACAGGAAGCAGAAGATGCCGTACAGGAAGTTCTTCTCAAGCTTTGGCATACGCGTGATTCGTTAGACAGGTATGATAGTCCGGCTGCCTTTGCAACTACAGTGACAAAGAATCATTGTCTGGACAGGTTGAAAGTGAAAAACAGGCAGGATTCGTTGGATGAGTCGTATTATGCACGTGCAGGCACCGATAATCCTTACTTGCAGCTCGAACGAAGAAATACAGAAGAGGTTTTGCAGAAGATTATTGAGAATCTGCCACCCTTGCAACAGGCCATTATCAAAATGAAGGATATGGAGGAGTATGAAATGGACGAGATTGCCGAAATTACCGGTACCAATGTGGAGGCAGTGAGAGTTAATTTGTCGAGAGCCCGAAAAAAGGTTCGTGAAGAATATCTAAAATGGACAACAGTATGAGAATAAAGATAAATAATAGAATAAGCAACAGCGAGGCCGATAGCTTAATAGAAAAATATTACGATGGGTTAACCACCGGCGATGAAGAAAGGCAGCTGAAGGTGTTTTTTTCAAGACGAAATTTGCCTGATAAGTATAAACCGGAGCAGGCTATTTTAGGCTATTTCGACCGTAAAGCTCCGAAAAAGCATGTCAGCCTTCTTCCGTATATTCGTTGGGCAAGTGTGGCGGCTGTAGTTGTTTTAGGCCTGTTCAGTATACAGCGGTTTACAGCTGATAATAAAGCCAATTATGCATTTATAGATGGTCATAAAGTAAGCAATATGCATACCATAAAATCTCAGGCTTTGGCATCCTTGGTAGATGTTTCTTCGTCGACGAACGAAGTGGAGGAAGGTTTTAAAAGTCTGAACGAAAATGAATCAATTGAGCAGCAGCTCGACGTGTTTTCATCTACAGAGAAGTAAAAAATAAAAAAACATAGAAATGAGATCAATAAAAAAGTATTTTATCCTGATGCTACTGGTCGGATTTGTGGCTGTTCCGGGTCTAAAAGCTCAGAATGATTTGCAAATCAGCAAAGTATTTGATCAGTATGGTGAAAGAAAAGGAGTTGTGATGGTCGAATTGACAGATGAAATGTTGGAAGGCTATGATTTCTCTCTTTTCAAAAGTATAACCATTAAGAATAACCCTACTGCGGCCGACTTTATCCGAAAATGTCTTCAAAAAGATCAGGCTGGAGCAAAGAAGGTGAAGCAGGTGGTTGCCAATGGAGTTCCGACATCCATCTACCTCCAACTTCCACGTAAAGGGCAACTCTATAGGCTGATCTTATTCAACGAAATGCTTAACGCAGAGCGTAAAATCACACTCATCTACATTGAATCGAAAAATGATTCGGAAGATGTATTGAAATTAATATTAAAGAAAAAATAAATACAAACAATTAATAATTAAGAGCAATGAGAAAGTATAGTTTATTACTGTTGGCAACCTTTTTAGGTGTGTTGTCTTTGCATGCCATAGAGCCGACCCGAAATGATACCATAGTTCGTTTTAATAAAAAGGTGATTCATTTGGAAGATAGTATTGGCCAAATGAAAGTAAAAGTTCTCGATTCTGATTCGCTACCCTATAAGCCTATATACGAAGGGGTTTTTAGTGACGGGAAGAGTTATGAGAAATGGACGGTGATGGAAGCTGTTGGTCTTCAGATTCCGTTTTTGAATAAATCAAGTCGGAAACATAACCGTAGCTATTCAATGGAGCCGCACTGGGCTGGAATTGGGTTGGGATTTGTAAATATCACTGATCGGAATTTTAAAATGAATAATATAGCCGGAGTATCGTTAAAAGCGGAATCGTCCAAAGAATTCTTTGTGAATCTGATTGAAAAGATTCTGCCCATCTATCGCAATAATCTGGGTCTGACTACGGGTATTGGGTTCGATTGGCATAATTACGTTTTAGATATGAATAAACATCTGCTTGAAGTCAATGGGGTTACAAGTGTGTATGATGCTCCGGCAGGTGTAAATTATGACTTTAGTCGACTTAAAACATTCCACATCACTATACCTTTACTGCTTGAGTGGCAACCTACTTTTGGGCGCAATCACAATGCTTTTGCCTCCATCGGTGCAATTGCAGGGATAAACGCGTATGCTGCATATAAAATTAAATATAAAGATGCAAATGGAAATACGGCGTCGAGTACCGAAAGTAAAGGCCTCAATACATCACCCCTTTCATTCGATTTGTATGGGCAAATGGGTTATGGATCATTCAGTGTGTACGCCAAATACTCGCCTACCAGTATTTTTCAATCCGATAAAGGGCCTGACCTAAGGGCAGTTTCACTCGGATTGATGCTGAATTTCTAAATCCGTATCC
>DAIQOQ010000138.1:0-2794 GCA_036787795.1 Paludibacter sp. | reverse complement strand
GTAGATGAACGGTAGATGAACGGTAGATGAACGGTAGATGAACGGTAGATGAACGGTAGATGAACGATAGATATTCGAAGAGATGATAGACGAATGATAAACCAAAGATGAGTGCTTGTTTGACCTAAAACATTTTTCACAGCCATTTTTGCTGCTTGGCGGAAGTAGATATTATTCATTTTGATGTAAACAAAAGCAGAGTCAGGAACATTTTATCGAAAAACAGCAATCTAATTTTCTTTTATTTAAAAAAATCACTACATTTGTTCCTTTAATTAGTAGTACCTAATAACAAAAACTGTAGAACATGAAATTCATAGTATCAAGCACCGATCTTTTGAGCCATTTACAAGCCATTAGTCGTGTAATAAACAGCAAAAATTCATTGCCCATTCTTGATAACTTTCTGCTCCAGCTCGAAGGTAATAAGTTAACCATGACCGCTTCGGATATTGAAACTACCTTGATTACCTCAATGGAAGTTGAAACCACTGAAGGAACAGGGAAAGTAGCAGTAGCATCGCGTTTATTGCTCGATACATTGCGGGAGTTTTCAGAACAACCGCTTACATTTACGATTAATGAATCCAATTTGGCTATGGTAATTACTTCTGCCAATGGATCATATAATTTTATTGGTCAAAACGGTGACGAATATCCACGTATGCCTCAGTTGCAGGATGATGCGCGCTCATTGGTTTTACCGGTTGCAACTCTTTCAAACGGAATATCAAAAACTCTTTTCTGTACGGCCGATGATGAATTGCGTCCGGTAATGAATGGGGTGTTTTTCGATATCACCAGCGATAGTCTTACTTTAGTCGCAACTGATGCTCATAAACTTGTACGTTATAAAACGTCACATACTTCGGCTTCGGTGGAAGGTGAAGAAACGGTGAACTTTATTTTGCCTAAGAAACCGTCTACGATGCTTAAAAATATTTTGCCTAAAGAAAGTGGTGAAGTAGAAATTCGTTTTGATAGCAAAAATGCTCATTTTAAGCTGGCCAACTATACCATGATTTGCCGTCAGGTGGAAGGACGTTATCCAAATTATAACGGGGTTATTCCAAAGAATAATCCACTTAAAATTATTATTGATCGGGTAACTCTGCTTAATGCTTTAAAACGTGTTTCTGTTTTTGCTAATCAGGCTAGTAACCTGGTAAAGCTGGCTTTTAATGCTAACCAGATTCATATTTCGGCGCAGGACATTGATTTCTCTATCTCGGCCGAAGAAACAATCAGCTGTCAGTTCGATGCCGATCCTATCAAAATCGGTTTTAAATCATCTTTCCTGATCGAAATTCTGGGAAATATCAATGCTTCCGATATTATTTTTGAACTGTCGGATGCTTCACGAGCCGGTTTAATTCTTCCTTTTGAAAATGAAGAAAATGAAGAAATTCTGATGTTGTTGATGCCTATGTTGCTCAACGATTAAGAGTTTATTTAAACGTCGTAAATCAAACTATTTATATTGTCAAAAGCCTTAGGTCAATTCTTTTGCCTTGGGCTTTTGATCTTTTCTATAATTCAATTAATTACATAGGTCAATACCTACCCATTTTCATGAAACTCCAATTAAAAAATCCTATTGTCTTTTTCGATCTCGAAACCACCGGTACGAATATAGTTTCCGATCGTATTATCGAAATCTCGTATCATAAAGTATCGCCAAACGGGCGGGAAGAAACTAAAACGATTCGTGTTAATCCCGAAATGCATATCCCGGAATCTTCCTCGGCCATTCATGGTATTTTTGATGCTGATGTGGCGGATTGTCCGACTTTCAAAACGGTAGCAAAGGAAATTGTGCGCGATATCGAGGGTTGCGATTTGGCCGGGTATAACTCCAATCGGTTTGATATACCGTTGCTGGCTGAAGAGTTGTTGCGTGCCGATGTTGACGTTGATTTAATGAAACGTAAATTCGTAGATGTACAGGTAGTGTTTCACAAAATGGAACAGCGGACCTTAAGTGCTGCCTATAAGTTTTATTGCGATAAAGATTTGGTTGGAGCACATGGTGCTGAAGCCGATACACTGGCTACTTATGAAGTGCTGAAAGCTCAATTGGATCGTTATCCGGAGTTGCAAAACGATATTGATTTTCTGGCTAAATTCACCACTCAAAACAACAATGTTGATTTTGCAGGACGTATTATTTACAACGACAAAGGAGAGGAAGTAATAAATTTCGGGAAATATAAAGGCCAGAAGGTAACTGACGTGTTGAAAACAGACATGGGGTATTATGGTTGGATTATGAACAGTGATTTTTCGTTGCATACTAAAAAGGTATTGACCAATATTAAGTTGCGCGACTTTAATAAATAATCGATCTTTTTAATGATCGATGCCGGAACGGGTGAGAACAATGTTTTTACCCGTTTTTCGCTTTTATAACAGGAGTATGGGTTTATGTGCTAAACTATTAAAAATGGCTCAAATAACTTTTCCCAAATTCATTTGGCATGGTCATTGTTGCTTTTCTGTCGCTTCAGATACCATTTTAAACTCCCATGAAAACGCTGCTATTCGCTCTTGTTATTTCTCTGACCCTGGCTGGACCAATATCTGGTCAGGATAATGCGGCTGTACCTCAGCGGTCGCCTGAACAAGAGGCTGTTAAACAAACGGAGCGACTTCAGCAGGAATTGAATCTTACCCCCGACCAGGCCAAGCACATTTATGAAATAAACCTTCGATATGCTCGTGAACGTCAGATTTCGAACAAACGAGCTGAGGCATTGGTACGTATGAAGAATAAAAACAGCGAAATTCAGCAGGT
>DAIQOQ010000020.1:2991-21597 GCA_036787795.1 Paludibacter sp. | reverse complement strand
TAGAAATCAATTGATTTCTAAGGGACTTTTAAAAACGTACCCGAAGCGGGACTTGTAATTTGAAATCCTACAAAAACAATTTAAATCAAATATAATGCAAATATAGTATGAATTTCAATACTATACAAATAAATTACATTCATAACATTTTAAAATAGTTGCATAAAATTTTGTTTGTGTTGTGCAAGTTTAGTATATTTGCACAACCATTAAAAACAATTTCATTATGGCAACAGTAAAAGCATTTATTCGGACTTCCAAAACAGACAAAAATAAGGCTGTAAATATTCGCTTTCGTTTATCGGATGGCAGGGCGAACAATGGAGGTATTCAACTATTCCACAAAAGCGAGCTGTCAATACTTCCGGCACAATGGGACGAAAAACAACAAAAAATCAAATCCCGCACCTTAATTGATGAGCAGCTACGAAAAGATATTGACCGGACTATTTCGGAACGCAAAGATTTAATTAAGACTATCTACCTAAATACGGGCAAAAGCCTTACTTCGGACAAACTCGAAACCGAAATAGATAAATGCCTACACCCCGAAGATTACAAGACACCCCGAAAAACCTTTTTTGAAACCTTTGAGGAGTTTTTACAGAAACACCCACTTTCAGACGTTCGCCGTAAAAATTACCGTGTTGTACTTCGGGCGTTGCAACGTTTCGAGCTATACACACAAAAATATGTAAAGGGGCAAAAGGCTTTTTTACTCGACATTAACACTATCAATGTGGACAATTTACAATCCTTTGATGAATTTTTACGGAACGAACACGAATACTGTACAAAATTTCCTGAATTGTATAAAAATTTCCCTGAGAAACACGCAAACGAACCGAGGGGCACAAACACAATAGCCGGGATATTCTCGAAGCTTCGGACTTTTGCCAATTGGTGCAACCGCAACGACCTCACAAGAAACAACCCGTTTGTAAACTTTACCGCCCCGACTGAAATTTACGGGACACCTTTCTATCTAACCATTGAGGAACGGAATAAATTATATAAACATGATTTTACAGCCCGTGAAGCCCTAGAGAAACAAAGAGATATATTTATATTCCAATGCCTGATCGGTTGCCGTATGGGCGATTTATACAGCATGAGAAAGGAAAATATAATTAACGGGGCTATTGAATACGTGGCTTCAAAAACTAAGGACGAAAAGCCGAAAACAATCCGTGTTCCGCTTAATTCCATAGCTTCGGAAATTTTGGCTAAATACGCCAATTTGGAGGGCGAACAGTTATTGCCACTAATCAGCCAACAGAAATACAACGAAGCTATAAAAGAATGCTTCACCATGGCAGAAATCACCCGGAGCGTTACCGTACTAAACCCGCTTACCCGCAAAAGCGAAATTAAACCATTAGATGAAGTGGCAAGCTCACACCTTGCCCGCCGGACTTTTTGCGGAAATCTTTATAAAAAGGTAAAAGACCCCAATTTAGTAGGCAGTTTGAGCGGACACGCAGAGGGCAGTAAAGCATTTGCCCGTTACCGTGAAATTGATGAGGATATGAAAAAAGAATTAGTAGCAATGATTGAATAAATTCGAAATGTATGACACAAAACAAGACGTCAGGAAATAATACAAAAAGTATAGCTGACCATATAAAGGGTATTATCGCCCGAAAGGAAGAGGAACAGCGAGAAATTAGAATCCGAACAGAGGTTGAGCGTAATCTTAGAGCTGAATCCGCTTTAAATTATACACCTAAAACGGCGAACTTCGATGAGGCTACTGCACAGGAAAGACCACTCCGAAGAATTAACAGTGAAAAATTAAGTGAGTATTTTAAACCTCAATTTAAAGGAATGGGTAATGGTACTATTAATCATTTTGAAACTTTTATACGGGATTTAGAGCCCGAACGAACAAAAAAAGATTTTGCATATATAGCGAAAATGTGTGTTGATGGCAAACAAATGAACGACAGAAAACCAAAAAACGGGAAAAGGCCAAATTTCAATAAATGGTACAGTTTGTTTTGTGAGTTTACCGGTTGTGAAAAAGGAACATACAAACCAAATGATTTGACAGAAATTCCCGATAACTTAAAACGGATTTTTAGTTATTTACAATAGTTGCACTATTCCCTTTTTATCCCCTGAAACAATCCCCTTGATTTTATTTAAGTCGCTATATATTAGCGACTTTTTTATTTTCTAAAATTCCCTTTTTAAATGAAATGCAATTAATACTACAACTTTGCATTACCAAACAACCTAAAGCGAGTATCAAGCTTTGGGGACGTTTCAAATAGATTGATACCTATTCGGAAATGGGCTGTATTTTAAAATGTAAAAATATGGAACTGTACGATTTATTACAGAGCAATGCAAGTTTGAATGTTACAATTAATGCCAGTCAATTGCTTGAAGTTGTGGACTATGCAATTTCAAAAACAAAGGCTGAGTTTGAACACAAGCAACAGCCGGAACAATACCTTACCCGGAAACAAACGGCGGAAATTTTGGACGTGGATTTATCCAGTTTGTGGCGTTGGAACAAAGAAAACTATCTAAAGCCGATTGAGGTCGGAGGCAAAAGGCGTTACAAAAAATCTGACATTGATAAAATCATGGAGGGTAAAAAATGAGAAAGAACGCACCCACCACAGACACGTCCTTTCACTACCACAAAGATAGCAATTTTTCATTAAAATCTAAGGTTTTATCTATTCTGAATAGTGGCGAACAAGTTACCGCTAAAGAACTAAACAGCCGTTTGCATTTCAATGATAACCAAAAGGTTATCAGCTGTTTACGGTGCGATGGTATGGATATACAGGATGTTCGTTTACAAAACCGCTGCAAATTGTATTGGTATGTAGATAATAATAACCAATTGTCTTTATCTGGGGAAGGGTACGAAGTATGACACAATACAACGATGTAACTCCACTTGTTGCAAATGAATTGAAGGAGAAATACGTTTTTCCTTTGCATGGATTACCCACAGCGATATTAAAATATGCTCAAAACATTTCCGAAGTGTACGGAATACCTTTAGAGATGGCAGCGATGCCGATGTTGGTTGCTTGTGGTTCGGTACTTCAAAAAAAGATTTGGTTGGAAAATGGAAAATATAAAAATTATCCTCAATTCTATTTAGTAATTAACACACCTTCGGGCGTTGGTAAAACAGAACCGTTAAAAAGAGCTTTTGCACCACTGCAAATAATCGACCGTGTGAATTTTGAATTATACTGTAATGATTTGAAGGAATGGAAGGCTAAATGTAAACTTTGTAAATCACACAAACCACCACTTGAAGAGCCGGCACGTCCTTTTTTTAAACAATTACTTTGTGACGATACCACACCAGAAGCATTGACCGATATTCTATTCAATAACGAGGGTTGCGGTACAGTTTTCTCGGAAGAGTTATCCGGTTGGTTCGGGAACTTCGGACGTTACACTAAAAGTAGTGAAGCTCAAATGTATTTACAGTATTTCGACAATACAGATAAGACCATCAACAGAAAAGACGAAATTAAACGTATCAAAGAGCCGTTTTTAATTGTGATCGGTACTATTCAGCCAAAGGTACTACAAACCACTATTAGCAGCGAAGCAATGCAGGATTGCGGGCTTGCAAGTCGATTTCTAAACGTCACTTGTTTGGATATTCAAAGAGCCTATAAAAATGATTTGTTGCCCGATGAAAATTTAGCAAATAATTATCAGGTTTTAATCAATCATTTAGCAGGAATTAATGACAAATTTCCGCTTTACTTAACTTCGGAAGCAAAAGAATTATTTAAGAATTTTGGCGATTACTTAACGGATATTATTCGAGGTTCTAAAAATGAGTTTTTAAATAGCTCACTTTCAAAAATGGAGATTCACTGTTTACGGTTGGCGTTGGTTCTGCAGGTTATCAAATTGACAGAGCCAAATAAGAGCGTGGAAGATGTAGGAGCTGAAACAATGCAATATGCAATTGATTTATGCCATTACTTTATTGGAAATATACCTTTACCACAAAAAACTGAACTGGTAAAGATGGAAGGTAGAACTTTACAGGTAGTGGAGATGCTGAAAAAAGGCTTACTTCAAAAGGATATTGCAACCGAATTGAAGGTGTCACAGCAATATGTTAGCACAATACGCAGAAAATACAAGCTAACTGCATGATAATGAGATGGTACAACTAAAATACAACCTAAAAACGCTTGTAACTAATTGATAATGGGAGAGTACAACTAATACAACTTGTATTTCTATACAAGTAAAATTACAAGTAGTTTTTTTAAATAATAATAATATATTTATTTATTTTCTATTAGAGGATACAAGTTGTATTAGTTGTACTCATTGACAAACAGATACTTACAAGTAAAAATAGGTTGTATTTTAGTTGTATTTTAGTTGTACTCATTGATAATAAAATACTTACATAATTATAAAAACATGGAAACATTTCTAACATATTGCAATACAAGACAATTCCTAACCAATCGCTGGAAGGGTGAAATTTTTAGTAACTCTTTCTATTTGTCGGATGCTGAATTGAAGAGATGGCACGTTTCAAAGGTACAACTTGAAGCGACGCCACAGATTAAACCCGTTGGCGTGAATAAGTACAATGTGATTGACGTGGATACCATCGATATATCGCTTGTAAAACAACACGGTCAACCATTGACAGACTTACATAACTGGATGTTGGAGCGTGTTTGTGAAACTGAATTACCGGAGGGAATAGAAAAAACACCTTATTGGAATAGTTTTTTGAAACATCGTTCACAATTTCCGACTTTATTTTTTACAGTGGATGAGTTTGCTGGACGTGTTCACACACCAATCAGCGGAATGAGTAGAGATTTACGACCGCTTTTATTATTACGAGGTGAAAAAACGTGTTCGCTGGATGTGGCACAAATGCAACCGACTTTATTAGGTACGATATTAAAACAGGCAGTTGGCGAAAATAGCTTTTCCGCTGCGATTGACGAAGGTACGGACGTTTATTCAATGCTTCAATCATCTGCGAAACTTGCAAGCCGTGACGAAGCTAAAAAACGATTCTTTCAAATACTGTTTGGCAAACCAAATGAAGAGATGGCAAAATTATTTGAGGGTGCAAACTGGATCGAGTGGATTAATGAATACAAGTCGACCATCGAAGCGAGAAACCCACACGGAAAAGAAAAAACCTATTCAAATTTATCGTGGATATTGCAAACATTGGAAGTCCGGGTAATGAATGAAATTTGGCGGACGTTGGCAGAAAAAGCAATACCATTTTTGACAATTCATGATGAAATAATAGTATGCGAAAAAGATGTAAAAATTTCTCTGGATATAATGAATGAGATATTGAAAAACCATTTTATAAACTTCAAAATAAACATAAAATAACAATTTTAAAACAGGAATTTATATATTTTCTGAAAACAACAAACATTTACAAAAATCATGGAAAAAGGGAAGACAAATAATCCGAACGGGAGACCTCCCGGAACACTTAACAAAGTAACTGCACATTACAGGGGCGGGACGTGGTTTTATTTCCCGACCTTTCCCAAGATGGCAAAGCGTTTGATTTGTGGAACTCAAAACTCAATGAATTGAATAACATAAAAGGGGCACGGTTTACAATATCCGATTTATTGGAACGTGAAGCCAGTGAAGCCGAACGGGCGAACGGGTGCGATATTGCAGACTATTTGATTTGTCAGGATTGGCGTTTATTTCGTGATAGTGAAAAACGTGAAGTTGAACCACACCAAGCAAAACCGAAACAGTACGCGCGCGCGAGGGAGTGAAGACGAAAACAAAGATATTGTTTGCCCTTTTGATATTGTAAAAGAGCCACCGAGTGAAAAACGTGAAGACGAAACAAAACATTTTTTTTGTGCCCCATCAATTTTAGAACGAGATTACAGACCGCAAACAAAACAAAATTGGAGCGTTGAAATTTCCGAACTTGAAAATTATTTTGCAGCGGTTGAGCTACCAGCCGAGCCAATACGATTAAACAAATGTAGTGTAATTACAAACGTGTCACTATTTATTGAAAGCCACCTTTCCACAGTGAAAGCAAACAACGGACAATATATATTTTTGCCTCACTTACAAAGACTACAAGAACTAAAACAAATTTTATCAATATGAAAAATCAATACATAAACAAAGATTTATGTTTTATGCAAATAACAAGAAAAAACATATTAATATGGGACAAGTAAAAGGACAAACAGGAAACCCCAACGGGCGACCGGTCGGAGCTTTGAATAAAGTAACTTCACATTACAGGGGTGTTATTGCGGGTTTGTTGGCGGATATGCTGCCACAACTAAAGGAGGATATAAAAAGCATTCCTGACCCAATTGTTAGAATACAGGTTTTTGAACGGCTTTTATCCTACACATTACCAAAACCGCAGCCGATGCCATTCCCGCTTGATGACGGCTTAGAGATGCGAAACAAGGGAAATAAAACAGTTGTAGTAATTAAGGAAAGTTTGCCCGCTAACTTGACGGATGATCAATTAGAACAATATATTAATGAATTAAATTTAGATGACTTATGAAAACAAAAGATTTTATTTGCAGCAAAGAGCAGTCGGTTGAAAATTGTTATGACTGTAAACACGTTGAATTTAACGACGAAAAGCGGACATTTGATTGTAAATGTCAACGCCCTGTATCGTTTCATGCACTTAAATTAACCCCCGAAGTGAAAAGAATAATGTTTTATGCTTTGAAAACTGGATTTATCCCGTATTGGAGCGTTGATTGTCTTTACTCTTTCTTTGTAGAGAGCGGGTATGAATTGGGCGCAAACTGTGAGAAGTGTGAAGCAGCAGAGGCCTTTTTAACTTTTAAAGAAACCGGCAAATGGTCGGATAATCGAGGAAAAGACGAAGAAAATACCCAAATGAATTAATCCTTAATGCAACGCACAGAGAACCCCTGCTGTCTCCCGTAGCCATACGAGTCATCCAAGTCGGGGAGATTAAAAATATCGGGGTAGATGGGTTCCATAAATATGTACCGGGCGGTGGCAGCGCTGTACGGGGCAGTGTTAACTGTGTCCTTGGTAGAGCTCCACCAATAACCGAGGCTAGTTACACCTCTAAACTTACCATCACTTCCGCCACGCAAACCACCTGGAAGGGCAGAAAAGCCTGTAGAGTTATTGAGGGTAAGGTTGCAACCGACAGACCAGGGTTCGCTGTAAACTGCCCAGTCAGTGGTGGCAGCAAGTGCTTTGGTTTCGCTCAGAGAAGTACCTAAGTGCGCATAAACGTAATGGATTAACGTTTCCCATTCGTCACTAGTAGGTACATGCCAGCCGACGGGAGCTATTTTGCGGCTGTCATCTACAGCAAAAAAGTTGTAAAGATGTCCGTATTTAGTGCCGTTGGTTGCATCGTTGTAGTAATCGCACCTTGCACCTGTTAATAAACCTTTCCATGCAGTATTGTCAGTAACAACGGCAATTTCATCTCCATTGCGGTAATGGGTGGTTTTCAAATTTTCTACCATCCACACCTGAGTACCAATCGTTACCGTATCGTATACATTGCCGTCAATATCGGTCACGGTAGTGGTTGCGGTAGTGGGCATAGTTGAATCTTCAGTACATGCGACAAATAAAGCCAGCACTGCAATAAGAGAGAGAGCAAAAAACAAATGTATTTTTTTCATGATTATATAGCTTTTAAATTTTATATTAAGCTTGTATAATAACTTACCAGTTATCAGTCTTTTTATTATTTTCATTTAAAGCAATGGATAGTTGATTTACTTGAACATTAAAGAAATTCTCTATTTGGATTTTTGCATCGGCTTTTTTTAAATCACCCTTTTTATTGTAAATTCCCAAACTCATCATATTGCCAACAAGTAATAACCGATTAACACCGTTTTGAGTTCTTTTATTCATATCTAAATTAATGATTTCAAATTTTACTTTCCCATCTTTAAAATTCAATTCAGTTGTATAGTCTACATCAAATTTAGCAGTTAAAAAAGAGTTTTTTAATGATATAAAATCAGAAGCGTGAGTATCATACTTCAAATATTCACCATCAGTTTGACCCTTTATTACAAAATTCGGATTACTATAGGTTTTGTTAATAAATTTAATTGCATTATCATACAGTTGCTTTGCTGTTTTCCCTTCTATATTTATAACCACATAACTTTTTTCTGTATCCAAAGAATCACGCAAACCATTTGGAGTTAAAACAAATGTTTGCCCATAGCTTAACGAGTAAAAGAAAATCATTGATAGTAAAATTAATTTTTTCATAATAATATTTTTGAATTAATAAATAATAGAATATTTTTACAAAAATGCTCAGTTATCTTTAAACTATGCACTTACAGTCTTTTATTTTATAGAGAATAGTAGATAGTCTTACCTTTATTTTATATTGTTGTCTTTTCTTAGGATGAAAGAATCTGCAACATAAAAACAAATACAGTCATAACTTGCCATATATGACATTACAGACAGCAAATATATAGACTTTCTTTGACATGTCAAACATGTCAAGTATGGAAAAAGCGGATTTATTGAAATTAATAGGAAAACGGATAAAAGAAATTCGGGAAAGTAAAGGATTGGCGCAACTGGATGTGGCTGTAAGAATGGAAGGAAACATCGACACAACAAATATATCACGTATTGAATCAGGCAGAACAAACCCGACTGTTTATACTCTTTTTAGAATAAGTCAAGCCTTAGAAGTTCCAATGTCGGATTTATTCAACATTGAATATTCCAACACAATACAAGATGAAGTATAGAAAGATATTATAACAGCTATTAAAATGGAATATAATTAACAGGTTCGTTAATTTGAAGTATTTTTTGTAGATTCTCATTCAAATAGAAAAGGCAATCAGGAATCACACCGACCGCCAATTATGTTTACCTACAAACAGCAACCGCCGGAAAGTATGACAAAGATGTTTGTATTGCTTTATGACATTAAAATTAGCAGTATTATTAATACTTTGACCGTAATGAAAAAAGGTTTTCGTTTAAAATTAAATCAATAACGCAAAGCATTATTTTGAATGGCATAAAACACTTCTAAAAAAGCTACTTTCGGAGTATTTTTATTTCATGTTGTGCAAATGTCGTGCAAATTAAAAATAAAAAACCGTAACTGATTAAAAATCAATTACGGTTTTTCCATTAACGTACCCGAAGCGGGACTTGAACCCGCACAGCCGTAAAGCCAAAGGATTTTAAGTCCTTCGTGTCTACCATTCCACCATCCGGGCAGAATACGTTTTGTGAGCGAAAAACGGGACTCGAACCCGCGACCCCGACCTTGGCAAGGTCGTGCTCTACCAACTGAGCTATTTTCGCAAAAATTTCAAAAAAATAAAAGAGTCAGAATCTTGATTTCATCGTCTTTTATCTATGAATGCTTTTCTCTCAAAGCGGCTGCAAAGATACGTTTTTTTTTCAATTTCCGAAATGTTTAGGAAGAAAAAAAATCAAAAAGCAAATATCGTTTCTTTGAAAATTTCACTAACCGTAGGATGCGGAAATACAACTTTCTGCATTTCAGCTAAAGTCATCTCCTGTTCAATAGCCATACAAGCTCCGTAAATAATTTCGCTGCATGGGTTTCCCAACATATGAACGCCTATTACTTCTCCGAATTTTTCTCCAATCAATATTTTGCACAAGCCGTTTCCACCTTCATTCTCGGCAACAAACCGTCCGGCATACGCCATCGGTAGTTTGGCTACTTTGTAAGCTATTCCTTTCCGTTTTGCTGATTCTTCTGTTTCTCCGACACCTGCTACCTCCGGATTGGTATAAACCACGCCTGGAATAGAGTCGTAACGCATTTTATCTTCTATTCCGGTCAGGTTATTCACCACCACTTCTCCTTCGCGACTGGCAGTATGAGCCAATAGTGAGAAACCGGTTACATCGCCGGCAGCAAATACATTGGGAACAGTAGTTTGTAGTTTTGCATCAACTTTAATTCCGCCACGATCCATTTCTATCTGTAAGTTTTCCAACCCAAAGCCTTTTGTAACGGCACGACGGCCAACACTGACCAATATCTTATCCCCGTCAATCTCCTCTGTTTTTCCATCTTTCTCGAAGAAAACTTTATTTCCTTCAACTTTTACCACCTTAGCTTCGAGGTTGAATTCAATTCCTTTCTTAGTGTAAATCTCGCGGAGCATGGCACTAATCTCAAAATCCAGACCACCTAAGATTTCAGGAAGCATTTCAATTACCGTTACTTTTGTACCTAAGCTATTATACAGGCTGGCAAACTCCATCCCGATAACTCCGCCTCCGATGATTACCAACGAAGCCGGCTGCTCTTTTAAACCCAGAATTTCACGATTAGTCAATATAGTGTCACCAGACTCAGCTAAACCCGGAATAGGAGGAACAAAAGCTTCGGAACCGGTACATACAAGTAAATTAGCGCCAAGATAAGATTCTCCGTTGCAAGTCACCTCAATTCCATCAGAGCTTTTTCCCTGAATCATTGCTTCACCTTTGATAACGGTCACCTGATTTGCTTTCATCTTGCTCTCTACGCCAATCACCAGCTTGCGAACTATCTTATTCTTACGGGCAACAATTTTTCCGTAATCGAAACGTATATTGTCTCCGTAAATACCATATTTATCGCCATGCAAGGCATTCTCATACGTTTTGGCACTATAAAGCATGGTTTTGGTGGGAATACAACCCTCGTTTAAACACACACCGCCCATTGCTTTCTTTTCAAAAAGAATAACGGAAAGCCCTTTGTGACCCGCACGCTCTGCTGCCACATATCCGGCAGGACCACCACCGATTATTATCAAATCATACATAGTCATATATTTTTTATTTCAAGGCTTATTAAACAAAACCGTAAAGAGATAGTTTATCTTCTGCAAAATATTTATTCTTCACATCAGTCTCTTAAGACCTGATTGCAGAATAGAAGCATTTCAGCAACTCATTAAATTTAATCAAGAGAACTGTCTTTAGTCCGAATATAACGAACAGGGTAATATGCCGCTAAGAATCCCATAAATAAAACAGTGATAAAAACAAGTAACATATCCAGAGGTTTTGTTACCACAGGATAAGCATCGACTACGTAGCCAGTACCAAGTTTCAATAAACCAAGATGCTCTTGTAATAAACATAAACCAGCACCCAAGCCAATACCAACTAATGCCCCAACACAGGAAATCATCCAACCCTCAAACAGAAATATTCGTTTGATCAGGCCGTTATCTGCCCCCAGATTTCGAAGAGTTTCTATGTCGCCCCTCTTATCAATAATCAGCATAGAAAGTGAACCGATAATATTAAAACTAGCTATCAGCAATATAAAACAAAGAATCAGATACGTAATCCATTTCTCAATTTTCATAATCTTGAAAAAACTCTCTTGCTGTTCATAGCGGTTTTTTACCTGAAAGCCATCACCCAGAAGCGTCTTAATTTGTTTTTGAACTTTATCCTGATCCACCCCTTTCGCCAGTTTCAATTCAACAGCAGAGGCAGTGGATTTATTGTACTCAAATAATTCGCGAGCCAAATCAATAGACACCAACACATAATGGTCATCGTACTGCAACTGTCTTACCGAAAAGATTCCTGATACGAAAGTTCCCATCTGATTAAAACTACTCTCGGGATGTAGCAGATCAATCTCTTCCGTTCGTTTCGGCGCTAAAATATAAAGAGGATCAATGAAATGAGCACCCAGACCTAATATGCTGGCAACACCTACTCCGGGAACAGCCCGTTGGAAAGCACCGTCGTAAAGTTGGAACTTGCCATCGTACATAATACTATCAATGCGCGTCATCTTTTCAAAATCGCTGCTTACACCTTTGATAATGGCGGGCATTTGCTTGTCTTTGAACCGCAGCAACGCATTTTGCTCCACCACTTCAGTAAAACAGGCAACGGATTTCATGTTGTGCAACTCTTTGAACTGTGGCGAGCTGATATCAAAAGTTTTTCCTTGAGTCAGGGTGATCTTTAAATCAGGATCAAAGGATGAAAACATATCGGAGATCAGCGATTCGAAGCCATTAAAGACCGACAATACACAGACTAAAGCCATAGTTCCCACCCCGACACCTGTTGCCGAAATTCCAGAAATTATATTAATGGCATTGTGCGATTTCTTGGAAAACAAATAGCGTCGTGCTATCCTGAATGAAAAGGACAGGCTCCGGAGTTTGTTTTTTTCTGTTGAGTTTTTGTTGGACATTGGGAACCGATATACTAATCTAATTCAATAACCTCACCTTCTTTAAGTGGTGCAGGAGGATCGCTCTTCAATAAATTATCAATGTTTTCAAGATAGTCCAGCGAATCGTCGACGTGGAAAAAGAGTTCGGGCACAATGCGTAGCTGATGGCGAACACGCTTTCCCAGATCAAACCGGATTGCACGTGCGTCTTCTTGTACCTTTGCCAGTACTTCTTTTGTATTTGCGCTGGGAAAAATACTTAAATGTGTCCGGGCTATCCCTAAGTCGGGACTGATGCGTACTGCTGTAACAGTAATCAAGGTGCCGTGCAGTTCACGAGCATACAACAAAAAGATTTCTCCTAACTCTTTCTGCAACATTCGCGATATTTTTTGTTGTCTTGTCGTTTCCATTATTTCTTAGTTTTTTGTATAACGAGGTTTGTCCCTCATTTTTTGTATTAAATCTTCCACTCAAACCCGTCCTTGGTATCTTTTATTTCAAATCCAAGAGCGGTTAGTTCGTTGCGGATTTTATCGCTGGTTGCCCAGTCTTTGTTTTGTTTTGCTTCGAGGCGCATATTTAGCAGTAAGTCGATAGCTCCTTTGTATGCTTCATTGCCCCCTGAAGTTTCTCCTTCTGCCTTCAGGCCCAAGACATCTTCAATAAACGCACCGAAAACAGCTTTTAATTCCTCTAAATCTTTAGCCGAAATAGTTTCCTTTCCGTCGTATACCTGATTAATTGCTTTTAATGCTTCAAACAGATGAGCAACCACAATGGGCGTATTGAAGTCATCGTTCATGGCTTCCTCGCATTTAGATCTCAGCGAAGTAGTTTCTACCGAAGAAACAGCCGAGGCCTGGAGTTTTTGCAAACGGGAATAACCGTCCATAAGCCGTTCAAAGCCTTTTTCGGAAGCCTGAAGAGCCTCGTTCGAGAAATCCAGTGTGCTCCGATAGTGCGATTGTGCCATAAAGAACCGGACAGTCATGGGCGAGTATCCTCTTTCGAGCAAAGGGTGTGCCCCTGTAAACAGTTCTTTGGGTAAAAAGCCGTTTCCCGCTGTTTTCGACATTCTGACTCCATTTACCGTAAGCATATTGGTATGCATCCAGTATTTAGCCGGAGCAGTATGATTACAAGCCTGCGACTGTGCAATTTCATTTGTATGATGGGTAGCTTGCAAATCCATTCCTCCACCGTGAATATCGAATGTGGCACCAAGGTATTTTGTGCTCATGGCCGAACATTCAATGTGCCATCCCGGGAAACCCCATCCCCAGGGAGAAGGCCATTGCATAAGTGTTTCCGGCTTGGCTTTTATCCATAAAGCAAAGTCCAGACGGCCTTTTTTCTCGTTTTGCCCACCTAGCTCGCGTGTACCTTCAAGCAGATCTTCCAACTTTCGGTTGGTTAGTATTCCATAAGGTAAATCTTTATTGTATTTTTCAACATCAAAGTAAACCGTCCCATCAATTTCGTAAGCATAACCGCTTTTCAATATGGCTTTCACCATTTCAATCTGCTCGGAGATGTGCCCGGTGGCAGTGGGTTCAATGCTTGGCGGAAGCGTATTGAAAATATTCAAAATATCATGAAAGCCGATGGTATATTTTTGCACAATTTCCATGGGTTCCAGCTGCTCCAGCTTTGCCTTTTTGGCAAACTTATCATCGCCTTCGTCGCGGTCGCCTTCCAAATGTCCGGCATCGGTTATGTTTCTGACGTATCTCACTTTATAACCCAGATAAAGCAAGTAACGATAAATCAGATCGAAGGAAATAAAGGTGCGGCAATTTCCTAAATGAACATCGCTGTAAACGGTAGGACCGCAAACGTACATCCCCACTCTATCTTCGTGAAGCGGAATGAATTGTTCCTTTTTGCGGCTTAATGTGTTGTAAATATATAATTTGTGTTCCATAGACCCCTAACCCCTAAAGGGGGAATTAAATTAGTATCGTTTATAAATCTCAGTCAGAGTTAAGGCAGATTACTTACAGCTTACTGCTTACCTCTTACCGCTATATTTAGTTTATTCCCCGTTGTTTTTTCAGGCTTTCGTACGCTTCGTTTATCGAACGGAATTTTTCGGTAGCCGACTTTTTTACGTCTTCTCCCAAATCATTGACCTTATCGGGGTGATATTTCATGGCCATCTGGCGGTATGCCTTTTTTATTTCATCGTTGGTAGCGGAAGGCTCTATTTCGAGCGATTTATAGGCCCAGTCGCTATCCACATGTTTCATGTATGGAGCTTTGACCGACTCAAAATCGAGACGATCGATGCGGAAGATATTTGCAATACGCTGAATGGTGGCTAATTCGGAAGAAACTATTTCGCCATCGGCATAGGCAATATCAAAAAGCAAATGCAGAAGTTCCAGCTTGGAAGAATAATTGAGATTCTGACTGATTTGCATTGCCACTTCCGTTTCGTCGATATGCTGATCCAACAGATTTTTGAGAATTTGCAAGGCATCGAGCGCTCCCTGTTCGCCGAAATTAGCAACGAGAAACTTCTTGACTACTGCCAATTCCGATTTGTCGACGCGACCGTCGGCTTTCATAATGCAGGCCATCAAAACAAGTAAACTCATTTTAAAATCGCCTTCGGCAGTGCTGCCCGTACCAAGCGTATGTGTTGAAGATGATATCTGACCTCCATCGAACATGGAGCCTAATGTAAAGCCGATGAGCGCACCTATCGGGCCTCCCAACGCCCATCCTAAGCCTCCGCCTATCCATTTTCCGAAACTTCCCATAAAGACTTTATTTGAAATGATTTTAGGGGTACAAAGATACAAAAAAATGTACCAATATGCCAACCTTATGCTTCCAGAAACTAAATAGCACGTTTTATACGCCGGGACGGAAAATACAAACTGCTACAAATCTTTGCCCGCGATGCCGATTTTACCATCGGGGTATGCCAAATAAGAAAACCGACAACCGGGATTTGTTGTCCCCGATTGTCGGTTTTTTAAAAGTTTATTCTTGCTGTTTCCGATTTCGATTAGAACTCTGCTTTTACCAGCGAGTTGTCTTTGAACTCGTAAAGCAACGGAACGCCGGTAGGAATTTCCAGCTTGAGGACTTCCTCCTGAGTAAGTTTTTCGATAAACATCACGATAGACCGCAGGCTATTGCCATGGGCAGAAACCAACACATTTTTTCCATCACGCAGCTTCGAAAGGATATTTTCTTCAAAAAAAGGAATGGTGCGTGCAGCAGTATCTTTCAGACATTCGCCTTTGGGAGGGGCAATGTCGTAACTGCGGCGCCAGAGGTGCACTTGTTCGTCGCCATACACCGCAGCCGTTTCGGCTTTGTTTTTTCCCTGCAACTCGCCGTAGTAGCGTTCGTTCAGGTGCCAGTCGCGATACACGGGAATGATGCTTTCGTTCATTGCATCGCTGTAGATGGTTGTCCACTCGCCCATTTTGCCGTCGGTATGAATTACCACAGGCGTTTTGTCGCTCTTATTGGCTGCCAACGCTATCATGGCTGTTTCGATGGCGCGAATCTGAACCGAAGTGTACACCACATCAAATTCTATGTTCGCTATTTTTTCTCCCGCTTTACTTGCTTCTGCAATGCCTTCCTGCGACAGGGGCACATCCACCCAACCTGTAAATACATTTTTTTTATTCCATACCGATTGTCCGTGACGGACTAAGATTAGTTTTGCCATATTCTCAATGATCTTTAATTATACAATAAGCTTCTTTTGTCTTTTAGTTTTGTTATTAAAAAAACACTTTAGAGCCCGTATTGTTGAGAAAAAAGAAAAAAAATATACCTGTCTCTGTCTTTCCGTACGACTGTTGGTTTCAGTTTACTATTTTATACCGGAAAAAATTTCAGTCTTGTACTATCGGTGTTTTTTGATCTATCAGTTCCTGAATTTCATTTAAGTGCAACACAAGATGAGAAAGGTATCCTTCAACCATTTCCTGAAGAGTAACCTTTGTCATTTCATAGTCGTACCAGTAATTATTTAGTGCGGACCAGTCAATGGATTTGATAACCTGAATCATATGCAGGTTGTAATACTTCCAGAGTTGAACCAGGTTATTCCAGTCTTCGTTCTGATAATTCTGAAGACTTATCCACAAGTCATTATCCTGCCGGTAGTCTGGAAATGTGAGCATGGAATTGTATTGCAGCCTGATCATTCGTTGATGATTATTGGATGCCGAATCAATCATGTGTCCCACAATCTGTTTTATTGTCCGGTTTTGTCTATTCCACTTCTGCGTAATTGTATTAGGCGGCAACTTTGCCAGTTTTGGTTCCCAGATTGTAATCAGGTTTGTAATTCCGCTTGTAACAGTTAAAATGCCCATATCAAATTCGTATTTTATATTATTCTATGACTGTCTGTCTTCTTTGGAAAAAAGTGCACGAAATTATATTTTTCCGCAGTAGAAAAAGTAGTTACAAGTAAATCGTTGAGAGTTAGCAGACAGTTTATATGAATTTTGCTCTCTGAAAGCAGATCATTAAGCGGTATAGCTTACTTATTTCTCTAGTAGCCACTTCAGTTTCCTTTTTCTCTACAAACGTACAAAAAAAAAGTATTAAGCGAATAATATGTTTCTGAAATTATTTGTGGAGCTGTATAAAAAAGCAGAGCTGCACTTGCGTACAGCCCCACTAAATAAAGAATTCAACCTGCAATGATGGCACTTAGCGTACTACTCCACGGACCATGTTCGCCGCGGGTATTTACCCATCGCAGCCAATAATAAGCCAGGATGTTTGCTTGTTTACCTTCATAATTGGTTGTGTACGAATTGCCGGTAGATGTGCCCAGAAAAGTAAGTTCAGAGACATCTTTGGGCGCTTCGCCACCCAGTTTTACCCACACTTCACAACCATGCACCCCTGCAGGTTTAGCCTTGCTTTGAGGCGTGGCTTCGTCGCTAATGCGAAGGGTGTGTTGCAAACGGACCCCAAAATCCACCGTTCCCAATGGGCTGGTGGCAGGCACAGCTGCAGGTGTACGTGTTTCCGACTTCACCGTTAAGCCCATCTGGACGCGGTCGCTGTCGGTCACCTTACTGTTGTTTGCCAAAAACTCAGCCACGAAACTACGAATTTCTTTTTTGTAGTCGGCCAGAGCATCGTTTTTAGCCTGCACATCAGCAGCCGTACGATCTTGTTTATTACTCGCTTTGGAAAACGCATTGTTCCAAACGCCTTGTTTTGATTCCAGTGATGTTGTTGCATCAGCACTGATTCCCCATGCGGTTTGTTTAGCTTTGACATTAGTCAACAAGCCTTTCTGCCACAAATCAAATCCGGGGTCGGTAGATGGAATGTAATCTGCCATGTCTATCGATCTTTTTTTTGTGAAACATTATTTTATCTAACTCTTGAAAAATTCAGATCAGAAAAAAAACTTTTTGCCTTCGACATATTGAAATAACTAAGAGGAAAGAACCTTTTTTCCTCAGGAGCAAAAAAATCTTTTCAGCATACTATTGGATATTGCCTGAGCCAAAAAGATCTTTGCTTTGTTGAAAAATAGATTCGCTTAAGTCAAAAACTTTTTTACTCAGGCATAGATAAATCTAACTTGAGTCAAAATGAATATGACTAAAGTGAGAATAAATCCGGCTTGAGCCAAAATGGATGTTGCTTAAGCCATACTTATCCAGCCCAATAGATATTGTTTTCGGATAAAGCGAAGACGGTTTTGACCGGAATGGAAAAGTTTTTGGCTTAAGTAAAAAACATATCAGCTTAAGTGGAACTGATTTTGAATGAAGTGAGATTATTTTTGAACCGAGCAAGAAACATTTTGGCTCCGGCCGGAAACTTTTTTGCTTAAGCAAGGATGTTTTTTTATTGGAAAAAAATAAATAATTCCAAGAATCAGCCCTTTTATTTCCAGGTAAAATTCGGTATTTAAATACTGGTAAATAATTATTTAGCTTCGATGGGAAATGAGTAAACAGGTGTAGTGACCGGGGAACGGGAAAAAATGAGCACAAAAGGGTTTTGCCCGATTGCCAACGAGGATTGACAAAGGCTTTGGAAATGAAATATGAACGATTAGGTGAGCCTACTGAAGGGCTACAAATAAAGGTTGAGTTCATTGGCAAACAACAACTGTGAAACCGACAGAAAAAGATAGTTAACGGGTACAAATATAGTAATTTATTTTTGGTAGAAACAAGAGTTCGAACCTATTATTTTTATGTTATACAACATAAAAATTAGTACTTTTAGAAGAATGAAGCGAGACTTAATTAGTTTAGCTCACAAAACGGAATCCGGTTTCTTTTAAATCTACAATTCCAACTCCTTTCAGGCTGTATAATGTATTCTGCTTCACAGATTTTAGAATTCTCTGACTTATATTATTTTCA
>DAIQOQ010000020.1:0-2891 GCA_036787795.1 Paludibacter sp. | reverse complement strand
CAAAAGTGATAGCCAATACAGAATATTTCTATAATTTTGTCTGTTAGAATCATAGGGCTTATCGCGGCATTGAAAGTTCTTTCAGGGTCGGATCTGTGCCGCGTAAATTCTTATTTATATACATATACTATTAGCTCACTAAACTGTCAAACAATGAACAATGAATTGGATAAGTCCTTATTAACAGGGCTAATCAAAAAAAACGAGCTGCAGAAAACCCGGGAGGATTTACATGCCCTGGTAAGCCTTTTCAAGCAGGTACTTAGCGACCACGATGAAGAAGCTGTTGCCGCCACGCTCACGTTGCTTGAAGATTCCATTGCCCAGAATAAGCATATCGAATCCGACATTCCCGATGAGAAGCTAATCCAGGCTCTGAGTATTTTATTCCAGGTGATGAATCTGGTAGAAGAAAACTCGGGCGTGCAATCGCGACGAAAACTCGAAAACCAACTGGGACCATCGGGCGTTCGCGGTTCGTGGGGCGAAACCTTCGATCACTGGATTAGCAAAGGGGTAACTGAAAATCAGATTGCCGAACTGTTGCCGACCATACGCATTATGCCGGTACTTACCGCCCACCCCACCGAGGCCAAGCGAATTTCGATACTGGAACTGCACCGCGAACTGTACCTCTTATTGGTAAAAAAAGAAAACAAGGTATGGACCTGCATGGAAAATCAGATGATAGATGATAACATGAAGGCATTGCTCGAACGCTGGTGGCGAAGTGGCGAAGTGTATCTGGAAAAACCATCGCTCGCTTCGGAACGCAACAACGTGATGCACTTTTTCAGTCGCGTTTTCCCCGAAGCTCTAAAGGTAAGCGACAAGCGACTGAAATTTATCTGGAAATCCTACGGGTTCAGTGAGCGCAAACTATCGAAACCGGAAAATTTTCCGATTATAGAATTTGGTAGCTGGGTAGGTGGCGACCGCGACGGACACCCTTACGTAACTGCAGATATAACCCGCGAAACCTTGCAGGAACACAGACGGGCAGCTATGCAACTGGTAAAACATGCCATGCTGGATCTGGTACGCGAGTTCAGCTTTTCGGAAACCAAACAACGGGCTCCCAAAATACTGTCGGAAGCTATTGAAAAGAACCGCATCCTTTTTGGCGAAGCCGGCAACGCAGCCGTGCAACGCAATCCGTTGGAACCGTGGAGGCAATTTATCAATATGATTTTGCTGAAACTTGAAAACACAATACAAGACACGCAACAGATTGCCCATACCTATTACCATACAGCCGCCGATTTGCAGGTAGATTTGCGCATCCTGCGCAACAGCCTCGAAGAAGTGGGCGGGCAACGCATTATCGACGAGTGGTTATTCCCCGTGGAACGGCAGGTACAATGTTTTGGTTTCCATCTGGCAAAACTGGATATCCGCCAAAACAGCGACTTCCACAGCAAAGCTTTGGAACAAATGCTGCGTCAGGCTGAGTTTGAAGACTGCGAATACACCAACTGGAGCGAAGAGAAGCGCGTGGCTTTTATCACCGAAGAGTTGAAAAGCAATCGTCCGTTTATCATTGCCGGACAAACTCTCGAACCGGAAGCCGAACAATTAATGGGCTGCTACCGGGTACTGAAACAGCATATCGACCGCTACGGCATGGAAGGCATCGGTTCCTTTATTGTGAGCATGACCCACGAGCTAAGCGATTTGCTCATAGTGTACCTGTTTTTACGCGAAGTGGGTATGCTGGGATTGCCCCTGCAGGTTGTTCCACTTTTCGAAACCATCGAAGACTTACATGTTTCCAGTCAGGTGCTGGATGCTTACCTGTCGCATCCGGTTACACAAAAATACAAATCGACCCACACCGACATTCAGGAAGTAATGCTCGGTTATAGCGACAGTAACAAAGACGGCGGCATCATGGCCAGTCGCTGGAATATTTACGAAACAGAGATTGGTCTTACCGAAGTAGCCGCACGTCATGGCCTTCAGTTACGATTCTTCCATGGCATTGGCGGTACCATCAGTCGTGGTGGCGGTAAATATCACCGTTTTCTGGAAAGTATGCCGCGCCGCACCATGAGTGGCGAGATTAAACTAACCGTTCAGGGCGAATCCATCGCTCAGCAGTTTGCCAACTTGCTGAACGCAACCTTCAACCTGGAAATGCTTCTCTCGGGCACCGCCCTGCAAGCAGGATACCGGCATTTCGACTGCGAGCAACCGGATTATCCGATAGCTGCCGTTGAAAAACTTTCGGAAATAAGCCAGCATAAATATCAGGAGCTGATTGAACATCCCGACTTTATCCGTTTCTACAGTGAAGTAACACCTATTGATGTATTGGAACAAAGTAAAATTGGTTCCCGCCCATCGCGCCGTACAGGGAAACGGAGTCTGGCCGACCTGCGTGCCATTCCGTGGGTATTCAGTTGGAAACAATGCCGCTTCAACATTACCGGTTGGTACGGGATTGGTGCCGGATTACGCACCCTGCGCGAAGATTATCCCGAGATGTATCAACAAATCCGTGATTTTGCCGAAGCGTGGCCCTTCCTGCGCTACAATCTGATTCAGATAGAGACCAATACCCTGAACTCCGACCGCGATATGATGAAGGAGTACGCCACCCTGGTGACCGACGATGCGTTGCGAAACGAGATGGTAAGTCTTATCATGGACGAGCATCTTGAAGCTTTAAACCAAATAGCCGATTTACTCGGTGAAAACGTTGAGACGCGACGTGTTTCCATGCTTTATAATGTCCGTTCGCGCAAGAGTCCGCTCCATGCCCTGCATCGCTTGCAAATAGCCAAGCTAAAAGAATGGAGAGGCTGTAAAGAGACCGACCCCGTAAAGGCAGATACACTACTAATACAATTGCTGATGATTACTTCGGCCATCTCCGGTGGACTAAAAAG
>DAIQOQ010000137.1:3176-7448 GCA_036787795.1 Paludibacter sp. | reverse complement strand
AAAAACTTCTTTATCGTACAAATTCAATTTGAATTCGTCCATAAAGTCGACTGCATTCAGCTCCGGATTTTCAAGGATTTCACGAACGTTTTTCAGCCATTCGTCCATCCCAGATTCACTTTTAATACCTTTGTATTTCCAGTGTGCAGCCAAACCTTTTTCAGCAACTTCATCCATTCTTACTGTACGAATCTGCACTTCCACCCATTTGCCTTCAGGACCCAATACTGTGGTATGAAGACTTTCGTATCCATTTGTTTTGGGAATCGAAAGCCAATCGCGAAGACGCTTCGGATTGGGTTGATACATATCTGTTACAATAGAATAGGCCTGCCAGCAAGCCGCCTTTTCTTTATCAAGAGGAACGTCAAAAATCACACGAATGGCAAATAAGTCATAGATGTTTTCGAAAGGCGTATTTTGTTTTTTTATTTTAGAATAAATGGAGTTGATGGATTTGGTCCGCCCCTTTATCGTAAATTCAAATCCCAGTTCATTCAGCTTTTCTTTTAATGGAGAAATAAAGTCTGATATAAATTTATCACGGGTCTTTTTAGTGTCATGAAGCTTATGAGCAATTTCTCTGTAAATTTCCCGGTTGGTATGTTTAAGCGACAAATCTTCCAATTCTGTCTTTACGGCATACAAGCCCATACGATGAGCTAATGGAGCATATAGGAAGGAAGCTTCTCGGGCAATACTTTGTCGTTTTTCTTCCGGAAAAGTATCCAACGTACGCATAATCTGAAGATGCTCGGCAATGATTATCAGAATCACACGAACATCTTCGGCAAAAGTAAGAAAGAGTTTACGAAAATTTTCCGTTTCAAGAGAAGCGTTGCGTTCATACAGTTCTCTTACCCGCATCAGTCCCTGAATAATTGAAGAAACCGGAGTGTTAAACTTCAATTCGATTTCAGCTACGCTTAGAATTTTCTTTTCAACTAATTCGTGAAATAAAACGCTTAAAACGACTCCTTTTCCAAGTCCGATTTCATCCAGAATAATTTCAACAACCTTGATTTTATCGGCAATGGACCTGCCGGGAACTGTTCCCTCGGGAGGAAACAACGAAAAATGATCTTTTAAGATAGCTCTTAATTCTTTTCTCTCAGTAGAGGTGAAGAGGCTCGTGTGAGCATGAAGAATCCTGCTATATTGAATTCTGAATGAAGTATTATTTTTTGATGTCATAATGCAGTTATAAGCAAACAGTTATAAATAATATCAAGTTAACACCTTTGAAAGTGCAAAGATACGATACAAAATTCAAGAACTCCCAAATCCATCTGGAAAAAGTATAGATTTCCGGGTTGAATAAAAAAACAACAAATAAAAGCGATAAATAATTCGATAGTTTTGAATTTTCTTTCTTAAATTTGCAAAGAATGAAAAATAGATTGTTCATTTTTCATTACTAAACATTATATCTTTTTTCTCTTTTTAGCAGCAAATATGGAATTATACACTGATTCGGCAATAAGCAATCAATATGGTTTATCCATTCGATTTAATTCGGGTGGATTTTCTTTGTCGATCGTTGATGAATCGAAGATCCAACTATCCACAAAATCGGTACCGGCGACAATTGCATCTTTATCAAGTGATGATATTATAGCATTAATAAACAAAGAAATAAATATCAATTACAGTGCTATCAATTTAATCTATGAATCGGATAATTATTTATTTGTCCCAGCTCCAATATTCAGATCGCACGAAGCTTCGGACTACTTAAACTTACAGCAAAAACCCCTCAAAAATGAAGTTGTATTATATAACAATCTTCCGATTTGGGACACTGTAAATGTTTTTGCCATTCCGAAAGCACTTCCAACTGCATTAAATCAGCTTTTTCCTAATACAATTATTGAGCATCATATCAGCTATTTCTTGACTACCAAAATCAAAACTCAACATGAAAACAGTCTTTTCATTTGGACCCGACAAAAGATGATGGATATTATCGCGTTTAAAAACTCCAAACTGCAGCTATTGAACAGCTACGCTTATCAAACTGCAGAAGACTTTACTTATCACACGCTTAATGTAATTGATCAGCTTTCGGTAAATGCAGAAAAATGCAAAGTGAAATTATTTAATGCAGAAAAGAAACCCGAACTAAAGAAAACACTGGAGATATACCTGGCTGTGAATGCTGACTAAGCAAGAATCACAACAGAACAATAGACTAAAAACAAGATGAAATGCGAATAATAAGTGGAAAATATAAAGGCAGAAGAATTAGCGCACCAAGCAATATAACTGCCCGGCCAACAACAGACTTTGCAAAAGAAGGCCTGTTTAATTTATTGAATAACAGAATTGATTTTGAAGGAATTGATGTGCTCGATCTGTTTGCCGGCACAGGAAGTATAAGTATAGAATTTGTATCCCGTGATTGCAAGGGTGTAATCAGCATTGAGCAAAACGACAGACACTGTAACTTCATCCGCAAAGTGTGCACTGATCTGAAAATAGATAATCTCTCTTTATTGAAAACGGATGTATTTAAATACATCGCGAGTTGCCATACTCAATTTGATATGATCTTTGCCGATCCTCCCTACGAATTGGAAAAGCTGGCTGGAATTCCGGACCTGATTTTCGCCCACAACTTGTTGAAAAGTGACGGTCTGTTTGTTTTGGAGCATTCATCTAAAGATAGCTTTGAGAACCACCCCAACTTTGTTGACCACAGAAACTATGGAAATGTCAATTTCAGTTTTTTTGAAGTAAAGCAATAAGCTTATATAGCAAAATAGAAACAGGGAGAATATCAATTTGATATTCTCCCTGTTTCTGTTTCATCAGTTATTATTGTTTTTTCAGTACAAAAGCTGTTCGGGCCGGAATGTAAAGCTTAAGCCATTCCTTACCACTTGGATCTTTCGGTTCTGATAAAGTAACATGAGTAACTGTTTCGTCAATCAGATTAAATCCTCCAAAAAGAGATTCATCCGTATTTAAAATAATTTTATAATTTCCCTTCTCGGCCAGAATTCCATAATCGGTAAATGATTTTGTTCCATTAAAATTAAATACAAATACCAAATTACCTCTTTCGTAGGCCAGCACCTGATCACCTTCATTATCCCAAAGTTGAACAATTGGTTTTTCATTAAACTTAGATACTGAGTTAATCAAACTAATCATAGAACGATCAAATTCACCCAAAGCATTATAAAGATACTTCTTATTGTCAACCAAATCCCATTGACGGCGTGCATACTTATACGACCAGCCATTGCCTTCGCGAGGAAAATCAATCCATTCGGGGTGTCCGAATTCGTTACCCATAAAGTTCAGGTATCCACCATTGATTGTAGTAGATGTAATCAACCTGATCATTTTATGTAATGCCACACCACGATCGACAACTAAGGTGCTATCCCCTCGTTGCATGTGCCAGTACATTTCAGAATCTATGAGACGGAAGATAATTGTTTTATCTCCGACAAGAGCCTGATCATGACTTTCAGCATAACTTATTGTTTTTTCTTGTGCGCGACGATTAGTCAACTCCCATAAAATATGTCCTACTTTCCAGTCTTCATCCTTCACTTCCTTGATCATCTTAATCCAGAAATCAGGAATTCCCATGGCCATACGGTAATCGAACCCAATCCCGCCATCTTCTACTCTGGTTGCCAAACCCGGTATTCCACTCATCTCTTCGGCTACTGTGATAGCATTCGGATTTACCTGATGAATTAATTTATTGGCCAACGTAAGATAACAAATAGCATCACCATCCTGATTCAAATTGTAGTATGATTCATATCCAGTAAAATCCTCACCAAGACCATGACTACGGTATAACATAGACGTTACACCATCAAACCGATAGCCATCAAACTTATATTCTTCCAGCCAGAATTTGCAATTAGAAAGTAAAAAGTGAAGGACAGATGGTTTTGCATAATCAAAACAAAGTGAGTCCCATGCCGGATGCTCGCGACGCGAACCTCCGTGAAAATACTGATAAGGTGTTCCGTCGAATCGGCCCAGTCCTTCTATTTCGTTACGTACAGCATGAGAATGAATCAGATCCATAATGACTGAAATTCCCATTCCATGCGCATCATCAATCAAATGTTTCAGTTCTTCAGGAGTCCCAAAGCGTGAAGAAGCCGCAAAAAAGCTCGATACATGATACCCAAAAGATCCATAATAGGGATGTTCCTGAATTGCCATTATCTGAATACAATTGTATCCGTCGTGAGCTATTCTTGGTAAGACCGAAGTGCGAAACTCTTCATAGGTAGAAAC
>DAIQOQ010000137.1:0-3076 GCA_036787795.1 Paludibacter sp. | reverse complement strand
CGGAAAACCCATCCATCGGTACCTCGATGCAATCCGAAATATAAATAACCGGTTGCAAAATTAGACAGATTCTGTCCTTCAGGCACCAGCTTTTTCTCTATAGCTTCGAAATACTCATAACGTCCATTTATTGCACCTGCATATGGTGCAAGAAAAGGATCTGATTTAAGAATAGCAAGATTTTTCATACATTCAAGTTTAAGCCGACGAGCTTCTACTGTTGAGCTCAACGGCATGTTTTCAGAAAAAGAGATGAACAGTATTAATAATTTAAGGTGTATGCGAGAAACTCTCCGCCACAAGAGTCTGCTTAATACGGTTCGTTTGAAAGAATCTTAAGGTTGAGAAACTATGCTAATACTTTTACAATGATTTTTTTATGTTTGCCTTCCGCAATGCCCGGCTGATGTCCATCTTCAGGAAAGAAAACCGCAAATTCAAAAGGTTGAATAAGCAGCAGATTTGATGCCTTATCAGCAAAAAAAGTTATATCTTTCTCTGCATTGTAAGGGTCGGTCACTTCTTTGAGCTTGTTCCCTGCAATCCATCCCATAGTTTCGGGTGCGCCAACGGGTATTTGAATGTCAATAAAACGATTGTGCGTTTCCATGCGTGCTGCGTCAACAGTTTTTCCGGTTATTTCAACTACGTTTACGACTAAATTTGAACCATCTAACTCTATTTTTCCAAATGGAAGAGCAAGCAAATCAGTCTGACGTAGAAAATCAAAAGCCTGTTTAAAGCGTGGATGCAGCGATTCATACAATCTTGCATTTTCAAGTGAGTCTAAAATCATATTTTAAAATTATCAGAATATTTATCTCTTTAGTTATTAGTAACTTCATCAACTGTGTAGTTAAGAAATTGATTCAATGGATAAGCGCACCGCAATATGGCACCAACACGGGCTACAAAATCATCAGATCCGAGAATGGCTTCATCCAGCTTATAATTCACCATATAATGCTTCAATTTCAAGAGTTCAGCATCGGCAAAATCTTTCGGGAAACCACGTGGAACTGTTTTAAGCTTATCGTCCTCATAAAAGGAACTGAAGTATTTTGCAAAATCAGGATTAAACCGGATTTCGTTCATTTCTTCAATATTATCGTAAACACTTTGTCGTAAAGCCTTAAGCAGATTGGCATCCGGACACCACACACCAGTAGCTACAAAGGAACCGGCCGGATCGAGATGCAGATAATAACCTCCACGCTGACTTTTACGACCGCCTGCTGTGGCAATAAATATGCCCATATGCGTTTTATAAGGCGTTTTATCATGCGAAAAACGGGTGTCCCGATAAATCCGAAAAACGCAATCTTTCACTTCAACATGTTTTATTTCATCATCAAACTTAGATATTTCCAAAATTAAATCGCGACCTAACTGTTCGAATTCCAGACGCAATCGATCATATCTGACTTTGTTTTCTGCAAACCACTCCCGGTTGTTATTTATTGTCAATTCGCTCAGGAATTGAAGCACATCATCAATCTTCATAAGGTATTTATTTTGCGTTTGACAAATATAAGGCAAAAATCAGACAAAAAGCACATTGAAATCCATTTTTTTTAAACGCACTCCATTTTTGCTGCACAGAGCTATTATTTCGACAAAAAATGATTACTTTTGTAGCCTTATTGACAAATGGAACTAGCTGTCTGTGAATATACAAAACACTGACAAACAAACTCTACAGAGTTCTGTAAACAGAATAAAGAAAAAGGATGAAAAATCGGATTAATCAATTGTTGGAAGAAGTAAACCAACTGGCGGCTGCTAACCAGGACGAACTGGAAGCACTTCGTATTAAGTATTTGAGTAAAAAAGGACAAATTTCCGAGCTCTTTAACGACTTTAGAGATGTGGCCAACGAAGAAAAGCGTGAAGTTGGTCAATTGCTGAACGATTTAAAAAATAAAGCGCAGGATAAAATAAATGAAATAAAAGATGGCTTTAGCAATGTGGCCAGCGACGAAAATAAAACCGATCTGACCCGTAGTGCCGACCCTATTAAACTGGGAACCCGTCACCCCCTTTCGTTGGTTAAGCACGAAATTGTTGATATTTTCTCTCGCATCGGGTTTACCGTTGCCGAAGGCCCTGAAATTGAAGATGACTGGCATGTGTTTGGTGCATTGAACTTTCCACCGGAGCATCCGGCACGCGACATGCAGGATACTTTCTTTATCGAACAAAACCCCGATATTTTACTACGGACTCATACTTCCTCGGTGCAGTCGCGCGTAATGGCCAATCAAAAGCCACCTATCCGCATGTTGTTTCCCGGCCGTGTGTTTCGCAACGAAGCCATATCCTACCGTGCCCACTGCTTTTTTCACCAGGTGGAAGGGTTGTATATCGATAAAGATGTGTCATTTGCCGATCTGAAACAAGCATTGATATATTTTGCCAAAGAAATGTTTGGCGAACACACCGACATCCGCTTACGTCCTTCGTATTTTCCGTTTACCGAGCCTAGTGCCGAAATGGATATTTCCTGTAATATCTGTGGTGGAAAAGGTTGTCCGTTTTGCAAACATACCGGTTGGGTAGAAATTCTGGGTTGTGGAATGGTTGATCCGAATGTATTGGAAAACTGTGGTATCGATTCGAAAGTTTACTCGGGTTATGCTTTCGGGATGGGCGTAGAACGTATCACCAATCTGAAGTATCAGGTAAAAGATCTCCGGTTGTTTTCCGAAAACGATGTCCGGTTCCTGAATCAGTTTGAATCAGCTTATTGATTTTTTACTATTTTTTCAAAGTCTAAGGCTTTGGAATAATCCCCCAATAAAAAAAAGAGTAGAAACTAAGTTTATAACTTTATTTCTACTCTTTTGTTGATTACAAAGGTAATCACTTTTTCTTTTTCAAGTCTTCAGAATCCACTTTTACAGATGATTCGTTTTCTAATTGATACGACGGAACATGTTTTCCGTGTTTACTCGACTTGTCTTTTTTTGGCTTTTTGTTTCCTGCTGCTCCCATGTTAAGAACCTCCCATTTAAATTAAACATTATAAATTAATTGTGAGTCGCGTTCGGTTATGAATCATAGCTGGACTGCTCTG
>DAIQOQ010000136.1:0-7470 GCA_036787795.1 Paludibacter sp. | reverse complement strand
CAAATTTATTGATATTTTTGTAATCGAATTATGCAGCTATTGTTATTCGGATAAAACACGCATTATGAGAACTCCTCTCCCATTACAATCTTTATATTCGTTTTATCGCGACGGATTCAGAAATATGACCGTCGGGAAGACGTTGTGGTTAATTGTGTTGATCAAGCTATTTATCATGTTTGCTGTATTGCGCATATTTTTCTTTCCAAACTACCTGAACTCAAATTTCAAAGACGACCAAAGCAAAGCAAATCATGTTCGCCAGGAACTAATAAATAAAACAAAATGATATCAAACACTTTTATAACTAACTACTAGAAACAATTATGAATTTATTGGACGCATCATTAGTGGATTGGTCACGGGCACAGTTTGCCATGACTGCTATGTATCACTGGCTTTTTGTACCGCTCACGCTGGGTTTAGGGGTTATCATGTCAATCATGGAAACTTTGTACGTAAAAACAGGCGACGAGCAATGGAAAAAAGCTACTAAGTTTTGGATGACACTCTTCGGAGTAAACTTTGCCATTGGCGTGGCCACCGGCATCATTCTGGAGTTTGAGTTCGGAACTAACTGGTCCAACTACAGCTGGTTCGTAGGCGACATTTTCGGGGCACCACTGGCCATCGAAGGTATTATGGCTTTCTTTATGGAAGCAACTTTTATTTCCATCATGTTCTTTGGGTGGAAAAAAGTCAGCAAGAAGTTTCACCTGGCATCCACATGGTTAACCGTACTGGGAGCCACCCTTTCGGCTTTGTGGATTTTGGTTGCCAATGCATGGATGCAATATCCGGTGGGCATGGAATTCAATCCGGATACGGTTCGCAACGAGATGATCGATTTCTGGAGCATCCTGTTTTCGCCCGTAGCCATGAATAAGTTTTTCCATACGGTATTGTCCGGTTGGGTAATGGGAGGTTTATTTGTCATCGGCATTAGTTCGTGGTTCTTAATCAAAAAGCGTGAAGTAGACTTTGCCCTGAAAAGCATTCGGGTCGGTGCTATCTTCGGCATTGTAGCCTCATTGCTGATAGCCTACACTGGCGACGGTTCTGCCTACAATGTAGCCCAACATCAACCCATGAAGTTGGCAGCCATGGAAGGACTTTATCAGGGTAAAGCCGGTACTGGTCTGGTTGCCGTGGGGATATTAAATCCAGATAAAAAATCCTACAAAGATTCTATTAATCCTTATTTATTTAAGGTTCAAATACCTTACATGTTATCGATCCTGGCTTACCGCGATGCCAACGCATTTGTACCGGGCGTGAAAGATATCATCGACGGAGGTTACCAGACTCCGAAAGGCACAGCTCTTTCGTTCGAAGAAAGACACAAACGCGGAAAAGCAGCTATCCAGTCGCTATCCGACTACCAAAAGGCAATTACGGTCAAAGACAGCACAGCAGCCAAACTGCATAAAGCAGCACTGAAAGAAAACTATGCGCACTTTGGCTACGGATATATCGACAAAGCGGAAGGACTGATACCAAACGTACCAACCGTGTTTTATTCGTTCCACATCATGGTTGCATTAGGATTTTATTTTATTGCACTGTTTGCACTGGTTTTATTCTTTAGTTACAACAACAAGATAGAGAAAAAGAAGTGGTTACTCTGGGCGAGTTTATGGAGTATTCCGTTGGGATATGTTGCCGGCGAGTTAGGTTGGGCAGTAGCCGAAGTAGGTCGTCAGCCTTGGGCTATTCAGGATGTATTGCCCGTTCAGGCTGCCATATCCAACATATCATCGGCTTCGGTTATGATCACCTTCGTCCTTTTTGCCGTTTTGTTTACGGCTCTTCTGATTGCCGAAATACGCATCATGCTCAAACAAATTCAAAAAGGACCGGAAGCTCATTGATTTTCTATAATCTAACACTCTAAAATAAAACAGTATGATCACATATTCATTCTTACAACATTATTGGTGGTTTATCATTTCACTACTGGCCGGATTACTTGCATTTTTACTCTTTGTTCAGGGCGGACAATCCATGTTATTCTCCTTATCGAAGACCGAAGATGAACGCCGCTTGTTGGTAAATACCCTTGGCCGGAAGTGGGAATTCACTTTCACCACACTGGTGACATTTGGCGGGGCCTTTTTTGCTTCATTTCCCTTGTTTTATTCTACCAGTTTTGGTGGAGCTTACTGGGTTTGGATGGCTATTTTGTTTTGCTTCATCATTCAGGCGGTTTCCTACGAATTTCAATCGAAACCCGGAAACGTATTTGGAATAAACACCTATCGTAGTTTTCTGTTTATAAACGGACTGTTGGGTACTTTCCTGATTGGTGTAGCCATTGCCACGTTCTTTACCGGTTCCGATTTCAATGTAAACAAAAGCAATATCACTCAACAACTGGCACCTGTCATCAGTTCATGGGGTAATGAGTGGCACGGACTGGAAGCCTTACTCAACCTCCGCAACTGGATGCTTGGACTGGCTGTATTCTTTCTGGCCCGTTCGTTAGCCGTATTATTTTTCATCAATCGGCTCAACCACCCCGTACTGGAAGCCCGTTCACGAAAATATCTTTGGTATAACGCTGTTCCTTTTGTGGTATTCTTCCTGGCTTTTGTTATCTGGACTTTATTCTCCGACGGTTTTGCGGTTGATCCGGCTACGGGAGTGGTGTCTATGGAGAAATACAAATACTTTACCAACCTGATAGAAATGCCTGTTGTGCTGGTATTATTCCTGCTTGGAGTAGTAGCTGTATTGGTTGGGGTTATAGGAACCTGGATTTCGGCTAAGTTCAAAAAAGGAATCTGGTTTGCTGGTGCCGGCACCGTAGTAACGGTTTGCAGTTTATTGCTTGTAGCCGGATACAATAACACGGCATATTATCCTGCCACACCGGCTTTACAGAGCTCATTGACTATCTTCAACTCGTCGTCCAGCCTGTTTACGCTCAAAGCCATGTCCATTGTCTCACTCTTTATTCCGGTAGTTCTTGCCTATATCTTTATCGCATGGCGTTCTATGGAGAAAAAGAGAATTGACATTGAAGATGTGAATGGTGACGATCACGCTTATTGAGTTTCGTAACTGAATTATAGAATAAGAGGCTTTCCTGAATCGGAAAGCCTCTTATTTATTCTATCAACTTCATCACGGCATTTACATCCAACTGTTTCAGTATTTCATTGTCCTGATTCATCATGGCATCAAAGAGCTGAAGCTTTTCTTCCTGCAGTTTGAGTATTTTTTCTTCTATCGTATTTCTGGAAATAAACTTATAAACAAACACCTTATTTTGCTGCCCTATGCGGTGTGCCCGGTCAAAAGCCTGCGCTTCGGCAGCGGGATTCCACCATGGATCGAGCAAAAACACATAACTTGCCCGCGTTAGATTAAGCCCTACCCCACCCGCTTTAAGCGACAACAGGAATACTTGTACATCGTCACTGTTCTGAAAACGTTCCACCTCTCCCTTGCGGTCTTTAGTACCTCCATCCAGGTAACAATAGTCAATCTGTTTTTCGTCCAGATACTGCTTATACAATTTCAGATGTTCAACAAACGAACTAAACATAAGAACTTTATGCCCTTGCGAAATCACCTCATCGAGCATTTGACAAACCGTATCAAATTTACCGGAATCCTCCGTATACTCTTTATCAGCTAACCGTGGGTGATTGGCAGACTGGCGCAAGCGTAGCAAACCCTCAAGTAAAATCATTGGACTCACTTTATTCGAGGCATCTTTATTTTCAAGAAATTTATCACGGTAACTGTTCCGCATATCGCGGTAGAAGCGTTGTTGCTCTTCGCTCATATCGCACCACTGCACTATGATTGATTTCTCGGGCAAGTCGGTAAGCACCTCTGTTTTATTTCTCCGCAACAGGAATGGCCTCAGTAGTTGTCTGTATAGTTCCTGTTTTTCGGGTTGTTTACAAGCCTTCAGAAAAGTATTTGATGAACCTAACATATTCCGGTTGAAGAAATGTACCTGCGACCACAGATCTGTCAACGAATTCTCCAGTGGAGTACCCGTCAAAGTCAGGAATCGACGAGCCGAGAGCGAAAGACATACCTGTGTAATATCCGACTGCGGATTTTTGATGGCCTGCGCTTCATCTAAAATCACATAATTGAACGGAATAGCAGCCAACAGATGCTTATCGCGCCGAAGAATACCATAACTGGTAAGCAAAATATCTGCATCTTTAAAGTCGTTGAAATCGTGCGAGCGTTGATTACCGGTGTGAACATGTACCTTGAGTCCGGGAGTAAACTTTGCTGCTTCCTGCTCCCAGTTATAGATTAAGCTGGTAGGTACCACCAGCATATTCATACCCCGGTTTTGCTCTTTAAGCCATTGCAGTAGGCAAAGCGTTTGTATGGTTTTCCCCAAACCCATATCGTCGGCCAGACAGCCACCCAACGACAAATCGTCGAGCAACCGCAGCCAGTTGTATCCCTGCTGCTGATAATGACGCAACTCCCCCTTGAAATTCACCGGCAAATCAAAATCTTTATCAAGCTTATGTTCCAACAACATCCGCATATTATCTTTGATCGACAATTTTATTTTTGCTCCACGCATAAGCTCATCCGCAACCACACAATGATACTTGGCAATAACGGTTTTTCCATCTTCAATCTTACAAAAATCGGCCAAGGCCTTATATTCTTCAAACCAGGCTTGTGGAATTTGCACATATTCACCGTTGGGCAACAGCATTTGGTGTTTGTTCTGCTTGATATAATTCAACACGCGAACAAATGGGATTTCGAAAGAACCAAATTTTACGTGCCCTTTAATATCAAACCAATCATGCCCTTCTTCTACCTCTACACTAATACTGCGTTCACCTACAAAGATGCGTTGAGTTTCGCCACCACGTTTTTCAAACTTAATTTCAACTCCGGTCGATTCGAGTACTTTATAGTTATCATTTAGCCATTCCACACCTTCGCCATAAGGCATCTTGCGCACTTTAGCATCCAGATCGAGTCCGGCTTCTTTCAACGCGTCTATATACAGTTTTTCCAAACCACGATCGCGTTCGGCTTTGTAAATAGTAAACGAATCATCGGTCATACCAACCTTAGTAGTTGGACCACCCTGCCCCGCCCAGAATACAAAATTCTGATATTCGAACACCAATTCAAGCACAATACTTTTCTCTTGCGAATCGGTTTCTCCATCATTATCAAACAGAGAAAACTGCCGTACCGGAACAATCTCCCGGACACGTAAAATGGCATTCGACATATCGGACACCGTCAGGATTTCAAACCCTATAGCCAGCACCCGATTGGAAGGAACTAATGGAAGTATGACTTTCTGTATATACTCTTCAGCGTTGATTTGAGAAACCGATACCTTTTCTTTATCAAAAAAAGGAATTATCTTGGAACCATCTACCTCTTCCTCGAACTCATAAATCTTATTTTTCAATAAAACACGGGCTAACTTACGGGAAACAAGTTTACCCTTTTTCAAGTCGAGCGGCTTGCCCTTACAAGTAATATCCAAAAAATAATAAATCCATTCAGGTGTACTTTCAAAGCAGTAGAGCAATTCAGGCATTTCAGGCTCCACACTAAGCCGACTCCACATAAACGGGAATTTTCCGTGAGGCAAATACAATTGTTTGTCGGACAAATGCTCAAAAAAATCATTCTGACTCTGCTCGATATACTCTATCAGATAATCTCGCACATACTGGGCATCCGGGTTTAATTTTTTACTCTTGAAAAACTTTTTCTCAAGACTTTCCCAGGTTCTTGCATCCCGATCTACTATTTTGGATACAATTATATCAGGTTCCAGTTTCTGGCAAAAGTTGAATAAGATCCTATCAGTTTCGTCAAAAAGGCCTTCATAATTGGATATATTCAGGTTCGATACTTTTACAAAATGAGAAGAGAACACTCCCTTATCATCCGTATCAACCACAACGCATTCGGGGAAACACCCCAAATTACCCATATCTTTCAATAAGTAAACAATCACCCGGTTCATATTATAGGTCTTCAGTTTTTTCAGGCTTCAAAATTAAACAAAAAGCTTGTAAAACAAAAGAGGCTTCCCGAATTAGAAAGCCTCTTCTTATTTTAATGCAAACGGGAATTATTTTATCCCCAGTTTTTTCAGTATTTCTTTTGGAATAGCATCTTTGTGAACCATGATATCAATAGTTTTATGCATCACAAAAGCTTCGCTGGCATACCAGGTTCCTTTGTATTTATTTTCTGTTCCCCACGAGTTCTTCACCAGATAATATTTTGTACCGTTCTGATCTTTGGCAGTTCCGTAAATAACCATACCATGATCATCGGTAGTTTGATAGTTATCAAAACCAGCCTGACGAATTTCGGGAGTTACTTTTACTTCGGGTTGAGGACCTTTTACTTTATAAATCTTTTCTTCTATATCTTTTTGTGAGATATTCAACCACTTTGCCTGATCCGTACCGGGCAGGTTAGCTACTTTCACTTCCGGATCAACAGCAATACCATTACGGGTAAAACCTTTTTCGCTTACATCCGATGCCCAGGCTACGCAATACCCTTTGTCGATAGCATTATCAAATACCTGCATCAGTTCGTTCAGTGGCAGGTTATACGATTCGGAGTTACGCCAGTTATCAGGGATTTCAATAGCAAATGGTGCATAAAACGGATGGTGAGTAAACGAAGTCAACGATACATAATCGTCCAGATTCAATCCCAATGATTTTTCATAAGTCAGTGCTGTGTATTTCTTGCCATCAACAGCAAACTCTTTCGGAGTCTGACCCAGGTAAGCATCCAGAATGCCATCAAAACCGGCTTTCCATGCTGTCGAGAGTTTTTTGTTTGGATTCGAAACAATCACCTTTACATAAGCCGACGTCAATGCATCAAGTTCAGCATGTTTGTGTTTTTCTTCACCATAATTTAATCCGTTCATAACCGATTCCGGTACAATTCCGTAATTTTTCATTACATACCATACATCGTAGAATGAACCGCCACCACCAAAATTGCAGGCACCGTTCATGCGTACATATTTGTCAGCCTTGTCGGTATACGAATGATGCACCACAAACATTTCCGATAAATCTACTTCGGGTTTACCCATACGCAACAGTTCCGATTCGAAAAATCCGATGGTAGAAAAACTCCAGCAGGTACCCGAGCTGGCCTGGTTTTTCACCGGAGTGATTTTGTTTTGTTTTACTATCGTGAATTTAAAACTATCCACCGCCGTGGTATCTTTTTGAGCAAATACAGAAGTACTACTCAAAATAATTGCTGCTACCAAGAGCATCTTTTTAATCATACAGCTAACTTTTTTTGAATTTATATTTAGAACAGGAGACTTAACCCTGCCACGTTTATTCGATTTATTATTATTGACTTACAGTTATCACTCAGATCGGATCTTACTTCTCGGAATTCACCGGCATCAGATGTTCAAAAATACTTGTTTTTATTTGAAAATGAACCCGATTTACA
>DAIQOQ010000349.1:0-2413 GCA_036787795.1 Paludibacter sp. | reverse complement strand
TTCCTGCCGAATATCAGGAATACGGTGTGTTGGCCGGACTTAAGTTCCAGCAATACGTCGAAAATTTGGCCTATAAAAACAATGGTGGACTTAAACAAGTAGCTCCGGCACAACGTCTGGGTGACTTTGTAAAAGGAAGACTCTCGGCCGACCTGCCGGACTGTTCTTATTTGCCCGGACTTATCTCGTCGCCCCTGCACTTCTGGCTGCCCGACATTATTTCATCCCGATTGCGTGAAGGTTTTAAAAAGTTCGACCGTAAGATGCATGGTTACGTTACCAACGACGCAGTGGTGGTCGGTGTCGAAACCCGTTCGTCGTCGGCTGTCCGCGTTCCCCGCAATCCGGAGACAGGACAACATCCGGTTATCAACGGACTTTTCCCCGCGGGCGAAGGTTCCGGTTATTCGGGAGGAATCACTTCCTCAGCCATCGACGGTGAAAATGCAGCAGGCTTTGTTGCAAAAAGTCTGATCTAAGGGATGGCAGAATTCCAGGGATGGTGGAATTCCGATTCCACCAAAAAGATAATGGAATTCCGATTCCACCAATTTCTCTAAGGAGATGGGACGGTGGAATTCCGATTCCACCTCATATCAGACATATTTATACTATTACAGCAGGCGGAATCTGAATCCCGCCATTTCTCAAAAAACAAAACATGAAACGTAAACCAAAAGCTGCTCCGGCACCAAAAGAAACCAAATTGAAAGTTGCCGAACCAACGGAACTGATGACTTTTCTACTATCCAAAATGGGTGGTATGAGTCGTAACTCCGTCAAATCGCTTCTGGCTCACCGGCAAGTGATGGTCAATAATAAAGTAACCACGCAGTTTAATCTGCCCTTACAGCCCAATGACATTGTTGCTGTAAACAGCGGTCGCGGAACCATCGAACTGAATCATCCAAAACTCAAAATTATCTTTGAAGATGCCTACCTGATTGTGGTGGAAAAGAAAGAAGGACTGTTGACCGTAAGTACCGGAAATGCGGATGAAACAACTGCTTTTTCCATTCTGAAAAACCATGTGAAAAAAGGCTCGCCTGATAATCGCATTTATGTGGTACATCGTCTGGATCGCGAAACATCGGGGGTAATTATGTTTGCCAAGAATAAAGAAGTACAGCTTATCCTTCAGGAAAACTGGCATCGCATTGTCACCCGTCGTATTTACGTGGCTTTGGTCGAAGGTAAAATGGAAAAAGAACAGGATACGATTGTAACCTGGCTTTCGGAGAACGAAAAATCGTTGAAGATTCATTCGAGCAATACCGACGATGGCGGTCAGCAAGCTATTACACACTACCGTTGCGTGAAGTCGAACGATGATTACTCTTTGTTGGAAATAGAACTCGAAACTGGTCGTAAAAATCAGATTCGTGTGCACATGCAGGGCATCGGTCACCCCATAGTAGGTGATAAAAAATATGGTGCCAACATTAGTCCGATCGGGCGCTTGGGATTACATGCCCGTTTGTTGGCGTTTTACCATCCGATAACTACCGAGGTGGTGAGCTTTGAAACACAAGTGCCGAGAAACTTTTTGAATCTGTTTCATTGAGACAAAAGAACAAAGAACAAAGAACAAAGAGCAAAGACAAAAGACAACAGAGCAAAGAACAAAGACAAAAGAACAAAGAGCAAAAGGTAGGGACGAAAGATAAATAATCGAAAAAAGGTTCTATCTAAAGACTTTGAAACATAAAAGAGGCTGACTCAATTTTGAGACAGCCTCTTTTATATTTAGGGTATGCCGAAAAAACTATTTATTGCCACGAAGTGGCTAAATGTCAATAGCCCCCGGTAAGTGAAGCGCAACCGGGGGATACGAATGACCCGATATTCACAACCCCGAAGTGGGTTGAATGATAAGATGGTATGTTGGTATTGAACCCCGTTCGGGGTTCGTGTTTAAGTCTTACCTCTATCCACGGGTTTTACCCGTGGTTATTCACATTCAAGTCCTTCGGACTTGCCAGAATGCCATTTCTAGTGTTTTTATATCGATCTGACGTTTGATAAATAAAAGTATAATTTGTCATTGGTCGCGAAGTGAAAATTGAAAATCGGCGTTAGCCAAAACTCTTACAAAAATTTGATATGTAAAGTTTACAAGACAACATGATTTATAGACTTTCAATTTTCTAATCTCCGGTCTTTAATCTTTTGTCTTTGTTCTTTACTCTTTTGTCTCTACTCTTTACTCCAAAGAAAATCCCTTCCTGCATATTACAGAAAGGGATTCTTCTATTTGAAAAGTTTCAAGATTCTGAATCTCAGATCTCAGATCCTTCGTCTTTAATCTTTGCTCTTTATTCTTTTGTCTTTGATCTTTTGTCAGCTCAAATTTCCCAGGCCAAAGCACTGGCACCTAAAATAGCTGCATCAGCTTCTTTCAGTTCGGAGAATA
>DAIQOQ010000348.1:0-2430 GCA_036787795.1 Paludibacter sp. | reverse complement strand
GGATTCAGTTTTGCTTTTTCATTGATCAACGGCTTCGGATTTTCCGGAAGTGTATACAGCGGATTTGTATTTTCACCTGTGGCTTCCGTCAGTCCGGCTCCGATGAGTGGAGTCAATGAACGCAACCGGCAATTTCCACCTATGCGCGACTTGATAATTACTTTTTCCACTTTATTTTCATTCCATTTCATATCCATCTCAAAACCACCACGGGCTACCAGCCCTTTTATCTCTCCTTTATCCCAAACAGATGGTAAAGCGGGAAGCAGATAAATAAAACCATCGTAACTTTGCATCAGCATTTCGGCGATGCCTGCCGTGCAACCGAAGTTTCCATCAATCTGAAAGGGCGGATGTGCGTCGAACAGATTCGGATATGTTCCTCCTTTTTTCAATTCATTGCGAACCAGGGACAATTGATCGGTAATAAGCTTATAAGCATGATCTCCATCGAGCAAACGTGCCCAATAACATACCTTCCAGGCCATACTCCAGCCGGTAGAAGGATCGCCGCGGTGAATAAGTGACGTGCGGGCGGCATCAAAAAGGGCGGGAGTGCGGTAAGGAGAAATCTGATTGCCCGGGAACAAGCCCCACAGGTGTGAAACATGCCGATGAGTATCATCAGGATTGTCCCAGTCGTTCATCCATTCCTGTAACTGCCCCCAACGACCGATCTGAAACGGTGCCATCTCTTTCAACCGGCTTTGCAGATGATTGGCAAAGTCAGTATCTGTGTTTAATGTTTTTGAACTTTGAATAATAATGTTCCAGAGACTTGAAATTAATTCGTTATCCATGGTTACGCCTCCGGCAGTAGTGGCTTGTCCGTTGCTACCTGCGTGAGGATTTTCCGGCGAATTGCTCGGACATAGCACCAACCAGTTGTGTGTAGGTTCTTTCACCATCACATTGTCGAAAAACAAGGCTGCGTTTTTCATAATCGGATAAATTGATCTCAGAAATTCGATATCACCTGTATAGAGATAATGTTCCCACAAGTGCAGGCTTAGCCATGCACCACCTGCCAGCCACATACCTGACGGAGCTTTGTCCACAGCACCTGTAATGCGCCAGATATCGGTATTATGATGAAGTACCCAACCATTTACACCGTACATTGTCCTGGCAGCATCTTTGCCGGTTTCACTAACTTCTTTTGTCAGGCGAAATAAAGGCTCATTCAGTTCCGTCAGATTGGTAACTTCTGCCGGCCAGTAATTCATTTCCAGGTTGATATTGGTTGTATACTTGCTATCCCACGAGGGAAATAGTTTATCATTCCATATTCCTTGCAGATTGGCCGGCTGTCCACCGGGTTGAGAGCTGCAAATAAGCAAATAACGTCCGTATTTATAATAAGTCGCTACCAAATGGCTATCATTCGTTTTGGCAAAGTTCTCAATGCGTTTGTCGGTGGTCTCAGTCGATTTATTTTCGCCCAGATTCAGGGATGATTTATCCATGAACAATTTGAAATAAGCAATATGTGCCTTTTTTGTTTCGGTATACGAATGCTGTAATGCTTTATTCAGATAGCTTTTGGCACGTTCCGGTGCATCACCGGTGATGTCTTTGTAATTATTGAAATTGGTGGCAATAGAAACATACAAAACCGCTTCGGTAGCATTTTCCACCGACAATACGCCGTCTTTACAGGTCATCGTTCCGCCTTGTATTTTAGCTGCGAGTCGTCCCTGAAACTTTACTTTTCCCTTCAGGCCTTCGTGCCACGACGAAACACCGTCGAGCGTTACACAATTGCCATCAGAAGCAATAAAAACATCCTGATGTGACGAGGTAAGCATAGCGTTGAAGGTGATTTTATTCTTTTTCGAAGCAGTCAGTCGGGTAATCACTACCTGATCGGTAAACGAAGTGAAGGTCTCGCGTTTGTAAGTTACTCCATCTACCTTGTAACGTACCGAAGTGCAGGCTGAGTCGAGATTCAGATCGCGGTAGTAATCGGTATATCGTGTATGTCCCGGAAATGAGATGCGTAAATCGCCGAAAGGCTGGTAGGGCATTCCCGAGTTGGTTTTCGCCATCACTTTATCGGTGGCGAGTGTCTGTGCTTCGAGGTATTTTCCTGCAAAAACCAATTCACGAACTTTGGGAATATTTTCCAACGCATCGGGGTTGGCATTGTTGTTCGGTTGTCCGGCCCAAATAGTGGCTTCATTCAATTGAATCTGCTCTGTACCAGGATTTCCGAAAACCATCGCTCCCAAACGACCATTTCCCAAAGGTAAAGCTTCCGTCCAAACCTGCGCAGGTTTGTTGTACCAGAGTTTATACTCCGTTGTTTTTTGACTGAATACAGATGATATGCAGCAAATTGAAAGAGTACAGATACCTACTATGTTTTTGATGGAATTTTTCATTCGAATGACTTTAATTACTTTTCAAAAGTACTAAAAAGACGTGAAA
>DAIQOQ010000135.1:0-7559 GCA_036787795.1 Paludibacter sp. | reverse complement strand
ATCCCTGAAATTGCTGATGGGATTGACCAAAGAGTGGATAAATTCCGGTAAGATCAATAAAAAACAGGTTTATGTTGGTGGACTGTCGATGGGTGGTTTGGGAACGTATGAATTATTGATACGCATGCCCAACACTTTTGCAGCTGCCTATATTATGTGTGGTGCAGTAAATCTCGATTGGTTTACGGCTCATGACAAAAAAACACCTCTGTGGTTGTTTCATGGAGCCGTAGATCAGGTTGTCTCTGTGGACTATGCCCGTAATGCATATAAACGGCTGAATGATGGAAAGCGTGAAATCAAGTACACGGAATATCCGGGCGTAAATCACAACTGTTGGGAAAATACATTTAAAGAACCCGGAGTTTTTGCCTGGTTATTTAGTCACAAAAAGTAATACCCAAGAATGACAGATATTTTGTAGAATTCTAAGTTATAAATAAAATGAAAATAAAACCAATCTTCCTTATTGCTTTGTGCTGCATCAGTTTTTCTTTGGTTTCACAGAGTAAAACTCAGACTATGGTACAAGCATCAATTGAAAACGGAACAATTGAAGGATTAAAAGACACTAAAACAGACCTTCAGATGTATTTTGGAATTCCTTTTGCAAAAGCTCCTGTCGGCGAACTTCGTTGGAAAGCTCCACAACAACATGACAACTGGCAAGGTGTGCTGAAAACACAAAAGTTTGCACCCAAACCGGTACAAATCGAGGTTTTTGGAAAGATGAACAACCGACTCGACTCAATGAGCGAGGATTGTCTGTACCTGAACGTGTGGGCACCGTTGAAAAGGTCGGCTCAATCATTACCTGTGCTGGTGTATATCTACGGAGGAGGCTTAGTGGCCGGTGATGGTACTGAACCTCGCTATGATGGAGCCTCTATGGCTCAAAAAGGGATAGTAGTTGTAACATTTAATTATCGACTGAACATCTTTGGCTTCTTATCACTCCCCGAACTCAGCAACGAAACTTCCTACAAAGCTTCCGGAAATTATGGATATCTGGATCAGGTAGCTGCATTACGGTGGGTGCAAAAGAATATCGCTGCTTTTGGTGGCGATCCTAAACGGGTGACGCTTGCCGGAGAGTCAGCGGGTTCCATTTCAGTCAGTGCTCACATGGCTTCCCCTTTGTCCAAAGAACTTATAGCCGGAGCCATTGGTGAGAGTGGAGCAGCAATCAAGCCTACTATGGCTCCAGTACCATTAAAAGAAGCCGAAAAGACAGGATTGGAATTTGTAGAGAAAGCCGGTTATTCCTCATTGAAAGCACTGAGATCACTGAGCACAAAAGAACTTATAGACATCTACGTAAAATACAGACGCTCCGGGTTTCCAACGGTTATTGATGGGTACTTTCTGCCAACATCATTACCCGAAATATATAATGCCGGTAAACAGGCTCAAATACCTTTACTAGTTGGGTGGAATTCTGCTGAAATCCCAGGTATGGTATTCATGGGAGGCAAACCCTTTAATAGCGAAAACTTTATCGCCAAAGTAAAAGAGACTTATCCTAACGATTCAGAAGAGGTTCTGAAACTTTATGCCCACAACACCGATAAAGAAGTGGAACTCTCTGCAACTGAGTTGTCCTCCGATCGGTTTATTGTGTACAGTACCTGGAAATGGTTCGATCTGCACCGTAAGAATTCGTCGCAGCCCGTGTATCGATACTTGTTTTGCCATCCGAGACCGGCCTTGAAAGATAAGTCCTTAGCTTCGGGGCTTGCAGGAGGTACAAAGAAAAAAGAGACTGCAACTGCTGTTCCTAAAAAACTGGGTGCGGCCCATGCCGATGAGATTGAATATCTGATGGGAAATCTCTATCTGGAACCTGAATTTGCGTGGGAGAAAGATGATTATATCCTTTCAAAGACAGCCCAACAATACATCGCCAACTTCATAAAAACCGGTAATCCCAATGGAAAAGGACTTCCGGAATGGTCGGCGGCTAAACCGACAGAAATGGATCCACCGGTTATGTTGCTAAATGTTGATTCAAAAGCTGCTAAAGCTCAAAATGACAATAGATTTTTATTCCTGGATATAAATTATAAGAATTAGTGATTGTCTTAACTAGAGATTGTCCCGAAGATCTGAAATGATTTTCGGGACAATTCTTTTATGAATAATTCTTACATTTGCAAATGAATTACAAATTTAAATGATTAGTGGGTTATGATACGACTTGAGAAATTTACCGAAGATGATTTTGAGCAGTTTATCAGCTGGATGGATACTGAGAAATTTATGTCTCAATTTGGTGGGGCTTCATTTAGCTTTCCGGTTACGCAGGAGCAATTGAAGAAGTACGTGGCCGATTCTGCTAACAGAATATACCGTGTGGTGGATTCAGCGACAGGCAAGGTAATTGGACATGCATCCATTAGTCATCATAATGTAAAGAATAAGAGTGCGCGCCTATGTCGGATTCTGATTGCTAAGAAGCAGGATAGAAGTAAGGGTTATGGACGACAACTGATACGGGCTTTGCTGAAAATTTGTTTTGAAGAACTAGCACTTCATCGGGTCGATTTGGGTGTTTTTGAATACAATAAAGCTGCTATTCGCTGCTATCAAAGTTGTGGTTTTCGTATAGAAGGCACTTTGCGGGAATCTTTTGTAATAGATGATGAATATTATTCGGTACACAATATGAGTATTTTGGACAGAGAATACGTTACACTTACTACATCAAACTAAAGAACATGACAGTCACTATCAGAAAGATTGAAGAGTATGATTTTCCTGTATTGATTTTTCTTTTCAAAGAGTTTGCACTTTTTGAAAAATTACCGGGGAAGATGACCAACTCCGTGGAGCAAATGATGAAAGAGAAAGAATACCTAACGGGATTTGTGGCGGTGAACGCTGCAGATGAGATACTGGGTTATGTAACTTATTTCTTTGGTTATTACACATGGATAGGCAAATCCTTGTATATGGATGATTTGTACGTACGACCCGACTTCAGGGGTGCAGGTGTAGGTACTAAGTTGATAAACGAGGTGATAGCCTTTGCCAAAGCCGAAAACTGCAAAAAGCTTCGTTGGCAGGTGTCTGAATGGAATCAACCGGCTATTGACTTCTACAAAAGCCTTGGAGCTAATGTCGATGCTGTAGAATCGAATTGCGATTTGGTGTTTTAGCAAATGCTATTATTTAGCACACGGAACACACAGAATTCACAGAATAAGAATGAATTTGAAAACAATATTAATAAGTATACTTTGTGTGCGAGAATATTTAATTTAATCAAGTAAGTCAATATGAACACAATTTATCAAGTAGATGCTTTTACATCAATACCTTTCAAAGGTAATCCGGCAGGTGTAATGATAGTAAACGAACATTTTCCGGCTGAGAAAATGCAACAGTTGGCTGCAGAAATGAATCTTTCCGAATCGGCCTTTATCATCCCCCATGGAAACGAATTCCGAATACGTTATTTTACACCCAACCGCGAAGTGCCGCTTTGCGGACATGCTACGCTTGCAAGTGCGCACATGATATACGAACTGGGACTGAAAAAGGCGAATGAATCGATTGTATTCAAAGCTGAAGGTGCTGAATTAATCATGACTAAACAAGGTGATTGGATAGCCATGAATTTTCCGGCTTATCCGTTGACAAAAATGGATGTTCCGTCTGATTTTAAAGCATTGATAGGTTTCGGTACACAGGAAATGTATTCGAGTATTTACGATTGGGTGATTGCTGTTGCTGCTTCGGAAGCCGACGTTCAAAATGCTAAGCCTGACTTTGAGCGACTGAAAGCGAGTGGACTAGGCCACTTAATGATAACAGCTGCTGGCGAACAACCCGACCGCGATTTTGTATTGCGGGTTTTTGCACCATTGGCAGGTATAAACGAAGATCCGGTAACAGGTTCAGCTCATTGCGCACTCACGCCTTTGTGGCACGCAAAAACAGGTAAGACAGAATTCAACTCCTATCAACTCTCCAAACGCACCGGACGAATAAAAGTAAAGCAGCTAAACGAACGTGTAGAAATAAAAGGTCAAGCCATAACCGTGTTTCAAGCGGAATTGAGAGTCTAGTAGGAAAAACACATGAGTTGTCTTTCCGTTGTGACGTAATTCAGAAACGATTTCTTTTAATTAGTGGACAAATTTGTAAAATAATCAGGCTCTGTTTGACACTTGTGGTTTTTATCTTAGTTTTGTACTTAAGTTATAAAATAGTAAAATTGATCATGAGAAAATTATTTATTCTTCTACTTCCCATTTTAAGTATCAGCCAGCTGTTTAGTCAGGAAGTAACGCGTGACACAACTTTTCGTTCAGAGGGAAATCCCGTTATTCGTTACAAATACACAGCCGATCCGGCTGCCATGGTGTATAAAAATAAGTTTTATCTTTATACCGGACACGATGAGTGTACTAAAGGTCAGGAACGCTATGTGATGAACGACTGGTGTGTGTTCTCGTCAGATGATATGAAAACCTGGACCGAACATCCGACTCCATTGCATGCTAAAGACTTTGCCTGGGCTAAGGGTGATGCCTGGGCCTCGCAGGTGATAGAGCGCAATGGCAAGTTTTACTGGTATGTGGCGGTGGAGCATGGAACCGTTCATGGAAAAGCTATTGGTGTAGCCGTATCGGATAGTCCTACAGGACCATTTAAAGATGCCAAAGGTTCAGCCATAATCACCAATGATTTGACAACCAACTATACCAAAATTAGCTGGGATGACATTGACCCGACTGTGATCATCGATGATGATAAACAAGCTTACCTGTTTTGGGGAAATACCCAATGTTATTACGTAAAGTTGAAAGAAAACATGATAGATACTATTGGACCTATCGTAGCAGTTAAAGATTTACCCCGCTATACCGAAGCTTCCTGGATTCATAAAAACAAGGGTTGGTATTACTTGTCGTATGCTTCTGAGTTTCCCGAGAAAATAGTGTATGCCATGAGCCGAAAAATTACAGGACCGTGGGAGTACAAAGGCATTTTGAACGAGCTGGCTGGAAACTCTAATACCAATCATCAGGCTATTGTAGAATTTAAAGGTAAGTGGTATTTTGTTTATCACAATGGTGGTGCCGATGTAGGTGGAAGTAGTTTTCATCGTTCGGTATGCATCGACCGGCTTTATTACAACCCCGATGGGACTATGAAGCGTGTACAAATGACTACTGAAGGGGTAAGCCAAAGCAAATAGCCAAAAGTATTTACTTCCTGCTCTTCGGACTGTATAAAATTATCCGACAGATGTTGAACTGAAAAGAGAACATGCCGAAACTAAGGAAATAGTTTCGGCATGTTCTCTTTTTAACTCCGGCTACTATATGAAAACGAATATAATAACTCAGGAGTGTGATGCATTAAAAACATCTATTTTACTTCCACAGTTATCATCACCGGAAAATGGTCGGAAGGACATCTGGCTTCTGATTTTTGCTTCTCAACAGCCTTAACATGTACATTATTTCCATTCTCCTTGTTTGTGGCTCGATATGTATCGTCTAAAATTCCATATTTTAGCACAGAAAAATCATTGGTCAGAAAAATATGGTCAATACGTCCAATGGGTGAATTATTGGAATTGAATCCGTTGAATGTGCCAGCAACAGGCTCGTAAGTCAAAGCTGCTTTATCGTACGAATCATGCAATATGTCTGATGTATTCAACAACTGATAGGAAGGCGAAAACTGATCGACATTAAAATCGCCTGTCAGTATTACCGGCATGCCTTTTGGCATTTCCTGAATCTTTTTCAGAATCAGCTTCGCACTCTCTTCACGGGCTTTTGTTCCTTTGTGATCCATGTGCAGGTTAAAGTACACAAATGTAAGTCCGGTACCGATCTCCTTAAACTTTCCCCAGGTGCAAATACGAACGCACGCTGCATCCCAACCAAAATTAGGTTTCGTTTGATCTTCCGACAGCCAGAAATCACCATGATCGAGTACCTGAAATTTATCAGTACGGTAGAAAATGGCCGAATGTTCTCCCTGTTTCTTTCCGTCGTCGCGCCCCACTCCGATATATTCATACCCGGGCATCAGCTGTTTCAAGTCCTGCAGCTGTCCATAAAATCCTTCTTGTGTTCCGAAAATATCGAACCCGTGAAACAAAGCAATCTTCGCTATGTAGGGAGCGCGTTGTCCCCAACCATTGCCGTTTACCGAATCCTCACGGTTGGCTTGTCGCAGATTATAGCTGGCTACCGTAAAAGTAGCAGGTTGATTTGCTACCAGGTTACCAGACAATAGCATTAAAAATAATAATAGATATTCGATTTTCTTCATGATGATTGTTTATTTGAATAAACCTGCAGGTACTTTTCCCTTGCAGGATGGCATTTGAATTTCAAGATACTGAGCAACGATTGCTGTGATATCTCTCAGATTCATTTCCTTTATTTCATAATTGTTTTGCACGCTTTTACCTACACAGATAAAACCTGTCTGTATCTCCCTGCAATCGGGATAATAGCCGTGTGTACCACCTTTGCCTGTACGAACCGCTTTTCCGGTATATTCATTTCCAAAGGAAGCTCCGTTTAACCCGGATAATTCCAATGAGGCATTGGGATCGGCACCCATCTTTTGTGCTTCGGCAGTTGTAATGACCCGAATATATTTCTTTTCATCAGCAGGTAAATTCTTCAGCATTGATTTTACTTTCAGGAGTGTTTCCGTATCGTTTTTATCTTTCAAAAATAAAAAAGCACTTCCACCTGTGGAATGAAAACGGGCTTTCCATTGTCCGTTCGGATTGTCTAATAATCCGGCTTTAGCCAACCATACATTTGGAAAGACATTGGTGTTTACATCCAAAAATCCATGGTCTCCGGTTACAATCAGCAAGGTGTTGTCAGTCATTCCTGCCTCCTGAATAGCCTGCCTGATTATTCCCACTCCTTCGTCGGCATCGGCAATTGCCTCTTCCACCTTTTTACCCTGTCGTCCTTCCTGATGCTCGAAATGATCAACCGAAAACAAGTGAACTGTCATAAAGTTGGGCTTGTCTTTTTTTATGACCCATGCAGCAATCTTTGCGGAATTCTGATCTTTTCCTAAATCAATATCAGCTATCTCTTTTTGATGAAACAACTGACTGTTCAGGGTGTCTAAAAATCCTGTCGGAACAGCATACTTTATCAGATCATCCCGTCTGCCACCAATATCAGGGATGTTATACCTTACCGGAGCTTCGGCTGAAGCCGGCCAATTGATAGAAGAGGCTTTTAATCCGACGTTCGTAACGGCTTGCCATAGGGTAGGAGCTGTAATTTGATGAAAATTCCAGTAGATTTTTCCAGTCACACTATCCGGTTCGAATACGCTATTGTAATAAATGCCATGTTCAGCCGGCTGTACTCCGGTAACAATGGTGGTGTGCGAAGGATAGGTGATTGATGGAAATACACTGTTTACTCCGAAGGCGCAAGTTCCTTCCTGCACCATTTTATGCAGATTCGGAGTGTGCCATTCCTTTTCAAAATAAAAATCAGGTCTGAAACCGTCAATCGTAATCAGAATAACATGCTTTTCTTTTTCGGCGTGTA
>DAIQOQ010000347.1:0-2435 GCA_036787795.1 Paludibacter sp. | reverse complement strand
TTTCCACGGTTTCCCCAGGCGTAATATGGAATCAGCGTAATGTTGACGGTTTTATCTGATTTTCCAACTTCGCGGTACAAGGTGTTTTTCCAAGAACCTTCGTCAGCAAGCCGGGCAGTTCCGTCCAACACTACGATAGAGCTTCCGGCAATCGTTGTTTTGCGCGGACTGAATTTCATATCAGCCGGGATCAATACATTATCAATCGATTTTCCTCCGGCTACATCAGCACCTTCGAGGCAATAAACCAGCGGACCACGTTTTACTACCGTTTGATTGCGGGTTTCCTCTACCAACGGATTTGACTCCAACAGCTTCACCGGCATATCAAGAACCAACTCTACAACATCGCCTTTTTTCCATACCCGATTAATTTCGGTGTATGTGTTGGCTTTGTTTTCAGCCGGAATAAGCTGACCGTTTACGGTAACCGATGCTTTGTCGCACCATTCGGGAATACGCAAATACAGCGAGAAAGCTTTGTTAGGAGCTTTATCTACCGCTATTTTGATATTGCCATCCCAGGGATAGTCGGTCACCTGAGTAAGTTTGATTTTATCTTTTCCGTTTAATACAGTTTCCAGCTGGCTGCCACCGTATAAGTTACACCAAACCGCATTGTTTCCTAAACTATAAGCATAGTTTTGTGCTTCGCAAAGTGTACGAACGGTATTGGGTGGACAGCAGTTACACAATTTGATATACACCTCGCGTTCTTTTGACCAACGGAGCGTATAAGGAAAATCTTTTGATATTTTCAGCGGATTGGTATAGAAAAACCGTTTCCCATCCAGACTTATCCCGCTTAAAACACTATTGTAAAGTGCAGTTTCTACAATTTCGGCATACTTAGCATCAGCAGTAGTTTGTAACATTCGCCAATTAAAAAGCATGTTTCCAATATTGGCACAAGTCTCGTTATGTGCCGTGAAATTGGGTAACTGGTAAGCACGACCGTAGCTTTGGTGCACTTTCTGAATGCTATCAGGTGTGTAATAAGTTCCGTCCGGCGAAGTTCCGTCGTAAAGCGCCCCACATGCTCCGGTAACATACATTTTCCGATTCACAATATCCGACCAAATGCTGGTAAGGTTTTTCATCAGTTGTTCCTCACCTGTTTCGGCATATACATCGGCCACTCCGGCATACAAATAATTGGCACGAACGGCATGCCCCATGGCTTGATACTGTTTGCGGAAAGGAACGCGATCCTGATTATCGTCGGTACCATTATCAACCATACCACGAATATTTATCAGGTTTTTCGATAGTTCCAGATAACGTGGATTTTTGGTTTCGCGGTACATTTCCACCACGCCCATATAGTGTGAAGGACAAATAGCGTTTCGGGCCAGTTCGGCAGATGCTGTTTCGTAAAAATGACACAGAAAATCAGTTGCTTTAATGGCTATATTCAACAAAGTGGTTTTTCCGGTTGCCCTGTGGTGAATTATTCCGGCCGTCATCAAATGCCCCAGATTGTAGGTCTCAAAATTGAGGCGGTTTTCAAAAGCTTTATCATCTTTGTTTCCTACTTTTGTTCCGGTCACAACCGTTTCGTGTTTATGCGAATCAACGCCCTTATTCATTTCGGAAATGATGACTGGTGTATGAATGTAACCATCCTGACGTTGTACTTTTCCAATCACAGCAATGATCTCATCCATCATTTTATCCAGTTTCGGATCTTTGGTTTGAGCATATATTACGGCTACACCTTCTAAGAATTTATAAAAGTCACCATCGTGAAACGGAGGTCCGCAATGTGTTCCGTTGCATTGGCCCGCTGCAATCTCAAAATTACGGTATGCATGACTCAAATCGGCATCTTTCAGCGTACGCCACATTGAAAATATCATCGTGTCTTTAAACACTCCGAAACGTTCGCCCCAAAAACCGTTAGTCCAATGCACAGCGTCAATATTGGCACTGCTCATTTTTGTATATTTACTGACAGAGGTATTTGTGAGACCCCGGTTTTGAGCAGCAACAGACACAGAAACCAGGGCAATAAGAAAGGAAATAAAGAAAATCTTCTTCATAATTAAATGATAATATTTTTCTAATGAGACATTAAAACTAATCAGAGTTAGACGCAGAAGCAGGTGCTTTTGTACTGTAGATTATTAAAAAATTGCCTTAATATTTTCATTCATTTTGAATGAAGGGCAGGTTTTCGCTCCAGATTCGGAATTGTTTATCCCGATTTTCTGAAGTAAACCGGAATAATTAAGGATAGTGCACGGAGGGATAAGATATTCTCTGTATCAGCACTCGGAAATTTTCAATCTCAACCGACTTTAGTACAATCTCAAAGAACAAAAGTGTAATCTCAACCGACTTTAGTACGATCTGAAAGAACAAAAGTACAATTTCAACAGACTTTAGTACGATCTCAAAGAACAAAAGTGCAATCTAAACCGACTTTAGTACGA
>DAIQOQ010000346.1:0-2435 GCA_036787795.1 Paludibacter sp. | reverse complement strand
GTATCCTCGTTGGTTTGCAGGTCGCGCACCACTTTGCCTTTTTCAAGCACCACGGTGCGTTTGCATACCTCGGTCACGTGGTTCAAATCATGACTCGAAATAAGCATTGTCATATTCAGGCGGGTTTGTAAATCAATCAAAAAACGCTTCAACCGTATTTGCGATGATGGGTCCAGTGCCGTAAATGGTTCATCCAGAATCAGAATTTTCGGATCGCCTATCAGGGCGGCTGCAATACCGATCTTTTTCTGGTTACCTTTGGAGTAATCGCGGATCAGTTTTTTTGTTCCCAGAATTTCATCGTTGAAAAAGTCCTTCATTCCGTCCAAAAACAGGGCAATATCGCCTTCGGACTTGTGATGTAACTTTCCTACAAAGCTGAAATACTCTTCGGTAGTCAGGAAATCAATCAGAAAGCCCTCGTCCAGAAACGAACCGGTAATGGTTTTCCAGGCATCGTTGCGCATCACCTTCTCTCCTTCTATTTTCACTTCGCCCTTTGTAGGTTCAATCAAATCCAGAATCAGTCGAAAAAAAGTAGTTTTTCCCGCCCCGTTGTTGCCCACCAAACCAAAGCTTTCGCCCGGAGCAATTGTCAAACCCGGAATATCCAACACGGTCACCCCGTTATAAGCCTTTTGTAAATCGGTTACTTGTATCATATCCTTTCTAATTATAAATGATCAATTGTAAATTATAAATGAAAAATTCCCTCTATCAGCTTTAAACTGTCAACTACTTACTACCTACTACTTATTACTAACTCCCTACTTACTCCGCTTCTCGGAATCCTTCGGCCAGTTTATATTTCCGGCGGTTAAACTGATTTACACAAACGGTTATCAACGGCTTGCGAAGCAATATCCCCAACAATCCCAGTCCGGTAAGTGTCCACAGCGCTGCTGCCAGCGATACAAAAGTTGATAACACCCACACAATACCCATGGGTATAAACATAATGGGCAGCACTATTAAAAAGCTTTTGTAGGTAGTTCCCTGATAGTTCATTGCCGAACCTTTGGAGAGGTCTATTCGCCTGTTATTATAAGTAGCCAGATACATCAGCAGATAAATATTCACTCCGATATTAAAGATAAACGCTGTCAGATGCATATACACTATTTTCATTCCAAATAAAAAATAGGGAGTTGTCACCACAAAACAAATGACATTGAATGCAATCATCAGGTAATAATTGGCATTTAAATAGGTCCGGATGGGAATATTTTTAGTCATAAGACTATCGAAATGTGAACTATCCCAGCTTATCAGCCATTGTCCGAACATCAACATAAGCAGGCCGGTCATAAACATAGCTATAAAAAACAGAAAACCGCTGCTATCTGCAAAGTCTTTTCGGGTATAAAACATTAATCCGTAAAGCATAAAAATGCCAGACATATACAAGATACTTTTCGTACGCTTGTGCCTTAGAATCAGCTTGAGCTCCATGCTTATCAGTTCGCCAATAATGCCGAAACGGTTCAGAAACGACAAATCGGCTGTAGCTGTTTTATTTCCTTCTATTTTGCGGTTAAATCTTTCAGCATAATAGTTCTGAGCAAAAAACCACTTGTTCAGCAAGTAAGCAATACCTACCAATAACGCCGATACCACAAGCCCGTACCACTTCAGCACAATAAATCCGTAAAGCGCCCTCGACAATCCGAATAGCGAGAATAGCTTAAAATATTCCAACGCCACTATACCGCCAAAAATAACCAGTATAACCACAAACGATAGCGCTCCCGAGCCAAAACGGCGTTTCAGAAAAGCAGCCATCAGCGAGTTGAACCACACCAGCAGCACAAAACTCAGCACAAACCGCAATGCTACCGACGCGCTGTAGTACCCTACCACCGATTTCACGGCAAAAGGAACCACCACCAGCAACAAAAGATAGTTTGCCGGACTGGTAAGCGGCTTCAGAATCAAAAAATTAATCAACGACGACCGCTTGATAGGCAGCACCTGATAGGGTGGCAGATTAAGCGTATTCAATTGCTGCATAAAAAAGCGCAAAGCCAGTCCCAACAACATAATATACAGCATAGCGCCATCGAACAATTCCATAGGCGTAAACTTACTGTCGGCCTTTTCAAGAATTTCGTTCAACGAAAACCCCAGGAATAACAATACCCCTGCCATGTAAAGTGCAAAAAAGCCCAGCAGAATGCCTACCGCCAGATTTCGATAGAAGCCCTGCGTTCTATAACTCTTTTTCCATTCCTGTTTGATCAAATTTTGTATCAACATAAACTTACTTTTTGTTTTCTTTAGACTGCAAATATATGAATAATTATTGTACACCAACTATATTTTATCGATTTTCAATAATAACCTATATAAAATTCCCCTTTTACTTTAGTTTTTTATACCAAAAGAAACAAATTGCCCCGGATTCGTCCTCATTTCGGAGGAAAAATCCGGGGCAA
>DAIQOQ010000134.1:3353-7578 GCA_036787795.1 Paludibacter sp. | reverse complement strand
TTTCACGTAATATCCGAGCAACCGGTTTATTATTCTACCTACACCTCTATGCGTGAACTTCGGGTCGACATTATGGGAGATTTGGAAAAATCGATTCGTGAGTTTCTGGGAAAAGTAAAAAAACATCTGGGCGACGACTCTATTCAAACGATGCTTGAATTCGGCGAAATTGCCCCTACTATTTTAACTGTATCTAAAGAGTTAGGGGTAGATGCTATTGTTATGGGATCGCACAGCCGCAAATGGTTGGAAGATATCATTATGGGAAGTGAAGCGAAAGCCGTATTAAATAAAACAACTATACCGCTTTTTATCGTTCCTACCAAGCAGGCAAAATAGCCTCAATCAATTCTCCGTAGGGGATAAACATTGAAAAACAGAAATGACTACGGACAGCAGACATATATACATGTTTATCCTATGGATATGTAAGTCTTACGGACTATTTTTCAACTCCTGATTTGCATTATTAGTAGCATGGAATATAAATGATTATAAAATAGAAAGATGAATATACAAAAGCTTATTGACACTGCGAAAGCATTGGTTGCTGACAGTAAAGGCTTGTTGGCGATGGACGAGAGTTATCCAACCTGTAACAAACGATTTGCTAAACTGGGCATTCCTGAAACTGCAGAGCTAAGATGTGACTATCGTGAATTGATAGTCACTACAACCGGTTTAAATAAGAGTATCAGCGGAGCCATTCTTTTTGATGAAACAATTCGTCAGCATTTGAAAGACGGCACATCATTTATCAATGCTTTGAACGATAGGGGAATTATTCCCGGAATAAAAGTAGATGCCGGCACCGTAGTCATGGCAGGACATCCGGGCGAAAGAATTACCGAAGGTCTGGATAACTTACGCGACCGCCTCAAAGAATATGCTCAGATGGGCTTGCGTTTTGCCAAATGGCGGGCTGTAATTACTATAGGAGAAGGCATTCCAACACGCGCATGTATAGAAGCCAACGCACAGGTTTTAGCCCGTTATGCTGCATTATGTCAGGAAGAAGGAATTGTTCCGATTGTTGAACCGGAAGTACTTATGGACGGCGATCATACGATGGAACGTTGTTTTGAAGTTACCGAACAAGTGCTGCATACGGTTTTCAATCAACTGTATAAACAAGGTGTGATACTCGAAGGCATGATTCTAAAACCAAACATGATTGTACCGGGATTGGCTTGTGAAAAACAAGAATCGATTGATGAAGTGGCAGATGCAACAGTCAAATGCCTGTTACGTACTGTTCCGGCAGCAGTTCCGGGAATTGCGTTCTTGTCGGGCGGACAATCTTCGAGATTAGCTTCGGCTCGTCTGAATGCTATCAATGTCAGGTTTAAGTCTAAACTACCCTGGGAAGTATCATTTTCGTTTGGTCGTGCTATCCAGCAACCTGCCTTAGATATCTGGCATGGAAAAGAAACAAATGTACCGGAAGCACAGGTAGTTTTGTACCATCAGGCAATGTGCAATTTAGCTGCACGACAAGGTGAATACAACGACAAAATGGATAAAGAATAGTTACGAGAAGAAGTAAACAAGTAGTTGGTAGTAAGTAGTGGTCGATATGAAATATGTTGTATTATAACTTAAAACGTTTATCCCAAACTCAATCACATTGTATTAAAATCTTCGAATGAAAAAACTTATTGTATTTGATTTAGACGGAACACTTGCTGAAAGTAAATCGTCACTCGATACTGAAATGGCATCACTGCTGCATGATTTACTCGGCATTGTCAAAGTAGCTATTATTTCGGGAGGCGGCTGGCCACAGTTCGAAAAACAAATTTTGTCCAATCTTTCAGCTGATGAAAGGTTGAATAACTTGTCGCTGCTTCCTACCTGCGGCACGCAGTTCTACCAGTACAAGGGAACTTGGAAAAAAATATATTCGGAAGATTTCAACCAGGAAGAAAAGACGAAAATTATAAATGAGTTAAAAAACTCACTCAATACAGTTGATTTTGATATTAACCAGATTTGGGGTGATGAAATTGAAGACCGTGGTAGCCAAATAACCTATTCCGCATTGGGCCAACAGGCACCAATTGAAGAAAAGACGAAATGGGATCCTGATTTTGCAAAACGGAAGAAGATTCAAGAAATACTGAGTCTATCAATCCCCGAATTTTCTGTTCATCTTGGTGGAACAACTTCAGTTGACATTACCAAACCCGGTATTGATAAAGCTTATGGGATCAAAAAACTCTGTGACACACTGGATATTGCCATTGATGATATGATTTTTATCGGAGATGCCCTGTTTCCCGGAGGAAACGACTATCCGGCTAAAGAAACCGGCGTTGCGTCTATCAAAATAAGAGATCCGGAGGAATCAAAACATATGATCGAAGTCATTATTACTTGTTTGGGTTCAATGTAATTACAGAAAAATAGATATTTATCATGAAACGAGCATTAATCCAGGCATTAGCTTCGCTGACCGTTGGTTCACCAAAGAGAGTGATAATCTGGCATGAGAGTTTCATATGACCTTTAAAAAACAATTATTAGCGTATGAAAGTATGTGGATTTCCCATTGTCCTATGCTCAAAGAAAGTAAGGATTTACATGAATCTGGTTTATTTGATTCATATCACCGACTTGCTACACCGTTATCTTCTTGGAAACGGCTTAAAATTGGCAGAGGTACTCCGACCATTCTTACAAAACATGATTGGCTGATAATTTATCATGGTGTGAGTGAAACTTGCAACACCGAAGATGAAACGAAACATCTCTGTTATTCGACCGGTGTGATTTAGTGGAAAATCTATAATGTAATATGCTGTTTTTGTTTACATTGTAATACAATAAATAATAAAGTGGATACACATACTCAAAGATTTAAAATTCGGTTAGGACTGTTTGTTGCAGGAGGGTTGACGTTGTTTGTGCTTGCTATATTTATCATTGGGGAGCAAAAAAACCTGTTTAATCCTGTTTTTAGAATTACAGCTACTTTCTCGAATGTAAGCGGATTGCAGGTAGGAAACAATGTCCGTTTTTCGGGTATTAATGTAGGTACTGTCGAAGATATTGTCATTATTAATGATACATCGGTACGGGTGGACATGGTGATAAAAAAGGATGTGTGGCAATTTATCAAAACAGATTGTAAAGTCACCCTGGGTTCGGAAGGTGTCATAGGAGATAAATTGATCATGATTGGTCAGGGCAGTCCTGATGCCGGACTGATTAAAGACGGTCAACGACTTGCCTCTGTAGAACCTATTGAAACCAATGCCATCATGGCACGGCTGGATGTCACGGCAAAAAATGCCGAAAACATCTCGCATCAGCTGTCCGAAATCACCTTTGATATCAACCGCGGACATGGTACCATAAGTCGTTTAATTCAGGACTCCATCCTGGCTGAAAATCTCAATCAGACCATAGCCAATCTGAATAAGTTCTCTAAAGGTTTAACCGGTTCGGGGGCAGTAATGACCAGTTTAAAAGTAACAGCCGGTAATGCTGAAACTATTTCGTATCAACTGGCTGCCATAATGAATAAAATAAATAAGGGAGATGGAACGCTTGGCAGGCTTATTCAGGATCCGGACATGGCAGAAAATTTAAATCAGATTATACTAAATCTAAAAAAGGGTTCAAAAGGATTAGCGGGAACAGATACCCTTATGGCCCGGTTGAATATTACGGCAGGCAATGCAGCCCTGATATCAAAACAGCTGACGGAAATGATGTCGGGAATTAATAAGGGAAACGGAACTTTAAGTCGGTTGATACGAGACACAACCCTTGCCGGAAATTTGGATGAAACCCTGATAAATCTCAAAAACAGTTCCAAAGGGTTGGATGAAAATATGACAGCACTGAAACATACATTTTTTCTCAGAGGCTATTTCAGACGAAAAGCAAATGCAGAAGCGGCAAAAAAGAAAGCAGAAGAAAAAGCCGCAAAAAAGATACTTCAACAATAAAAGAACAGAATAATGGACGGATACGATGACAGCATTGGAACAGGCTATGGATATTGGGTTGGCTGGGCTGTAGGTCTCATTGTTGTTATTATCATCGTTATACTGGTGGTAAGAATTATAATTCAGAGTTGCAGGTATAAACGATGGAAAGAGAAGTCGGCACTTGATGCATTAAAAGTCAAATATGTCAGAGGAGAAATAAGCAAAGCGGAATTTGAGGAAGAAACAAAGAGGTGATTAGTTACGAGGTAATAGTTACGAGTTACAAG
>DAIQOQ010000134.1:2174-3253 GCA_036787795.1 Paludibacter sp. | reverse complement strand
AACTAATAAACACTTATAAAATGAAAAGAGAAAAACTAGAAAAGCTTGCTTCAGAAAAAAGCAATCCCTGTGTTACCATTTCGATGAATACAAGCAGGGCTTATCCTGCCAATCAGAAAGACAGTATTGTGCTTAAAGCGCTACTGGAAGAAGCAAAAGAGCGTGTAATTAAAGAATTTGGTAAACATCCGGTGATTGAATTAATTGGAAAAATTAATCAACTTGAGTCGGAAATTGATGTCAACTACAATCTGGATAGTTTACACATTTTCCTTTCTAATTCTACAAAGGAAATAGTCCGGTCTACCTGGCCAACTATTGGCAATGTGGTACATGTATCGGAGAGCTTTGCGGTGAAGCCTTTAATCAAAATGTTTAACCGTACAGAAGAATATCTTATTCTGATGCTGACACAATCGGATGTTCGTTTGCTTATGGCTGTCAACGATTGGGTGGTAAGCGAAATACATAATGATGATTTTCCTTTTGTCAGAGCCCCTCAGGATATTGCTGACACCGAAGATGCCGGTAATGGAAAACAAGCTGAAAATTTAGTGGAGGAGTTTTTCAATACGGTAGATAAGGCTGTAGTGAGAGTCAATAATAAAACCGATATGAAATGTGTGGTGATCAGTACCAGCGATAATTATAACCGCCTGTTGAAGGTAGCTGATAAACCGGCTGTTTATCTTGGCTGGACTAATATAAACCAACAAAATACCGAAAATCATTCAATAGCTAATGATGCATGGCAAGTGGTCAGTGCTCAACAGGAAAAACTCCGCATAAAAGACATCAAAGATATGCAGGAAGCTGTAGGAAAAGGAAATGTCATTACCGAATTGTCGGAGATCTATCGTGCTGCCAAAGAAGGGCGGGGAGACTTATTAATTGTAAGCGATGATTTTCATCAAGCCGTGCGGGTTACAGATGAATTTTCCTTAGATCTGGTTACGGATGTTACTTTACCCGGTGTTATTGATGATATAACCAGCGACATTGCCTGGAATGTAATTTCGAAAAAAGGGCGTGCCATATTTACCACGCTGGAAGAATTTAAATCTTTAGGCGACATTGCC
>DAIQOQ010000134.1:0-2074 GCA_036787795.1 Paludibacter sp. | reverse complement strand
AAATTTGATAGATATGCAAAAAATTAAAATGAATAAAGTATTGATTGCGTTGGATTACGATCCGACAGCAAAAAAAGTAGCCGAAGTTGGATATGCCATGGCTAAAGCCATGGGTGCTGAAGTTATATTACTTCACGTAGTCGAAAATTTGATAGCATATTCATTGTCATACCTCAATATGGGTCCGTTACAATTAGACACTGTCGTTGAATTGAAAGATGCATCACAACAGTTTCTCGACAAAACAAAACTGCTATTAGATGATGTAACAGTTCAAACGGTAGTAAGAGAAGGTGATTTTGCGAATTCAATTATTGAAGCTGTTATAGAATTTGACATTGATATACTTGTAATGGGATCGCTTAGTAAAAGGTGGTTGGAGGACATCATTATGGGAAGTGTTACCGAACAAGTAATGAAAAAAACACCCATTCCGGTATTTATTGTTCCTACCCGAAAAAGGAATTGATGATTAACGGGTCGTTAGGAGAAAAATTAATTTTATAATTATTCTGAATGTGTGAATTATACAACTTTAGACTATTATTATGTAACATTTTTAGTGCTGACGATTCTAACTTTGCTTATCAAATTTAATAGAAATGAATTGAACAAATTATTCACATTAAAAAATACGATTATGAAAGGAAATGAAAAATTAATAACGGTGCTTAACTCTCTTCTGGCAGATGAACTGACTGCTATAAACCAGTATATGGTTCATTCTGAAATGTGCGAAAACTGGGGTTATGGAAAGCTTCATGCGGCTATCCGGAAACAAGCCATGGATGAAATGTTTCATGCCGAATGGCTTATTGAACGAATCATCTTTTTAGATGGAGCTCCTACTGTATCTGTCCTTAATCCGATGAAAATAGGTAAAACTGTTTTAGAAATGATTAAAAACGATAACGGCGATGAACTTAAAGCTGTGAATGCTTATAATGCTGCAATAAAACTTGGACGTGAAGTTGATGATCAGGGTTCTGTAGACTTACTTACGAAGATTCTGAAAATGGAAGAAGGCCATGTAGATTGGGCCGAAAAGCAACGTGCGCAAGTGGATCAGATGGGTCTGGAAAACTATCTGGAAAGTCAAATCGGCGATCCGAAAAACTAATTGGCAATAGGATATTCACGCTGCAACTGAAAAAAAAACATTCAATCAAAGCAATACCACTTGTTGATCAGAATTTAATTCTACACTTCTATATCTCATAAAATCAGTCTAAATGTAATTAAAAATCAGAACTCTATGCGCTATTCAGGAAACGATATCAAACTACTTGTCAATAATCTGCTGGTTAGCTACACAGATGAAGGACCGGATGAAGGTCCGGTAATTATTTTCATTCATGGTTTTCCACTCAACAAATCGATGTGGAACAAACAAGTAGATGCTCTGAAAACAGATTACCGTGTGATTTCGTATGATATTCGCGGACATGGAGATTCGGAGTGTGGAACCGAACACTTTTCGATTGACTTGTTTGTATCCGACCTGATTAAACTTATGGACATATTGAAAATAGAGAAAGCCTCACTTTGCGGTTTATCTATGGGTGGATACATTGCGTTGAATGCCATTGAAAAATACCCGGAACGTTTTGAGGCGCTTGTATTGAGTGATACACATTGTATTGCCGATCCGCCGCATGTAAGACAAAAACGACTGGAAACAATTGATACTATTAAAGCAACTGGACTGGAGAAATATGTAGAAGATAGCTTGAATAATCTTTTTGCACCCGAATCTTTTACAACAAAAAAAGACGAGGTTCAGGCAGTAAGAGAAATGATACTCGATACATCCGAACAATCGCTTACCCGAACTCTGCTGGCTTTGTTTTTACGGGAAGAAACCTGTAATAAAATGACTGGTATAGTTGTCCCCGTACTTTTTATAGTAGGTCAAGAAGATAAAATTACTCCTCCTGAAGCTGCTATGTATATGCAGGATAGAACTAAAAATTCTTCTATGCACGTTATAGATCATGCAGGTCATTTAAGTAATCTGGAACAACCGGATGAATTCAATGAGCAACTAAAGTCCTTTTTTGCAAAAGTGTATAAA
>DAIQOQ010000133.1:5425-7613 GCA_036787795.1 Paludibacter sp. | reverse complement strand
TGAAACAAGCAAGCGTTACTATACTTCCGACAAATTTGAATGACAGTTTGTCCATAATTACATGTACGTCTGCCCCAACTCTTGCTGACTCACTTGCAAAAGCTTCTTATAAACTTCAGTTTTCAAGTACAGCAGACTTTGCATCTTATCACGTTATTCCATTTACTTTTAATGGAAAATCTGGTTCCGACTTTAAAGTCAGCTATAAGGATCTGAATGACACATTGTTCTTTATGAATAGTACTTCGGGGCAACGTGACGTTTATGCAAGGGTATTTGCATATGCTACTAAGGGTGGTTTAAAAACATTGATAAGAGCCATTACGCTGAAATTTCAGGCAACTCCGATTCCGTTGAAAGCATATACAACTGTCACTCCACGCCCATGGTATATTGTTGGTTTAGGTGGCCATTGGGATAACTCGAATGGTGGTCTTGGTAGTTCACTAATTCCATTGGACGTTGTCAGCGGAAATAGCTACAACGATAATGGTGACGGAAAATTCACTTATACCGGTTATTTCAAGGCATCAGATTCCTTTAAATTAATTCGTGATATTGGTGCATGGACACCTTCATGGGCAATGAGTAGTGGAGTTCTTTCATATAATGGTGGTGATAATATTAGTGTTGCAGCCGACGGGTATTACACCATTACGTTGAATTCAATTACCAATGTATTGACTATAGTCTCGACTAGTGCGCCAACAGCAAGTTACACATCAATTGGATTAATCGGAGGTTTCAACAGTTGGGGTAGTGATGTTGTGATGACGCCTTCTCAAACATCGAACAATCATACTTGGTATACTACTCAGACATTTGCTGCGGATGGAGGTTGCAAATTCAGAGCTGACGGAGCATGGACAACAAGCTGGGGAGGTGATACATTCCCAATTGGAATGTCTGGAGGAGATATTCCGGCAAAAGCGGGAACCTATAAAGTGTTGTTCAACGACATCGATGGTTGCTTTTATTTTATTAAACAGTAAAAACAACAAATTGTAATTAATGAGGAAAAGTCTGGACTAATATAGTTCAGACTTTTCGTTCAACTGAAGATCAGCTATTCTTATTAATATTCTAACAGTATCTAATCAAACAAGTATATGAAAAAAACTACTCTTACATTGCTGGTATTGCTACTAACTGTTACAACCTGGGCTCAGATTATTACGACCTCTCCGACTTTTGTAACTCAAAGTAGTGGAACCACCATAGATATAATTTATGATGCCTCGCTTGGAACAGCTGGTCTTAAAGATTACGCCGGGACAGACGGAGTTTATGCACATACTGGTGTTATAACCACAGGTAGCAGCACTAGTTCAGACTGGAAACATGCTCCAACCTGGGGAGATAATTCCGCTAAATACAAAATGACTTCGCTCGGGAACAACAAATGGAAGCTAACCATTACCCCTGACATGGCTACTTATTATGGTTTAACAACAGGAGAAGTTGTTACAAAAATGGCTTTCGTATTCCGAGACGGCACCTCCACCAAGCAAGGGAAAGATACGGGCGGTACCGACATCTTTGTCAATGTATATCAAGCCGGATTAAATATTTCTTTTACAAATCCGACTGCAAATCAAACTGTAACTGCAGGTACTGCAATGAACATTCAATTTAGCACATCGCTTGCTGCTGATCTGAATTTATTGATTAATGGTACAAGTGTGCAAACGGCTGCATCAGCTACCAGCATGAGCTATTCATACACTTTTGCAAAAGCCAATAACTATACAATCATTGCTCAGGCAAGTCTCAATGGAGTAACCGTTGCCGATACAGTTCAGGTATTTGCATCGGAAGCAGTAACCACTCAGGCCAGACCCACGGGCGTGACTGACGGAATAAATTACATCGACAATACCACTGCTACATTAGTGTTGTACGCTCCGGGGAAAAGTAATGTGTTTCTGATTGGAGACTTCAATAACTGGACTCAACTGAATTCTTATCAACTGAAAAAAGACGGAGACTATTGGTGGATAACTCTCACCGGACTTACTCCCGGCAAATTGTATGGTTTCCAATATCTGGTGGATGGAACATTGAAAGTGAGTGATCCTTATACACAAATGGTTCTGGACCCATGGAACGATAAATACATTAATCAGTATTACACTATCTATCCGAATCTACCATCCTATCCCACCGGAAAAACCGATGGACTGGTAGC
>DAIQOQ010000133.1:2017-5325 GCA_036787795.1 Paludibacter sp. | reverse complement strand
TCGTCGGATATGTATAAGAAGTTTATTGACGAATGCCACAAACGTGGAATCGCCGTAATTTTGGATATGGTATTTAATCAGGCCTCCGGACTTTGTCCTTTTGCCATGCTGTACTGGGATTCGGCAAACGGGCGCCCTGCCGCCAATAATCCATGGATGAATCCTGTAGCACCACATCCGTACAGTGTGTTTAATGACTTTAATCATAGCTCCACATTCACTAAAGAATATTTTAAACGTGTATTACAATACTGGATTACGGAATATAAAGTAGATGGTTATCGTATGGATCTGACTAAAGGTTTTACTCAGAATTCAAGTACGGAAGCTACTGCCAGTAATTATGATCAGTCACGAATTGACAACCTGACAACTTACTACAACGCTGCAAAGGCTGCAAAAAGCGATGTGATGTTTATCCTCGAACATTTCTGCAACAATGATGAAGAAACAGTACTGGCCAACACTGGTATGTACTTGTGGCGAAATGTAAACACTGCTTTTTCCCTTTCAGCAGAAGGCTCCCAAGCTGGTAGTGATTTTGGAGCGTTAAACACCACACCACGCCAATGGGTTGGTTTCGCCGAAAGTCACGACGAAGAACGAAACTTCTATAATGCGAAAGTATCCGGACTGGGCGCCATAGCTACCGACTCGATAGCACGCGTGAACCGGGTACCATTGAATGTCGCTTTCACAACTTTGATTCCGGGTCCTAAAATGATCTATGAGTTCGGCGAAATGGGTTACGACTATTCTATCAACTCGCAGGGTGGACGAACCAATGCTAAACCGTCAGCCTGGGATTGGTTGAATCTTGCTCATAGGAAAGCTGCTTCGGATGCATGTGCTAAAATTATAACGCTGCGAAAACAATATCCAACAGCTTTTACAAACGGAACATTCAGCCTGAAAATTGCAACTGCCGACTGGAATGCCGGACGACGAATAGCACTGACACACGCCGATCTGAATACGATTGTACTCGGCAATTTCAATGCATCAGCTACGATTAATGCCACCCCCAACTTTCCTAAAACCGGAATTTGGTACAACTTACTGACAGGAGAGCAGCTCAATGTCACCAATACGGCTATGACTATCAGCATGCCGGCAGGTAGCTTGTTGATATACACTGATCGGACAACTAATGTAAGTACCGGAATCAACGACACTCCCACGGTGAGCTCCACAACTGTTTTTCCAACAGAAACAACAGATAAGGTTTATATCACCACTCCGGGAACTGTGACAGAAACATCCATTTACAACATGTTGGGCTCCAAACTAAAAACGATAACAAACAGTACCGAAATCAGTTTGCAAAATCTTGGTACCGGTATTTATATCTTAGAAGTCAATACATCGGAAGGCAAAAGCATTCATCGGATTATAAAACAATAAACTCTTGGTAAGTGCATGCTCGAAATTAGTTTATATTATTTTGATCCGCCCCTAAATCCCCTAAAGGGGACTTTTGCCGAGTAAAAATGTTGATTTTTTTTCGCACATATCGCACTTCGGTAGCCCCCTTTAGGGGGTTGGGGGCAGTTAATACAGTGTTTTTTTTAAAACTAATTCATAGCACATACTTATATCAAACTACTTTTACAAAAAAGGACCGGCTCTTTACAGAACCGGTCCTTTTTATTTCATTTACAGATTACTTCTTTCGGAGTTGCTCCAATGCAGTTTTCACTGTTTTGTCATCCTTGTAAAGTAGCGGATAGAAACCCTGATCGCCAATGCTGTTGCGCGAAATGTAGGCTTTCAATTGCATCAACAGGAATCGTTTCGAGATATTTATCTGCTTCGGATTGGCAGCCACACCCTTGGTAGCAGCAAAGCGAACAAACTCAGGTAACAGATTCTGACCATCCAGAAATTTATCCATCTGCTGCCAGCTTTTATTAGCTTTCAGCTTATCACGATTTTTGTCGACATACTGAAATGCGAACTGATACAAATAACCATAATTGACTACTTTGTTCAGATAAGGAGTATATTCCGATGTATCGCGCGGTACAAACAGATCGGGCATTATTCCACCGCCACCATATACGGTTCTACCGCCAAAGGTTTTATATTTGATTTTGTGAGACGCATGTATACTGTCTTTACTATCAATTTCGCCATGCATATACCGTTTTACAATATCCATTTCGTAGTCCTCGGCTTTGCCTTTTACATACGGTTTTTGTATGCTCCGACCCGAAGGTGTATAATAACGTGCCACTGTCAGACGAATAGCTGACCCGTCGGATAGATTCATTTGTTGCTGAACCAATCCTTTGCCAAACGACCGACGACCGATGATAAGTCCTCTGTCATTATCCTGAACAGCACCCGAAAAGATCTCGCTGGCTGATGCAGAAAACTCGTCAATTAAAACCACAATAGGCATTTTGATGCAGCTCCCTTTTCCATCCGACCGTGCTTCGGAGCGTGGATAAGCTTTCCCTTTGGAATATACAATCATACGCCCTTCCGGCAAGAATTCATTCACCATATTGATAGCCTGATCCATAAATCCACCGCTATTTTCGCGCAAGTCAATTACAAACTTCTTCGCTCCCTGATTCTTCAGTTTGGCAATTGCATCCAGAAACTCGGAATAGGTGGTGGCAGCAAATTTACTTACCTTGATAAAACCAACATGTGGTTCAATCATATAGGCAATATCTACCGAGTTAACCGGAATATCACCGCGTGTGATGGAATAATGCAGAATTTCACGTGTTCCGTGGCGACGGATTCCAAGTTTCACTTTAGTTCCTTTTTTGCCACGCAATTTCTTCATCACTTTCTCGTTGGTAATCTTCTTACCCACAAAAGACGAATCGTTTACCTGCACAATCCGGTCACCAGCCAAGAGACCTACTTTTTCCGAAGGTCCACCATTCACAATAGCTACGATGGATATTGTATCATTTTGTATATTAAACTGAACTCCAATACCGCTAAAACTACCTTCCAACTCGCTGTTTACGTCAGCCAGGTCGGAAGCCGGAATATATACCGAATGCGGATCGAGCTTCGAAGCCAGATCCGTCATCATCCCTTCCGTCAGGTCTTTCATATTCATCGTATCCACATACTGCGAATTGATAATAGAAAGCAATTCATCAATTTTACTATGCGACGACATCATTCTGGATAATCCTCCGTTTGCCCTCCTCGAAAGCAAATTTCCAAGAAACAAACCACTCAGAATGGAAAGAAATATAATCAGAACCAGAAATAAATTCTTTTTATTCATAAAACTATTTTTCAAATACTATTTAAAAAAGGTACTAAGTAAGTAATCA
>DAIQOQ010000133.1:0-1917 GCA_036787795.1 Paludibacter sp. | reverse complement strand
TCTTCCGCAAATTCAATCAGGTTTACACCCGAGAAATTACCGGAGGTCATCAGCAGCAGGGCTGAGTTATCATAATTAAGCTCGCGGAGCTTAGCCTGCAAAGCTTCCGAATCGGTAAACACAGTCAGGTTTGTTCCGCCAAAAGCTTGCTGAACCTGTTCGGGTTTAATTTCTTTTAATCGTTTATGTTGAATCACTTCCGGATTATAATACACAAAAGCCACATCGGCTTCGGTCATACATCCTGCATACTGAGGCAAGAAGTCCTCAGTCAGACTGCTAAACGTATGCAGCTCCATACATGCCACCAGTTTCCGATCCGGATATTGGTGTTTCACGGCTTTCACCGTAGCTTTGAGTTTTGATGGCGAATGAGCAAAATCTTTAAACGCTACCGACGATGAAGTTTCCACTATCTTTTGCAAGCGGTTGGAAGCTCCCGGGAATTCAGAGATAACCGAATAAAACTGTTCGTCGGTCACACCTATTTGCCTACAGGCAAGGCGAGCCGCATCCATATTCTGCAGATTATGTTCTCCAAAAACTTTCAGCGGAATTTTTCCATATTTAGTGATCAGACTGGTAACACCATCATTCACTTCGTATTTTGGTGTATTATATGGAAAAGGAACAATGTCGCGACGCAAATGTTCAGCTATCTCATTCAGGTTTTTATCGCCGTCAAAATAAATCAACCGCCCCTGCACTTCCATCAGGTCTACAAATTTTTTAAATTGCTCCACATAATTCTCAAATGTAGGGAATACATTGATATGATCCCAGGCAATACCTGTAAGTACGGCAATATGCGGTTTGTAGAGGTGAAACTTAGGACGACGGTCGATGGGTGAAGTCAGGTATTCGTCGCCTTCGAACACCGCAATGCGCGATTCGTACGAAAGCTTTACCATATTATCAAAGCCCTCTATCTGAGCGCCTACCATATAATCGGCATCAATATTAAGTTGCTTCAACACAAACAAAATCATAGCCGTAGTGGTGGTTTTGCCATGACTTCCTCCTACTACAATACGCGTTTTGCTGCGGGTTTGCTGATAAAGATATTCGGGGAACGAATAAATTTTCAGTCCAAGTTGCTTGGCTCTTATTAATTCCGGATTATCTTCGGTGGCGTGCATACCCAGAATAACAGCTTGCAAGCCTTTATGAATTCGTTCAGGAAACCAGCCCAGCTCATCGGGTAACAAACCGTGTTCTTTCAGGCGACTACGTGAAGGTTCGAAAATTTCATCATCCGAGCCTGTGACTTCAAAATTGTTTTTTTTACTGATTGCGATGGCTAAATTGTGCATAGCAGCTCCGCCGATGGCGATAAAATGAACTCGTTGCATAGGATTGTATGATGAATGTTTTTACTTATTTTTGTCGGGAGTTTTATTGAATCGCAAATGTACTAAAAAGTTCGCCAAATTCATAAAAAATTAATGCTCATTAATCTACTTAGTCTACTTATTCAACCTATTAACAAAATAACTTCCAATGATATTACACTCTATAGAAGCCGGCACCTTGCTCGTCGACGGAGGTGCTGCCTTTGGCGTGGTGCCCAAAAAAGTCTGGAAAAAACGCTACACTTGCAACGACGATAATTATTGCTTGTTCAACATGCGCTGCCTGCTTATCGACACCGGCGACCGACGCATACTTATCGACAACGGAGCCGGCGACAAGCAACTGAAATACCTCAAACATTACGGATTCCGCGATGTGATCAACTTCGAAGCGGAGCTAAATAAGTTGGGATACAGGTGTGCCGACATCACCGACATGGTGTTTACACACCTGCACTTCGACCACTGCGGAGGATCGACCAAATACAATGCCGACAAATCGAAAGCCGAACCGATTTTTCCCAACGCCACACACTGGGTGGGCGAAGCACAATGGAATAACTTT
>DAIQOQ010000132.1:3911-7615 GCA_036787795.1 Paludibacter sp. | reverse complement strand
TTAGTATTATTAAAAGCTAACTTTGATATAGACAAGCCAACTTGGACTATTCTGAATTTTATAAATGACAAAGTAATTAAATATTGAAATTATGATAAAGAAAATGGCAATTGTGTTGGGGCTTATAGTGATCACTATATCCGTTCAGGCTCAGGTTAGAAGTCTGGATGAAGCACAAGCTTTGGCAAAAAAAGATAGCAAACTTATCTTGCTTAAATTTTCGGGCTCTGACTGGTGTGGCCCATGTATTCAGTTACAAAAGGTGATTATTGATGACCCGGCATTCACGTCATTTGCTAACCAAAAACTGATACTTTTGTTGGCCGATTTTCCCCGCCAAAAGAAAAACCAATTACCAAAGGAAAAACAAGAACAGAATGATAAACTGGCCGAAAAGTATAACGCCGAAGGTGAATTTCCGTATATGGTTCTGTTGGATGCCGAAGGAAAAGTGCTCCACAAATGGAGCGGTTTTGATCGTAAACTATCGGTGCAGGACTATATAGCTGAGATTAGTAGCCACACAAAATAGGTCGGGATGATTTTGGTCAAAGTTCAAACAAAGCTCATGGGGAATATCTTTGAGTTCTGTGCGTTGAGTGAAAATGAAAAGCTGGGAGGCGAACAAATTGCTTGTGGCATAAATGAAGTGAAGCGAATTGAAAAGCTGCTGACCACGTTTAGCGATGACAGTGTGACCAACCAGGTCAATAATCAGGCGGGCATTCAACCTGTGGCTGTTCCTTGCGAATTTTACGATCTGGTATTCCGGGCACAGAAGATTTCAGCACTTACAAAGGGTTATTTTGACTTGTCCTATGGTTCGTTGGATATGGACTTTTGGAACTTCAATAAATCTTTGACGCAACTACCCGATAAACACAAAGCCCGAAAATCCGTTCATCTTATTGACTATAAAAATATCATACTGGATGACGATGCTAAAACTGTTTTTCTTAAAAACAAAGGGATGCGCATCGGCTTTGGAGGAATTGGTAAAGGGTATGCAGCTGATTGTGCCAAGCGTGTGATGCTGGAAGCGGGAGTCAATAACGGCATTGTGAGTGCTTCGGGCGATCTGAATGCGTGGGGCTATCAGGAGGATGGCTCTCCATGGACGGTAGGCATTGCTAATCCTAATTTGAAAGAGAGTTATTTCTCTACGCTTAATATTACAAATAAATCGGTTGCCACATCGGGCAACTATGAGAAGTTTGTGATGATCAACAATCAGTTATATTCGCATACAATTAATCCTAAAACCGGATATCCGATAAAAGGAATCAAGAGTGTAACCATCATAACAGTTAATGCTGAGTTGGCCGATGCAATGGCTACGCCCGTAAGCATTTTGGGAGTAGCTGATGGATTGAATCTTATTAATCAATTAAATGGCATTGAATGCATTCTTGTAGACGATGCCAATAGGCTTTATATATCTAACAACATTAAATTAATTAAATAATGAAATATGCATTTGTAATAATATCCCTATGTTATACGGCTTTGATGATGACTTCGTGCGTAAGCGTGAAATCATATCAGAAATCGAAACTCAATGATGCCGAGATGGTCCTGTCGAGTAGGGCAATTGAGAAGTATGAGAATAATTTTCAGGTGTATCGTGAAGGTGCGTCGGGTGGTAATGGAGGCAAGACCGGTGGCGGTTGTGGCTGTAACTAATAGATTCAGAATATGAGAAAAATAATTATGTCAGTAGCTGCTTTTATGTTTTTTATAAATGTGGCAAAGGCGCAAACCGATAGCACAGCTTCCGGAAAATTCAAAATAGATCAAGTGGACTTTGTCAGCAGCTACTATCATCAAAAAGGCAACAACTCCGCAGTAACGGGTGGTGTGGGTAGTGAAAAGTTGAATGATTTTGGTAATTCGATAGATCTTCAAATGAGTAAATATGATAAGAATTTGAACAAGCATCTCTTAAACTTTGAACTCGGAGTCGATGTATATAGTTCGGCTTCGTCGGATAAGATAGATCCTTCTACTATATCTTCGGCTTCCAGTGGTGATAAACGTATATATCCCTCTGCTAGTTATCTTTTTGAAAACACAAAGCGTAAATATTCGTTGGGTGGAGGTTTGTCCTTTTCAAAGGAATTTGATTATACTTCTGTCGGCGGAAATCTAGTGTATTCTAAAGCAACTAAAGACGGTAATCGTGAATTTACAGCTAAAGCATCGGTTTTTCTGGATACCTGGAAAATCATCCTGCCTATTGAGCTGAGAAATACAAATAATAATAATTTCAAATATAAGCAGGAAGAAAGTGCTCCGCGAAACTCATATAATCTGGCTTTGGGCTTAACACAAGTAATCAACAAGGAACTGCAGGTGTCTCTGTTGGCTGATATTGGTTACCAAACCGGACAGTTGGGTACGGCATATCAGCGGGTTTACTTTGATAATACCACTGAAAATAGTGCCACTCCAAAGGTTTATTCTGAAAAATTACCTGACCATCGATTTAAATTGCCAGTCGGGCTGAGAGCTAATTATTTCCTGACCGATCGTATTATCCTGAGGAGTTTCTATAGATATTACACAGATAGTTGGAAACTAACAGCTCATACAGCCGAACTGGAAGTGCCTTACAAGATAACTCCCTTCATATCTGTAGCTCCGTATTATCGTTTTTATAGTCAGAATGGCGTCGATTATTTTAAACCAAAAGGAGAGCACGTGCTGTCTGATAATGAAGAATATTATACCAGTGATTATGACCTGTCAAAGTTCACCAGTAATATGGTTGGTGCCAATTTTCGCATTATGTCCACACAAGGATTGTTGGGTATTAAAGTACTCAATACCTTAGAACTGAGATATGGCTATTATAGTCGTAGTAATGGTCTCAAATCGCATCTGGTGACTCTGGCATTTAAGTTTAAATAACCGGAGTACTTTAGAAAAATCAGATAAGAGGATGTTTCAAAAGAAATGTCTTATAATAGGATAAGTTCTTTGCAATCTTCTAGCGAAGCGTAAATGCAGGGTGAAGTAATTCTCCTTATGTCACAGCAAAAAAAATGGCGCTCGAGAAGTCTCCCGGGCGCCATTAATCTTTAATCTTTACTCTTTACTCTTTGTTCTTTCGTCTATTTATCCAGTCTCTCCATTGCTTCAATCGTAGCTTCGCGACTACCAAAGGCCGAAAAACGTACAAAACCTTCGCCGTTGGCACCAAATCCGGCACCGGGAGTAGTTACAATGTTTTTTTCTTTCAGCAAAAAATCGAAATATTCCCAACTACCCATTCCTTCTGGAGCTTTCGCCCATACATAAGGAGCATTTACACCCCCAAAAACAGTGTAACCTGCCTTTTGAAGTCCTTCGCGAATAATTTTGGCATTCTCGGTGTAAAAGTCAATCAGTGCTTTTACCTGTTTTTTACCCTCCGGGCTAAATGTTGCTTCCGCAGCACGTTGCACTACGTACGAGGTTCCGTTGAACTTGGTACATTGACGACGGTTCCATAGTTTATTCAACGCCACAGGTTCGCCGCTTTCGGTATATCCCATCAGCTGTTTTGGTACAACGGTGTATCCACAACGGGTTCCGGTAAATCCGGCCGTTTTAGAAAAACTGCGGAACTCGATAGCCACATCTTTGGCTCCTTCTATTTCGTAAATACTGTGAGGTACGTTGTCTTCGGTGATAAATGCTTCATAAGCTGCATCAAATAGAAT
>DAIQOQ010000132.1:0-3811 GCA_036787795.1 Paludibacter sp. | reverse complement strand
AGAAAATCATAACCTTGTTCGGGTCCGTATCCTCTGAAAGTAGCAGCACTGCGTTGTTCATTGGCAGCTTTTATCATCGCATCCACAGCAGCATCGGGTAGGGGGAGGCTTACGTCGCCAATGCCCATACGTATAATCGGTGCCGTTGGATTTTCTTCTTTGTGTTGTGCTACTCGTTTTGCTATCTCCGAAAAAAGATAGGTAGCCGGAATCTTTATGAAATTCTCATTAATCTGTGCCATATGGTTTTGTTTAAAATTACCCCTAAACCCCTAAAGGGGAATAAGAATAGTTAGTTCTATTTGTTTTATGATCCAAAGCTTGTTTAGTGCCTGAGGATTATTATTCTAATTGTAAAATAAGTAAGAGAGGAAAACTGATTTTGTTCCCCTTTAGGGGTTAGGGGTGGTTTACACCTCACCCTCAAAAACTGTTGTAGCGCCACCTGTCAGGTATACATGGTTGTCCAATTCTTTCCATTCAATGGTCAGTTCGCCGCCCAGTAGTTCTACAGTTGTTTTTCTGTCAGTCAGGTTATTTAGAACGGCAGCTACTACCGATGCACATGCGCCTGTGCCGCAGGCCATTGTTTCACCCGAACCTCGTTCCCAAACGCGCATCTTGAGTTTGTTAGCCGAAATGACTTCAATAAATTCCGTATTGGTACGGCGTGGAAAAATGGCAGCATTTTCAGTCACCGGACCTATTTTGGGTAAATCCAGGTTTGCAATATCCTTGGTAAATATAACTGCATGTGGATTACCCATCGAAACGCAGGTAATATTATATTGTATCTCGGGGCTAAATGTAACCGGTTCGTTTATTACGGTTTCTTTGGCAATAGTCGTTGGGATCAGCTTCGATTCAAGTATCGGTTCGCCCATATCAACGGTTACGCTTTCCACCGCTTTGTCTGCATCAACGAAAAGCTTTAGGATCTTAACGCCTGCCAGTGTTTCCAGTGTTACTGTTGTTTTAGTTGTCAGCCCTTTGTCGTATACAAACTTACCGATGCAACGCGATGCGTTTCCACACATTTCCGACTCAGAACCGTCGGCATTGAACATGCGCATTCTAAAGTCGCAGTCGGTTGATGGCAATATCATTACTAAACCGTCCGATCCTATTCCTTTGTGTCTGTCGCTGTATTGTATTGCGAATGCTGCAGGATCGTCTATTTTTTCTTCGAAACCGTTGACATATATATAGTCATTCCCGATTCCATGCATTTTTGTGAATTTCATTTTAATGAATGTATTTGAATTGTTTGAGTCAATAATACAGTGCAAAGTTAGTCTCTGCCTGTTATATTCTTTTGAAAAGTGTCTGGCGGTTTTTATTTATTTCTGTTTTTGTTTTAATTTGAAGTAAAAATAATTCATTTGCTTTTAAATAAATTGTTTTTCTCGCTATTTGTGGATGAAATGATATTTACGTATGATCAAAAAGACAGATGGCAACTAATAAAAATGCATCTTTCGTATGGTCTTATGTTCTCAGGTCTTTGTATGGTAGTTTACTGGTTATGTTGGTTTGTGCGTCTGGTTTTGGTTTGCGTTTATATAAACAAAAACCACCCGTAAAATGATTTACGAGTGGCTTATAATTTTGAAGAAAAGTTTCAGCTTATTTGCCTTGAGACTGAGCGTCAGAAATCATTCTTTGGCTGGCATACATGTATACTTCTACGCGACGGTTTGCGGCTCTTCCCGCCGCTGTTTTGTTGTCGCCAACAGGTTCTGCAAAGTTTTTACCTACAATTTCCTTGAACTGAGTTGCTGTTACGCTTTGTAGTTGTAAGAAGTTGGCAACGGACTGAGCGCGATCTTGCGATAGTCTTTGATTAATTTCTAATGATCCCTGATTATCGGTGTGTCCCATGATGGTGATATCCATAGTTGGATTTGATACAAGTATCTTCGCAAATTTAGTAAGAGCATCTTTTGAAGCTGCGTTTAATGTGCTTTTACCTGTTTGGAATAAAATTCCGGAGTCGAAAGTTACTTTAATAGCTTTTAAGTTGTTTGCATCTCTGATGCTATCAACACGGGCTCCTTCTATGGCTGCTGCTTGTGCTGCCGCTTTATCCATCTTCTTACCTATAATAACACCTGTCGTTGCTCCCACAACGCCACCTATAGCTGCGCCTATGGCTGTGCTTTTCCCACTTTTACCAATTAAAGCACCTATGCCGGCACCTAGGGCGGCTCCGCCACCACCACCGAATAAACCACCTTTTGTTGCATTGCTCATAGAGCTACATCCTGCTAACAGGATGGAAATTGAGAGAATAATTGCTACAAGTCCATTACTTTTTTTCATGTTACAATTCATTTTAAATGTTTTTTATTTTTAATAAATATATTGAAATCAATTAGAAATCAGTTCCATTACAATCAGAATCTAATTGGTTGTACGAACATCTAATATCAATTTGAAATCATTGCAAAGATAGTAATTTAAACTAAATAAACAATACTGTGTATTTAATTACATTTATCAGGCTGCTTTTTTCGCTCTTGTTTATAGCTGTAAGCCCTTTTTTTCTTAAAAAAATAATTAATACAAAGTGGTGTGTTGATCATACTTTAGTTGCAAAGCAATAGTTTTTACTACGAAATTTTTATCTCAATAAAAATATGTTTGTCTGACTTCATTTTTTCAGAATTTGTTCAAATAAGAATTGAAAATTATTCAATAATATAGGATTATTGTGAATGAGTGAAAAGAAAATACGGCTGATGCAGGAACTTTCCTTCTATGTAAATGTTTAATATACAATTAGAATTAAATGTAGTAATTGAATATTATAAACTATGCCATCATTAGCAGCAATATCAAAAATTGATTTTCCTTTTAAAACCGATCAGCAGGAAGTGAAGCAATATGCCCGAAATTTATTTGCACCTTCTTATCCGCAAGTGGACAGGATGCTGAGTGCATTTGACAATACAGAAATAATAACAAGAAATTTCTGTAAGCCGCTTGATTACTATTCCGGTCTGCATGATTTTCAAGAGCAGAACAACGAGTATGTTCGGGTTGCTCTGGAATATTCGGTCGAAGCAGTTACGCATTGTGTGGTTTCTGCTCAAATTAAAAAAGAAGAAATTACCGATATTATTTTTATTTCAACTACCGGACTTTCTACTCCGAGCCTAGATGCGCTTATCATTAATAAAATGAGGTTGAATCAAAATATCAATCGTATGGCTATTTTTGGTTTGGGCTGTGGAGGTGGAGTGTCTGGCTATTCAAAAGCTTGTGTCTTGGCTAAAGCCAATCCAGATGCGGTGGTTTTGCTTGTTGCGGTGGAATTGTGTTCTCTTACATTTTTGCGAGATGATTATACTAAGAGTAATTTTATAGGCTCCACTTTGTTTGCTGATGGGGTTGCAGTCTGTCTTATTACTGGAGATAATCACGCGAATAAAACAAAAAACAAAATCAGCTTTTTGGGTACACAAAGCAAATTATATTATGACTCACTGGATGTAATGGGATGGGAGTTTATGGACAAGGGATTTAAAGTGTTGTTCTCTTCTGACATTCCCACTATCATTGCAAATAATGTAAATAATGATGTTACTTCGTTTTTGGATAAGAATAAACTGAAACTTTCCGATATAAAGAATTTTATTTTTCATCCGGGAGGTAAAAAAGTATTAACCGCCTATCAGGATGCTTTGGCTGTAGAAGGTGATTTTCTTAAGCATACGCGCGAGGTGATGAATGATAACGGTAATATGTCCAGCGCTACGGTATTGTATGTGTTGGATCGGTTTTTCACGCAGGGTTTTGAGGATGGTTA
>DAIQOQ010000345.1:0-2463 GCA_036787795.1 Paludibacter sp. | reverse complement strand
AATTACCGGACAGAATAAAACATCTTTCTTAAAAAAGAATAAAAAGCTAATCGGGAATAGCAATCTATCGGTGTGAGGCATGCCGCTTACGGTATAAACCTTTAAAATTACAGAGACTTGGCATTAATTATCGGTCTATTATTAATTTTTGATTACTTATTATTGTATCTTTGCGTTCCTTTTTTAATTGACAGCGAAATGAAAAAAATAGTTCCATTCCTTCTCTTTATTCTCTTCACACCCGTGCTGTTTGCACAAGGCTTCTCGTCATTACAACAGCGCAAACTTGTAAATGCACTTACAGCCATCTCAAACTTATATGTCGACAGCATAAATGATAAAAAACTGGTTGAAAATACACTTGAAGCGGTGCTGAAAGAATTGGATCCTCATTCATCCTATATCTCGAAAGAAGAAGTTGAACGTGTAAACGAACCGCTCGAAGGCAGTTTCGAAGGAGTTGGCATTCAGTTTCAAATGCTCGACGATTCTCTGTTAGTTGTTCAGACCGTAGCAGGTTGTCCGGCCGAAAAGGTGGGTGTACTTCCCGGCGATCGCATTATTTATATTAATAATGAGTTGATAGCAGGTGTAAAAATGCCAACTTCAGGCGTTTTCAAACGGCTACGTGGTCCTAAAGGCACCGAAGTGATTGTAAAAATTAAGCGCGGAAACAAAAAAGAACTTATTGAATTCCGGATTATCCGTGATAAAATTCCACTTTATAGCGTAGATGCAACCTATATGATCGGAAGCGACATCGGTTATATCAAAATAAACAATTTTGGAAGTTCTACTGTACAGGAATTTGAAAAAGCACTGGCCACGCTGCAAGGCAAAGGAATGAAACACCTTATTCTTAGCCTTCAGGGAAATGGCGGCGGCTATTTAAATGCTGCCATCGGGATGGCCAACCAATTCCTTTCGCAAAACAAACTGATTGTGTATACACAGGGACTCAATCAGCCCAAAAGTGTTGCGGAAGCAACAGAGCCGGCTAACTTTGAAACAGGAAAAGTAATTGTACTGGTTGACGAATATTCAGCTTCGGCCAGCGAAATTCTTTCGGGTGCATTGCAAGACTGGGACCGGGCAATCATTGTGGGTCGTCGTACATTTGGAAAAGGACTGGTTCAACGTCAGTTCCCATTAATTGACGGCTCGATGATGCGTCTCACTGTTGCCCGTTATTATACTCCAACAGGTCGTTGCATTCAAAAATCGTACAAAGGAGGTTACGATAAATACGAAATGGACCTGGTAGAACGCTTCAACAAAGGTGAGCTGCTTCACGCCGACAGCATCCATTTCCCCGATTCATTGCGTTACCAGACACTCAACCTGAAACGTACCGTATATGGCGGTGGTGGCATTATGCCCGATATTTTTGTACCGCTGGATACTACGCGTTATACCGATTTTCACCGAAAAATTGTAGCCCGTGGCATTGTAAACAAGGTTTGCGTACAATATATAGACAAAAACCGGGCTGAGCTCAAAAAGAAATACACTACCTTCGATAAGTTCAAAAAAGAATATGAAGTGAATGATGCATTTCTAAATCAACTGACTGCAGCAGCGGAAAAGGAAAATATAAAGGTCGATTCGGCTCAGTTTGCCATTTCAAAATCGCTTATAAAACTACAATTAAAAGCTTTAGTGGCGCGCGACCTGTGGGAGATGAACGAGTATTACCAGATAATGGATGCCGACAACGAATCACTTCAGAAGGCAATTGAAATATTGCAGACTCCGGGAGCTTACGAGAAAATACTAAAATAAAAAAAAGATCCCCTAAAGAAAGTTCAAAACCATCTTTAGGGGATTTTCGTTTAGAAAAGCCATGATTTTAGATTATATACATAAAAACTGGATTGAAATAGCAGGAGCTGTATTAAGTCTTATTTACCTGTATTTATCCATCAGGCAAAAAGTGAGCCTCTGGTTTTTCGGGATTCTCTCATCGCTTTTTTATGTAGTCGTTTTTTTCCAAACCAAGTTTTATGCCGACATGAGCCTGCAGTTTTACTATGTAATAATCAGTATCTATGGCTGGATAAACTGGAAGCAGGGAAAACAAAATACAGGAGAAGAACTGCCGGCCTCCCGAATGTCAGGACGACTGATTGTATATCTGACTATAGCCACCGGACTGGTCTACCTGGCTTATTATATTGTACTCGCCAATTTCACCGACTCCACCATCCCCAAAGCCGATTCATTAGTGGGGGCACTCAGCGTTATAGGCACCTGGATGCTTGCCCGCAAACTGATTGAGAACTGGCTGGTATGGATTATTGCCGATGGTTTGTGCATAGGGCTTTATATCTACAAAGGACTCTACCCTACAGTTATTCTATTTGTTGTATACACCTTAATGTCCATTGTAGGGTATTATCAATGGAAAAAAGACATGCCAGATAAGACCCAAAGGGCTGAACAAAAAAAGTCAAAATAATCAGA
>DAIQOQ010000131.1:0-7651 GCA_036787795.1 Paludibacter sp. | reverse complement strand
TCCGTCGCGATGAACGTGTACTCCGTTTCTTATCGTTCCGTTTGGACAAATATGCCTTCGAGTACGCAGAAAAAAGAAAAAGTGTTAAATCTAAAGAAGTAAAGGAGAACTAAAACATGGCAGCAAACAACGGAGATATCAGATACTTAACTCCACCCTCAGTAGATGTAAAAAAGAAAAAATACTGTCGTTTCAAAAAGAGCGGTATTAAATACATCGATTACAAAGATCCGGAATTTTTGAAAAAATTCTTGAACGAACAAGGAAAAATTCTTCCACGTCGCCTTACCGGTACTTCGTTGAAATATCAACGCAAAGTAGCTCAAGCAGTAAAAAGAGCACGCCACATCGCGTTGCTTCCTTATGTAACCGATATGATGAAATAATTAAGAAGGAGGAAAAAGTATGGAAATTATATTAAAAGAAGATGTAGCCAACTTAGGTTACAAAGGCGATATTCTGAAAGTAAAGGATGGTTACGGACGTAACTTCCTTATCCCAACAAAAAAAGCAATTGTGGCTACACAATCTGCAAAGAAAATGTTGGCTGAAGATCTGAAACAACGCGCTCACAAACTAGAACGTCTGAAAAATGATGCTATCGAATTAGCAGACAAATTGAAAGACATGGTTTTGACTGTTGGTGCAAAAACAAGTACAACCGGTAAAATTTTCGGTGCAGTGGGTCCTATCCAGGTTGCCGATGCTTTCGAAAAAGCCGGATTTGCTGTAGACCGCAAGACTATTGTACTTAAAGATGCAGTTAAAGAAGTAGGTTCTTACAAAGCTACATTAAAACTTCACAAGGAAGTAACTATTGAAGTTGCTTTCGAAGTAGTTGCTGAATAAGTTTTTCAGTTTTAAATTATACAAGGAGTCGATTCACAAGTGTGGATCGACTCCTTGTTTTTTATATCTATGTAACAGAAAAAAAGGAGACAATAAAATTGCCTCCTTCCAACATTAAAAGTTCGATACTTATTTAAGTCTCTTTGAAATAAGATTATCAACAGATAGCTTACCGCTTCCGCCAATCAGAGCAGCCAGAGCCAAACCGACAACCAGAATAAAGTATTCAACACCTTCGCCCTTTTGCATTCCAAACCAGTTCATGAAAAAACCGTTGTGAATATGGCCACCCAAAATGGCAGCTCCTGCCATAGTTAAACCCACTGAAAAAGCCATAAAGCGCGTTCCAAGACCCAGAATAAGTCCGATACTACCGACAAATTCGGCAAGAATAACAAGCAATGCAATTAAAAAAGGCATTCCCATTGACTGGAGAAATCCCATTGTACCGGCAAATCCATGTCCACCAAAAAGCCCGAGTGCCTTTTGCATACCATGAGGCAGAATTACAACACCCAATGCCAAACGGGAAACTAATAATGACCATGATTGTTGATCTGTTGCTAAAAATTGTTTAATTGTTTTCATACATTGTTTTGTCTAAAGCCTCAAGATAATATCTCTGAGACTTGGTTATTATTTATTTAATTGTTTTTATTTTCTATTTTTGTCAGACATTCATTGGAACTTCCATTATCAATAATTTTGAAAGACTGCCTGAAGATATTTCTATCGAATCAACTTCACTCACTCCCAATCCATCTCTTCTGTTTAACTCATGCCCAGCAACCGTCACATCTCCATCTATTACAAAGAAATAAACTCCATTATTCTTGTCTTTTAATTCGTATTTGCCTATCCATCCTTCTGACAATTCACCCATATGAAACCAGGCATTCTGATGAATCCAGACGCCCTGATCATTTGGATTAGGCGAAAGTATCTGAAATAATTCGTCCGGTTTTTCAATTTCAGCCAACGAGATTTGATCATAGCGCGGAGTTACATTTCGTTTATTTGGTATAACCCAAATTTGCAAAAGCTGCAATTCCTGATTCTGATTTCGATTGAATTCACTGTGAAAAATTCCGGTTCCGGCACTCATCACTTGAATTTCGCCGGCAGCAATCTCGCCATGGTTCCCCATACTGTCTTTGTGTTCTACTGCTCCAATCAATGGAATGGTGATAATTTCCATATTGTCGTGTGGATGTTTTCCAAATCCTTCGCCACTGGCAATCCAGTCATCATTAAGCACCCGCAGTGCACCAAAATTAACTCGTTCGGGATTGTAATAGTTGGCAAAACTAAATGTGTGATGCGTATCTAACCAACCATGGTTGGCATGTCCGCGTGTTTCTGATTTATGCAATATTGTTTTCATATATAATTGTAGTTTTATTATTCAGTATTCTTTTTGAATTTGATACGACAAAGGTACGGCAACAAAATGTCGCACGGAGTAATGAAATCGGGTGAATGATTGCAAAAATCAGGACTGACCTGCAAAAACACAAAATTCGGTTTGCAACTCGGTTGCATAAACTTTTTTGTTATCTTTGCGGTTGTTCTAACAGTTGCAAACGAATTTCTATGAACAGAATGGGAAAAAATAGCAGGCTTATCTTCATATTACTGGCTGGACTGGTAATACTGCTTCATGCTACTATCCCTCACCACCATCATCTCGATTCATACAGCGAACATAACTCCAGCACTACAGAAACAACACGGGGCGAATCATCTCCAGAAGCCGATAAGCATTGTCATGCTCTAAACAATATTGTTCTTACAAAAGCTAATTCAATAACAGTTGACACAAATACTGCATTTAATGCATTGTTATTTGTCATTACAGCTTTTAATCTAATAAAACTCTACGACAACGTTTTATTAGCCACTTTTCCAATTAGAGATATCGTTATTCCAAAACAATATCTTTCCTCTGAACTTTCCTTTAGGGGACCTCCTACCCTCGTTTAATTTATTCTTATTTACCTGATATTTTGTACCTGATATTACTATCAGGCTCTTGGTTATATTTAAAACTTTGCTCAAAATGAGTAAACCTAAACTAACAAAGAGAAACGGAATGAAGAAATAAATTATTGAATATGATAAATTTAATCGAATACTGGTTCCTTATCAGCTTCGGGTTATTATTCATGTTGATATTATTTACTTCGCGCTCTATTACATACCAGGTAAAAAGTTCCACAAGAACTTATCTACGACTAACTCATTAGTCACTCTCACAAAAACAAATCAGAGTTTTCAATTAAAACAGAACATACTTCATGATAGAACGTATTATTCATTTTTCAATAAAAAATAAGTTCATTATAGGCTTATTTGTAGTTGCACTCATAGGTTGGGGGACGTACTCGCTCACCCGCTTGCCTATTGATGCAACTCCGGACATAACCAATAATCAGGTGCAGGTTATTGCCCTTGCTCCCTCTCTGGCTGTACAGGAAGTGGAAAGTTCCATTACCGCCCCGATAGAGGTAGCCATTGCCAACATTCCAAACATTATTGAGCTTCGCTCCATATCCCGATTGGGACTGTCGGTTATCACCGTTGTATTTAAAGACAATGTTGATGTGTACTGGGCCAGACAACAGATGAGCGAACGGCTTAAAGAAGCCGAGGATATAATTCCGGCAGGACTTGCTAAAATAGAACTAGCTCCCATTTCCACCGGTTTGGGCGAAATATATCAATACCGCCTTGCTGTAGAAAAAGGATTTGAGCATACATATAATCCGATGGATCTGCGTACTATTCAGGATTGGGTGGTGCGTCGTGAGATGTTAGGGACTATAGGTGTTGCTGATATTAATAGCTACGGCGGTTTTGTAAAACAATACGAAATTGCGGTGAATCCCGAGAAACTAAGGGGAATGAACCTGACTCTTACAGACATTTTCAGTGCGCTCGAAAAAAACAATGAGAATACAGGAAGTGCCTATATTGATAAAAAACCGACAGCCTATTTTATACGTGGTATTGGCCTGGTAAAATCGTTGGAAGATATTGAAAAAATTGTAGTAAAAAATAATCCTTCGGGCATGCCTGTTTTAGTCAGGGATGTTGCAACGGTTCAATACGGCAATGCAACACGATACGGCGCCATGGTTATTGATACGACCGAAGCAGTTGGTGGTGTGGTAATGATGCTCAAAGGAGCAAATGCCAACGAGGTTACAAAAAATGTGGAGACCCGCATACAATCTATTCAAAAATCGCTGCCACAAGGTCTGAAAATTGAACCGTTTTTGAATCGGTCCGATTTGGTAGGTCGTGCTATTAGTACTGTTTCACGCAACCTGATTGAAGGAGCATTAATTGTTATCTTTATTCTGATTTTATTTCTGGGTAATTTGAGAGCCGGGCTGATTGTGGCTTCGGTTATTCCGCTCTCCATGCTGTTTGCCATATCCATGATGAACTTTTTTGGTGTATCGGGTAATTTAATGAGTCTTGGTGCCATTGACTTTGGATTGATTGTGGACGGGGCAGTGATTATTGTCGAAAGTGTGGTGCACCGAATAACGATGAGCAAACATCATCATCCGGGCATTAAAAGACTGTCGCAGCCCCAAATGGACGAAACGGTATTTGAATCGGCTAAACGAATGATGAGTTCGGCAACATTCGGACAAATTATCATTCTGATTGTTTATGTGCCGATTATGGCTTTGGTAGGTATTGAAGGTAAAATGTTTCGCCCCATGGCGCAAGTGGTAGCATTTGCATTGATCGGAGCAACCATTCTTTCATTGACCTATGTGCCTATGGTTTCATCCTTATTTCTAAGCAAAAATACCGGGCACAAACCAAATTTATCAGACAAAATGATGGATTGGTTTCACAAAATATTTAATCCGACCATTCGCTTTGCCTTAAAACGGAAACTGCTGGTATCTGTATCTGCAATCGTATTTTTTATAATTAGTCTATTTGTCTTTAATAGTTTGGGAGGTGAATTTATCCCTCAGTTGGAAGAAGGCGATCTGGCAGCAGCTGTAATTACTTTGCAAGGTGGTTCGCTTTCCAATACTGTGGAACAGGTTCAGAAAGCCAACAAAATATTGCTCGACAACTTTCCGGAGATTAAACATACGGTTTGTAAGATTGGTGCAGGTGAAATACCGACCGACCCTACCCCTATGGAAACGGGCGATTATATTATTACGCTCAAAGATAAAAACGAATGGACTTCGGCGAAAACCCGAGAAGAACTGGTGGCGAAAATGGAAGAAGCACTTATTCCGCTAGCTGGTGTGAAGTTTGAGTTTCAACAGCCGATTCAAATGCGTACCAACGAATTGCTTTCGGGATCAAAACAGGATATTGCTATAAAAATATTTGGCGACGACCTGAATACTCTAGCAGATAAGGCCTCGCAAGTAGAGAAAATTATTCAAAAAGTACAAGGTGTTGAAGACATCAATGTAGAGAAAGTAACCGGGCTGGCTCAGATTCAGGTTGAATATAACCGCGACAGGTTGGCTCAATACGGTCTTTCAATCGAAGATGTAAACAAGGTTCTACGCACGGCCTTTGCCGGAAGTCAGGCAGGGGTTGTTTTTGACGAAGAAAAACGATTTGGGATGGTGGTTCGATTGGATAAAGATTATCGGCAAAGTCTTGACGATGTCAAGAATCTTTCGGTTGCTTTGCCTAATGGCGGACAAATACCCTTTGACCAAATTGCCAGTGTTGCCATAAAATCAGGCCCGGCACAGGTGTCGCGCGAAGATACTAAACGCCGTATCACCATTGGGTTTAATGTGCGCAACAGAGATGTACAAAGTGTTATAACCGACGTAACAAAACAAATTGATTCCAACGTGAAACTACCAACAGGCTATTATGTGAAATATGGCGGTCAGTTTGAGAATCTTCAGGCTGCTAAGGCTCGTTTGGCTATTGCTGTTCCGGTGGCGCTGTTGCTGATATTTGTACTGTTGTTCTTTACGTTCCATTCTGTAAAACAAGCCTTATTAATTTACACAGCTGTGCCCATGTCGCTTATTGGCGGCATTTTGGCACTTTGGATACGGGGCATGAATTTCTCCATTTCGGCAGGAGTTGGCTTTATCGCTTTGTTTGGTATTGCGGTGCTGAATGGTATTGTGCTTATTTCGGAATTCAACCGACTCGAAAAAGAAGAAGGAATTACCGATATTACCGAACGTGTACTGAAAGGACTGCATACACGTTTGCGCCCCGTAATTATGACTGCTGCTGTGGCTTCGCTGGGTTTCTTGCCTATGGCTTTGTCTACTTCGGCAGGAGCTGAAGTTCAAAAACCGCTGGCAACAGTAGTTATTGGAGGATTAATAACGGCCACTTTACTGACATTAATTGTTTTACCAATTTTCTATATTTTCTTTTCTACGAATAGTTTCAAAAAGATATCATGGAAAGGGCTATTTAAACGTAAACCGGCAGCAACTGCATTGCTAATTCTTTTATTGTTCGGCTTTTCAACTGCGAATGCACAACAACCCAAAAGAATAGATCTGAAACAAGCCATTCAACAAGCATTGGATAGTAACTTATCAGTTCGATCATCCGCTTATTCGGTCGATGCTCAAAAAGCATTGAAAGGTGCTGCCTGGGACATTCCGAAAACAAGCATTGATGGGCAATTCGGGCAATTTAATTCTTATTCAAAGGATAACAGCTTTACCGTTTCCCAGTCTTTTGCTTTCCCAACCGTATATGCCAATCAACATAAACTGGCAAATGCGAATGTAAAGAGTAGCGAATGGGAATTAAAAACCTCACAACTTGAAATTGCCACACAGGTAAAACAAGTTTACGGACAATTAGCTTATTTGCTGTCAAAACAAAAACTGTTTTTATGGCAAGATAGTCTTTATTCGGGTTTTCAACGTGCGGCTGAGCTAAGAATGAAAACGGGTGAAACCAATCAACTGGAAATGATAACCGCCCGTTCGCAGAGTATGGAAGTGCGTAACCAATTGCAACAAGTGAGAGCTGATATTCTCATTTTTAATCAGAAGCTGCAGGTACTTTTAAATTCAACTGAATCGGTATTACCGGCAGATACAGTATTGCAACGAACCGATTTTTTACCCAACGCTGACATTTCCAAAGTATCCGGAAATCCTCAGTTGGGCTTTGCTCAGCAACAAATTGAGTTATCCCGCATGGAGACTAAACTGGAAAAAAGCAAATTGCTTCCCGATTTAAGCATCGGCTATTTCAGTCAGACGATACGAGGAGAGCAGACAGTAAACGATGTTCCGCGGACTTTTGGTTCCGGCGATCGATTTACGGGCATTCAGGCAGGTGTTGCCGTTCCATTGTGGTTTGGTTCTAATACGGCCAAAATTAAAGCTGCCAGATTAAAAGAAAAAGTAAGCCAATTCAGTGCTGAGAATTATTCAAAGTCACTTTCTGGGAATTATAATTCTTTGTTAGGCGAATATGCAAAGTACAACAACAGTTTGAATTATTACGAAAAGCAAGCTGTCCCGGAAGCCGATTTGATTATCGATCAGGCAAGCAAAAGTTATAAGGCCGGAGCTATTGATTATCTGGATTACATCCAGAGTCTGAGCCGGGCATTGAGCATAAAACAAAACTATCTCGATGCATTAAATAATTATAATCAAACAATCGTTTCAATTGAGTTTATCACAGGTAAAATATTTTAAAACAACAGTATTATGACAAAATATAATTTCAAACTATCAATCCTTATTTCTATTTTCTGCATTGCTTTAGTGTCGTGCAACGGAAATAAAAAAGCAGCGACCGTAGC
>DAIQOQ010000130.1:0-7655 GCA_036787795.1 Paludibacter sp. | reverse complement strand
GCTGCTATTAGTTGCAGGCATTCAAAAGCACGATCGGGATTTTTTTGAATATAATCGGCTACGATGCGTGCTGCATTGTTGTTTATTTCGTCTACCTGATAGTCTTCGCTGAAAATGGCTGCCGCAAAGTTCGATTTTTCATTCTCAAAAGCATCGAGTCCCTGAGTTAGCATTTTGTTTACTTCGCTGATCATCACCCGCACGTTTGTGTTGGTAATAAGTTCGGCATCTAAAATGACAGATGGATTAGCAATCAACATGCGCGAAATGCCATAAGCAAAATCGGCAATACGTTCCAGATTGGAATTGATTTTAAATACGGCTAACACAAAACGCAAGTCGATAGCTACCGGCTGATGCAGTGCAATGATATTTTCGCACTCACTGTCAATTTTCAATTCATAAGCATCAACCTTTCTTTCTCGCATCGAAACTTTTTGGGCCAATTCTTTATCAAAAGATAAAATGGCTTCACCAGAATTTGAAACCTGGGAAATAACCAGTTTCCACATGTCAATAAGATCATGACGGAGCGATGTTAGTTCTTGTTCTAATTGTCTCATATTTTAATGTCTAATGTTGTAGGTCTAAAGTCACATGCCTTTAGATTTCCGTTGTTTTATATTTGTATAACTAATAACTATTAATATCGCCGGAGGCAAATAACAATTAATATCACGGAGTGTATATCATCCAAATCTTCCGGTTATGTAATTCTGAGTAGAAGTATGTTTTGGATTGGTAAATATCTGAGTTGTTTCGTCGTACTCAATCAATTCACCCAAATACATATACATGGAATTGTCCGAAATTCTGGCTGCCTGTGTCATGTTGTGTGTCACTAAAACAATGGTATAGTTTTGTTTTAAATCAACCAGTAAGTCTTCAATTTTAGCTGTAGCAATGGGGTCGAGTGCCGAAGTAGGCTCGTCAAGCAAAATTACATCGGGTTTAAATGCCAGCGTGCGGGCTATACAAAGTCGTTGTTGCTGACCACCGGACAGAAAGTTTCCTTTTTTGTGCAATGAATTTTTTACTTCTTCCCATAGAGCCACATTTTTCAATGAAGTCTCTACAATTTCATCGCGTTCATCGCGTTTCAGCTTAATACCGTTCAGTTTATATCCGGCAACCACATTTTCGTAAATGCTCAGGGTTGGAAACGGATTGGGACGCTGGAAAACCATTCCCACCTTCCGGCGTAACTTAATGGTCGACATGTCGTAGATGTTTTCATCATACAGCTTGATTTTTCCTTCAGTCGAAATGTTCGGATAGAGTTCATGCATTCTGTTTATAGCTCTCAGCAGGGTTGTTTTTCCACAACCTGAGGGGCCCATGATGGCTGTGATAGCATTTTTCTTTATCGTAGCGCTCACATTTTTCACAGCAAGTTTATCCTTGTCGTAGGCTATTGATAGGTTTTCGATAGATAATATAGAGGGATCAGTATTCATATTCGTTTCGTATATTTTCTTTTGATACTATTTTTGTTTTATAATTGTGCAGTGTGGCACAACAATTAGATTTTTCGTCTTGCGCCAATCCATTTGGACAGCAAATTTAATATAAGAACAAATCCCATAAGAAACAGACTGGAACTCCAGATCAGATCCACCATATTAGGATCGTTATAAAATTGCCATATCAATAATGGAACAGCACCTACCGGTTTAGTTATATTCCAGTTGATGGCAGGGTTGCCAAGCGTTGTAAGCATCAGAGGAGCTGTTTCTCCTAAAATTCTGGAGATGGCAAGCAAAATACCCGTCATCAGTCCCGTAAAACTGGTGGGGATAAGTACTCTCAAAATTACCTTATAATAAGGTGTGCCCAGAGCAATAGCTGCTTCTTTGAGTGAGTCGGGAATCATTTTCAACGATTCTTCCGTAGAGCGGATAATGAGTGGTAGCATCATTAATGCCAATGCTACGCTACCTGCTAACACTGAATATCCTTTGGTGATATTCACAACAACCCACAGATAAACAATCAGCCCTATAACAATTGAAGGTACTCCCTGTAAAATGTCAGTGATGTCGCGTATCAGGCCAGCATATTTTTTACTGCTATTTTCGTAAAGGTAAATTCCTATTAAAACTCCAAGTGGAATGGCAATTAACGATGCAATGGCAACAAGGTAAAGAGAACCCAATATACCGTTGACAATTCCTCCGGGGATTATGTTTCCACCCGATTTAGCCATCATGGCTTCGAACGTGTTGGGAGGTGTTTGGGTGAAAAATGCCCAGTTGATCTGATGATATCCTTTAAATAACATCGTTCCAATGATTAAAAAAACCATGGAAATGGTGAGAATGGAAAAAAATATGACTACTCCCAGAAATACCCGGTTTCTGCCATTTCGTCCAATAAAAGAGTCAGGAATAACCTCTGTTCTTTTTTTATCCAGCAGGATGTTCGTTTTATCCATTAAGCAAATCTTTTAATAATAAATTTTCCAACTGCATTGATGATGGTTGTAATTACAAATAAGAGCAATCCTATTTCAATCAATGCGCTCAATTGTAATCCGCTTGCTTCACCAAATTGATTGGCAATCACACTCGCCATCGTATTTCCGGTGCTAAAGAGACCTGTCGGTATTATATTGGCATTTCCTATCAACATGGTTACCGCTAATGTTTCTCCTAAAGCCCTGCCAAATGCCAATATATAGCTGGCGGTTATACCCGAACGGGCATTGGGCAGAATAACATTCCAGATTACTTCCAGACGGGTGGCACCCAGTGAGTACGCTGCTTCTTTCAGTTCATTGGATACCATCATAATGGTAGTGTTACTCAATGATGTGGCATAAGGAACAATCATAATAGCCAGAATAAGACCGGAAGTAAAAATGCCATAACCCTGAGGAGTTAATCCAATGGATACAATGAACGGACGTAAAATATAGAAACCCCATAAACCGTAGATAATAGAAGGAATACCTGCCAATAAATCGACGAGGGTGCTTACTATAGAAGCCATACGGGTATCCCGAAAATACTCGGCAACAAACAAAGATGTTGAAAATGCCAATGGCAAAGCAATTATTAAAGCGAGTATTGAAGTGAACAATGTTCCGACAATAAACAACAAAGCACCATAGTTCTCTTCTCCTTTAGTCGGATTCCAGTCAGAAGAAATTAAAAACTTCCACCCAAATTCATGGATAGAAGTCATAGATCCCCGAACCAATGAGAGTACCATCGCCCCTGAAATCAGCAATATCAGTAATGATGCTATGAATAAAATATTTTTTAGAATTTTATCGCTATTCACTTGAATGTTTTTTTGTGAAAATCAATTTAGTCTTTCATTCAGCTCCTGAAAGCTGAACGAAAGACTATAGAGAGTTTGAGTTTAATGAACAACACTTATTTTATTACCGGTTTGCCTTTGTAAGTTACAGAACGTAATATAGCTTTTGCTTGTTTTACGACTGAGGCTGGCAGTGGAGCATAATTAACTGCTGATGCAACTTTTTGTGCATTTGGTCCCAGCATATATTCCATTAATTTAAGTGTAGCTTGTGCTTGAGCCAAAGAACGATTAGCATAATCTTGTTCTTTGTATAAAAGAATCCATGTGAATCCAGAAATAGGATAAGCAAGAGCTGCATCAGAGTTAGTCAGCATGATACGAGTATCGGCAGGAATGGTACTTTTGCCGGCTGCGCTGATAGAAGCTATGCTTGGTCTGATAAATTTACCAGCTTTGTTTTGCAAATAAGCTGTTGGAATTTTTTGGGCAAATGAATATTCGGAACCTACGTAACCGATTGCACCTTTTGTTTCTTTAATAGTACCTGCAACTCCCGGGTTACCTTTAGCACCAATACCAGTTAACCATTTTACGGTTTTTCCTGCACCTAATTTAGTAGCCCATTCTTTGCTTACTTTAGTCAGATAGTCAGTAAACATATTAGTTGTACCACTACCATCCGAACGGTAAACTACGGTGATTGCTAAGTTTGGAAACTTAACCGAAGGGTTTAGTCTTTTCAAAGAAGCATCATCCCAGTTTTTAATTTTACCCATAAAGATGTCAACCAATACTGCAGGCGTCAATTTAATAGCTTCCACTCCTGGTATGTTGAAAGCTACCACAACAGCACCACTACAAGTTGGGATGTGAACAACAGGTGCTGGCATTTCACGTAATTCTTTATCGCTTAAGAAAGCATCAGAAGCACCAAAGTCTACCACTTTATCAGAAAGACTGCGGATACCACCACCTGAACCAATACCTCCGTAAGTTACTTTTTCACCTGTGGCTTTAGTGTACTGTTCGAAAGCCATGTTGTAAAACGGAAGTGGAAATGTTGCGCCGGCACCTGATAAAGATGTTTGGCAAAATGCTGCAGTGCTTATAAGAGCAAGAGCTAGAAATAATCCAATTTTTTTCATAACGAATTAATTATTGTTGTTTAATTGTATTGTTTTTTTGATTAGAAATTCATTCCCACATTCAGGTTGAATGATGTTGTAGAGTTTCCTGTTTTTAAATCGGAGTAACGGAAGTTTGGTGTTATTTGAATTCCTTTAACGGGAGCGAATTCAATACCTGCAATGTAAACTTGTCCGTCAGTGGAAGTATTCCAGTTATTCTTAGATGTTAAGTTGTCGAAACGTGCAATAGCACTAAACTGTTTAGCAACCGGAAGGGTTCCATAAACTGATATACCTGACAAGTTATGATCTTTTGTATTCTTATTTCCGCTTTGAGTGTCGAATTCTGCACCAATGCTACCTTTATCACTTTTATACCCTACAAAAAGGTTGAATGAATTTTGTGCAGTTTTTGTTGCTGAAGGTAAATAGGATTGTTTATCCTTATAATCATAATAGGCACGTACGAATAAATTCTTAATTGGTTGTACCGTCAAACCTGCTGCAAATTGGAATGTACTGTCAACCTGAGTTTGTTTATAACCTTCGCCGTTGAAAACAGCCAGGTCCAAACTTAATTCAGGTATGAACTGAAGTTTTACACTTGCTCCAAGGTCGGCACTGCTTCCGAAACCGTATTGATCTTGAAATGATTTGTACAGGTAGCGTTTTCCCCAAACTGATTCTTGCAAGCCAAACATTGTTGTACCTACTAAACCTAAATTAGCTTTTACGATGCCATGTGAATATTCAGCATAAGCGTTTTTCAAGAAAACAGTGAAAGCAGATGGACTTCCGCTTGGTGTGTTTGCAACATCAAATACTACTTTGCCGGAAAAATCAGGACTGAAATTGTATCCGTATCCGAAATAAGCACGTGAAAGTTCAAATGCATTATTGGTATTGCCATTAGTGCTTGTATGACTGAAATCACTAAATACTGTCACAATAGGTTTACCGCTTGGTTTAAAACTGTCTTGTGCATTACCAGAATCCTGAGCAGAGATTGTCAAGCTGACAAACATAATCGATAAAGCGCTGATTAAAATTTTCTTCATTTCTTTTTGTGTATAAATTTAAAAATTATTTTTACTTGATTTCGATGGCAAAATTAGACTTGTATCGTTACAGCGAAATTAAGATGGTAATACAATCCTGTTACAGTTTGAGTTTTGTTTACAATTTAATGTCTATTTATTTGCGTTTGTCTTTTTTTGTTGGTGTAAAAGTAGAGCGTGTTTGTTACGTAAAGATTAAGCAGGTGTTACAATTATGTTACAACCTGCATTTTGCTCAGATCTTTCTGTATATTATGAATATATTCGGGAAGTCTTGTCTTTTAATAGATAAAAGCTATTGACATTTTCATCGCCGGTAGATAGATTCAATATCTTAATGCTTTCTTCATATATCTGTACTTATGTTGTAATAAGTTGGCAGTTATTTTGTAAATAAAAAAAGCATATGTATAATCAACGGTTTTATCCAACTATTGTCATTTCCGACGTTCATCTCGGAACTGAACACTCGAAAACACGTGAACTCGCAGAATTCCTGCGAACGGTAAATTGTAATACATTGATTCTAAATGGAGATATAATTGACGGCTGGAATCTTCAAAAAGGCGGTAAAGGAAAATGGAAAAAAGAACATACTGATTTCTTTAAGATCATCATGAAAATGATGGAGAATCATAATACCAAAGTCATTTATGTTCGGGGTAATCATGATGATTTTATCGACTATATTGCTCCGCTTTCATTTGCCAATATTGATATTGTAAAAGATTATATCCATGAAAAAAACGGGAAACGATATTATGTGGTTCATGGGGATATCTTTGATAATGTAACATCCAATATGGTGTGGTTAGCTAAACTAGGTGATATAGGGTATACATTCTTATTGTGGCTAAATCGTATTTATAACATCCAGCGTAAAAAGAAAGGTCTGCCCTATTTTTCCCTTTCGCAAAGTATTAAGCAGAAAGTTAAGTCGGCGGTGTCATATATTTCCAATTATGAAAATGAACTGGTTTCACTGGCGCGCACCCGTCATGCCGATGGCATTATTTGCGGACACATTCACCAACCTGCCAATAGGATGATAGATGGTATTCATTATTTGAATTCGGGCGATTGGGTGGAAAGCATGTCGGCTTTACTGGAACATGAAGATGGTACCTGGGAGGTTTATATGTACAGTGAGGTAGAAAAACCAAACGCAATTGAGGTTGTTGAATTTCCTCGGTCATCCAAAACTCCGGTGAGAGTGGCTTTCTCTAATAATTTTTTCAATCCGTTTTTCTAAATAAAAAATAACCATGAGATACTTATTTGTGGTGCAGGGTGAAGGTCGAGGACATTTTACTCAGGCTTTGAGTCTGAAATCTATGCTTGAACGAAACGGACACGAAGTGGTGTCGGTTATGGTTGGCTGTAGTGCTAAACGTGTGCTACCCGATTTTTTTACTAAGAAAATGAATACTGAGCTCATCCAGTTTCAGAGTCCTAACTTTCTGCCAACAGCTAAGGGCAAACATTCGCCTTTACTTATTAGTATTCTCTACAATATCCTCTTGTTGCCTGTTTATATTCGTAGTTTACTAACCATTCGCAAGACTATAAAAGATAAGCAGCCGGATGTTGTAATAAACTTTTACGAACTGATGTGTGGCTTTACTTATGGACTCTTTAATCCGGAACCACCTATGGTTAGTATTGCACATCAGTATTATTTTATGACACCAGGGTTTGAATATACAGGAAGTAGTCGGTGGCAGTTTAGGTTACTGAACTTTTACTCCGGTTTGACCTCTATGAATGCCCTGAAAATGTTGGCTCTTTCGTTTCGGAAAGAAGATCAACGTTTCGGGAAGATTGTGGTAGTACCACCCTTGTTGCGGAATGAGGTGCTGAATCAGCCTGTTTCGGATGGTGATTATATTCACGGTTATATGCTAAACAGCGGTTATGCAGCAGAGTTGACAGAGTGGAGTCTGAAGCACCCAGATCAACCGGTTCACTTTTTCTGGGATAAAAAGAATGTGGATAAAGTGGTGATTCCAACCGCTAATCTGACATTACATCAGCTAAGCGATACACTTTTTCTTCGTTATATGGCAGGGGCAAAGGCTTATGCCACTACAGGTGGGTTTGAGTCGGTTTGCGAAGCTATGTATATGCAAAAGCCGGTGCTGATGGTGCCTACTCATATAGAACAGGAATGTAATGTGATGGATGCAATGCGTTCGGGGGCAGG
>DAIQOQ010000344.1:0-2474 GCA_036787795.1 Paludibacter sp. | reverse complement strand
AAAACATAATCAATATATTTTTCACGCATGAATTAAACGGCTGAAAATCGGAATCGATTTTCAGCCGTTTAATTTTCAAATTAATCAACATGAAAATTCTGTTTTGAATGTCCGAAAAGAGACAATAATTACAACAATAATACTTTTAACTTCAAAACATCTTTAATTCTCATGTATAATCATTTAAATAGCAACATTGATGTAGCTATCATAATTAATTCACTTACATTTGCGAGAAGTGAACTAATAGTAGTTCAAAAACATTATAACCAAAAAGCTTATGAAACTCATAATAATATCAAACCGACTTCCTTTAAAGGCTTCGAAACTGGACAGCGGTGAATTTGAATTTTCACGAAGCGAAGGTGGATTGACGACAGGACTTGATTCGCTGGAAATGGATGTGGAAAAACACTGGGTGGGATGGCCGGGTGCTTTTGCCGAAACAAGCGAAGAACAAGAAAAAATTACAAAGCATCTGGATGAATTCAAGTTTCATCCCGTATTCCTGACTCCCGAACACATTCAAAACTATTACGAAGGATACAGCAACAATATACTCTGGCCATTGTGCCATTATTTTTATTCATTTGTAGAATACGAAAACAAATACTGGGAAACCTACAAAAAGGTTAACGAAATGTTTTGTCAGGCTGCCATCCCTTTTATTGAGCCGGGCGACATAGTGTGGGTACAGGATTATCAGTTAATGCTGCTCCCTCAACTATTACGAAAAGCTATTCCCGAAATCAGCATCGGATATTTTCATCATATACCTTTCCCTTCGTACGAACTTTTCAGGGTATTGCCCGAAAGAGACCAACTACTGCAAGGCTTACTGGGTGCCGACTTGATTGGATTTCACACCTACGATTATATGAGACACTTTGTGAGTGCCTGCGAAAGAGTATTGGACTTACAGTTTAAGCTGGATCAGGTGTCGCTCGATAACCGAATTGCTTTTGTAGATGCTTTCCCAATGGGCATTAACTACACGCTCTACTGCGACACACCCATGCTTCCGCAAGTGCAGCAAAAGGCATTGGAACTGAAAAACAGCTTTGGCCCTCATAAATTAATCCTGTCGGTGGACCGGTTGGATTACAGCAAAGGAATTATACACCGGCTAAAAGGTTTCGCACTGTTTCTGGAAAAACATCCTGAGTACAAAGAAAAAGTATCGATGGCTATGATCATTGTTCCTTCGCGTGACAAAGTAGATCGGTATGCCGATTTAAAAACAAAGATTGATGAGCTAATCGGGTCTATTAACGGTATGTATTCAACCATTAACTGGACTCCAGTGTATTATTTCTACCGTAGTTTTGATTTTGAAGAATTGGTGGCCATGTATCACATTGCCGATATTGCACTGGTAACTCCGCTCCGCGATGGGATGAATCTGGTGGCGAAAGAATATATTGCAGCCAAACGCGAAGATCCGGGAGTACTAATCCTTAGCGAAATGGCCGGAGCTGCCATTGAACTGACCGACGCAATCATAGTCAACCCAAATGATATTGAACAAATAGAACGTGCCATTCTGGAAGCTTTGGAAATGCCGGAAAAGGAACAGCTAAAAAGATTAAAGGCTATGCAAAAAATTGTTGCCAAACAGACCGTAAACAAATGGGCCGGCGACTTTGTAACTGAATTGAAGGCTGTAAAACAAAAAAACAATGATTTAAATACAGAACGGCTCGACGAAGATACGTTCCTCAAAATTCAGCTGGATTATCGCACTGCTAAAAAAAGATTATTTATTTTAGATTACGATGGCACCTTAGCCGGATTTAAAGGTCGGCCTGAAGATGCAGTTCCAACAAAAGAATTAATGGGAATATTGGAGAAACTGGCCGATAACAAGAAAAACAAGGTGGTGATTAGTAGCGGTAGAAATCAGGCAACGCTTGAGAAATGGTTTGGAGAAATGCCAATTACCCTTGCTGCCGAACATGGCGCCTCCTACAAAGAAAACGGAGCCTGGCATAAAAACCTGCCGTTAACTCAACCGTGGGATAATGAAATTGTGGACATCATTCAGTCATTTGTTGATAAAACACCGCGTTCGAAACTGGAAGTGAAAGAGACGGCTTTGGTTTGGCATTACCGCAATGTAGATGGTTGGTTGGCATCCATACGAGAACAGCAATTGTTGGTTGCACTCATTGCTCCCTGCACCAGACAGAATTTACAAATCATGCGTGGAAATAAAGTGATAGAAATAAAGTCGCCTTACCACAACAAAGGTTCGGAAGTACGCAGGATATTAAAGAATCAGAGTTTTGATTTCATCCTGGCCATGGGCGATGATACCACCGATGAAGATACGTTCCGCGAATTACCGGGTGAAGCATACACCATCAAGATAGGTGCCATTTCCGAAATAGCCCGCTACAATTTACGTTCGCAAACCGGTACGTTGCCGTTCTTAAAACGGTTGGATGAGGATGAAGTTGGAAAGTAAGAGATTT
>DAIQOQ010000343.1:0-2474 GCA_036787795.1 Paludibacter sp. | reverse complement strand
GGCAAGGTCGTGCTCTACCAACTGAGCTATTTTCGCAATATGTTTTTGGTTCTGACAGAAAACTCTTTTTCTTTTAATCCTTACCAAGGTCGGAACGAGTCTGATCTTTTGGGGCAAGGTCGTGCTCTACCAACTGAGCTATTTTCGCAATATGTTTTTGTCTGTATATCACTTTACCGACATACAACTTTTCAATTGCGGTGCAAAGATAGTGCGTTTTTCAGAAAATGCAAATATATGAAGAGAAAAAATATCGTTTTTTTGTCATCTGTACGTAACATTATACTCTAATAGTCAACAAAACAGACATTTGAAATAATAACAATCCAATAAAAAACTAAAATCAAGCTCCAACGCTCTGATTTATCAAGACGAATATCGTATTTTTGCAGTCTTTAAACTTGCCAGACATGGATGAACTCAGTAAAACTGACAAAAAAACGCTTCAAACAATTCAAAACAAATTCAAAAAAGCAATCAACGACTACCGTCTGATTGATAACGACGATCATATTCTCATCGGGCTTTCGGGAGGAAAAGACTCACTGGCATTGGTTTTATCGTTGCGTTTCCATTTTTTTAATTTATAATTCATGAAAGGATTTATCACTATAAGTTTATTGATTGTATCAAATGTGTTTATGACCTTTGCCTGGTATGGGCATCTCAAAATGCGCGAATTTAAATGGTTTGATTCACTGCCACTCGTAGTAGTCATTCTTATTAGTTGGAGCATTGCTCTTTTCGAATACTTCTTTCAGGTACCTGCCAATCGCATTGGTTTCAACGAAAACGGCGGCCCTTTCTCGTTACTTCAGCTCAAGGTAATACAAGAAGTTATTACTTTAGTTGTATTCACAATATTTTCTTTAATCGCCTTTAAAAACGAAACATTTCGTTGGAATCATGCTGTCGGATTTATATTTTTAATCCTGGCTGTCTATTTTATTTTCAAAAAATAATTAAAAATACATTGAAATATAACTTATATTGACTCGTGACACACTGATATTCATTTGTAAATCCGTTTTTTTCTTATCTTTGCAAAACTAAAGAAACTTCCACATGAAAAGAGCATCGGTATGGTTTATACTACTAACAGGGTTATTATTTGCTTCAATCAACTTACATGCAATTCCCGCATCACCGTATCCGATTAAAATAACTCAACCCGACGGAACCGAAATAACAATTCGCTTGCATGGAGATGAATATTTCAAATACAAAACCACGCTCGATGGTTATGCCTTGATTGATGATGCCAACGGCTTTCTGACCTATGCTCAGCAGGATGCCAGTGGCAATCTGATCACTACAAACGTAAAAGCAAATGATATTGCAGATAGAACTACATCGGAAATCGAGTTTTTAAAACAGCTCACTCCGAATATTAGTTTTGCCAAACAAAACACAATCCAACGGGCGCAACGAGCCGCAGCAACAACAACCAGATCATCCGTCAAAAGCACTTATCCATTAGGAGGAACCCCAAAATCGTTGGTTATATTAGTCAACTTTAGTGATAAGAGTTTTGTAACAAGCTCTCCTTCTACTGCGTTTACCAATTTATTAAATCTGTCAGGCTATAGTGCTAATGGTGGCACGGGTTCAGCTAAAGATTACTTTAAGGCGAGTTCCATGGGGAACTTCAGCCCTGAGTTTGATGTAATAGGACCTTATACCCTGCCTAATGCTATGGCTTATTATGGCGGAAATGATTCATCGGGAGATGACAAGAATCCCCGCCAAATGGTCATTGATGCCTGTAAATTAGCTTCTGCAGCCGGAGTTGATTTTTCTCAGTACGATACTGATGGCGATGGATTCGTCGACAATATTTTTATATATTATGCCGGGAATAACGAAGCTGAAGGTGCCCCGGCCAATACTGTATGGCCTCACCGCTGGACTTTGGCCGATTATTCAACCAAATTTAATGGCAAAATTGTATTTGACTATGCCTGTACATCCGAATTAAGAGGGATCTCCGGCTCGAATATGTGTGGAGTTGGAACTTTTTGTCACGAATTTGGACATGTACTTGGATTGGATGATATGTATAACACTAATAACGATTATTCTTATAACACATTATCTTATTGGGATATAATGGATTCCGGTCCATATTTAAATTCAGGGCGTACACCTCCCGCTTATTCTGCTTACGAACGTTTTTACCTTAACTGGTTAACTCCTGTGGAATTAAAATCGCCTAAGATTGTAACATTAGACACGCTTACTACCAGTAACAAAGCTTATCTGATTTCGCAAACCGGTAATCATAATCTGAGTGGAACAAATCCGAGTCCGGTAGAATTTTTCTTACTCGAAAACAGACAAAATAAAGGATGGGACACCTATCTGCCCGGACATGGTATGTTGGCTACACATATTTATTATAACTCAACAATCTGGACTAATAATACTCCGAATAATACCGCCTCTGCCATGGGAGTTGATATTGTTGAAGCCGA
>DAIQOQ010000129.1:0-7725 GCA_036787795.1 Paludibacter sp. | reverse complement strand
ATTTCTGTTGTTGCCATGATTTTAATTATTTACCCCTAACCCCTAAAGGGGAACTGTCTTAGTTATGTATAATAAATACTTATTAAAGTGTCATTTATAGTTTATCTTCTTATTCCCAGTGGAATATAAAATAAGACTTGCATAATTCCCCTTTAGGGGTTAGGGTCCATCTTATTTGCTTTTTCTATGACTTTCAATATCGCAAACTGCTTGTTCGTAATCTACCAGTCCCGTCACTGTAGGATTACTTCCGCAAACCGGGCAATTATCATTGTGTTTTGTGTGCACGGTTCTGAATTCCATCGTTTTCGCATTGAAAGTAAGCAACCTGTTTGTCAGCAAATCACCTACTCCGGTGAGGTATTTCAATACTTCCGCCGCCTGAATGGTACCCAACATACCCGCTATTGCACCCAACACTCCGGCTTGCGAACAAGTTGGGACCGCATTAGGCGGTGGTGGCGAATGAAACAGACATCTGTAGCAAGCCGAACCTGGAACATAAGTCAGTGTTTGTCCATCAAAACGAAGAATACCTCCGTGCGAGAAAGGTTTCTTAGCAATCACACAAGCATCATTAATCAAAAACTTTACGGGGAAATTATCCGTTCCATCCACTATAAAATCATAGTCATTGATAATTTCCAATGCGTTTTCGGCTGTCAACAGTTTATGATAAGTAACCACCTTTACATCCGGGTTTATCAGATTAATTTTTTCTTTGGCCGAGATCACCTTCGGTTTATTTATATCGGGGGTAAAATGGATAACCTGCCGTTGCAAATTACTCAAATCCACCACATCACCGTCAATAATTCCAATTGTACCAACTCCGGCAGCCGCCAGATACAGGGCAATAGGCGCACCCAGTCCGCCTGCACCCACAATCAGCACCTTACCGTTGCTTATCTTTTCCTGCCCTTCCACACCGACGTCCTGCAGCAAAATGTGTCGGCTATATCGTTGTATTTGTTCTTCTGTAAAGTCCATATTGTTGACCCCTAACCCCTAAAGGGGAATAAAATTAGTTTTTTTTGAATAATTGTTATTTATAAGCTCGCATAGTTCCCCTTTAGGGGTTAGGGGTTTGCTTGCCCTCCTCCCATAAAATACAGAAAATCCAATTCATCTCCGTCAGATACCGTGGTAGTCTCAAAGTCATCACGATTCACAAATTGTCCGTTTAGTTGTATGGAAACCATACTCGGTTGAGCCACATTGTTTAGCTTTATCAATTCGGCAATTGAAATTGAGCCTTCCACTTCCTGTGCCTTTCCGTTTACTGATATTTTACTCATGTTCTTTTAATCTTGATTAGTTCTTTCTATTTAGTAGTTTGATCTCTTTTATTGTGAATATATCGGTATGTATCACACTTCAAATTGATACAAAGGAGTTGAAAGATATCTTTCACCTGTATCAGGAAGTATAATAACAATGGTTTTACCTTTATTTTCGGGACGTTTAGCTATTTGCAAAGCAGCAAAAGCAGCTGCCCCCGACGAAATTCCGATAAGCAACCCTTCGGTACGAGCCAATTCCCTACCGGTAGCAAAAGCTTCCTCATTACCTACTTTGAAAATTTCATCCACAACATCCCGGTTAAAAACACCCGGAACAAATCCGGCACCAATGCCTTGTAGTTTGTGCGGTCCCGGTTTTCCTCCCGAAAGTACAGGGGAATCAGTAGGTTCAACGGCAATTATTTTTATGTTCGGATTGTATTTCTTTAAAGTTTCTCCGGTTCCGCTAATGGTTCCACCCGTTCCCACTCCTGCTATCAGAATATCAATTTTGCCATCGGTATCGCGCCAGATTTCTTCTCCCGTTGTTTGACGATGAATCTCCGGGTTAGCCGGGTTCAGAAACTGCTGAGGAATAAATGAGTGGGGATTTGTTTTTTGTAATATTTCCGCTTTTCGTATAGCACCACCCATTCCTTCAAAACCGGGAGTAAGTACTATTTCAGCACCCAGTGCCTTAAGCAGGCTACGTCGTTCAAGACTCATGCTGTCCGGCATAGTAAGAATAAGCCGGTAACCTTTCGAAGCTGCAACCAAAGCCAGCCCGATACCCGTATTTCCACTCGTCGGTTCAATAATTATACTGTTAGGCTTCAAAATTCCTTTTCTTTCGGCATCGTTTATCAAAGACAGACCAATTCTGTCTTTTACACTCCTGCCGGGATTGAAATATTCAAGCTTAGCAATCAGTGTTGCCTTCAACTTGTTTTGTTTTCCAAAACGGGTTAATTCAAGTAACGGCGTATTGCCAATTAAATCGGTTATTTTGGTCGCTATTTTTGCCATGACATTAAATAATTGAAATTCATGGTACAAAGATCGATATTGACAAGCTGTTGTGAAATACCATTGGTTAGGCATTTTATATACCATATTTGTGGTATATTGGATTAAAATCATGCTTTTGATATCTTAGCAGACACAAATAAGGAAAGGAAGGTCAACGTTTGGAATAAACAAATATGTGGAGCTCCGACATGGTTTGGAAACCATTGATCCGAAATAAAATTGGATGTAATTGAAAATTGAAAAAAGAGAAAGTTGTAAAAAGAGAGACAAAAGAGAAGGAGAAAGATCAGTCTAAAAACACAAACTGCTGGGTTCAAGTTCCAAAATAGAACCTGAATTCAGCAGTTAAGACAAGAGTGACCGACGTATTTTACAAACGTCCGATGCTATTGGAGTATAAAGATTTTAAATATTCAATGTTTGGATACTTGAATATTTTCAATTCTTTTTCAGATTGTTCTTGCGAATCTATAGGGTTCGATAAATCACGATAAAGATAATTATCCTCGGATGCCATAGCTGTTTGAGGCTGTGGAGAGTTGTTATCAAAAAGAAATGTAACACTCTTATAATAGATTATTTTCAGACCAACAATTGTAGGAGCTTTAAAAATTTTCAGTTCATTTCCAAAGCGTTTGAGCGATTTCCTTGTGTGCAGAAAAAGTTTCGGTTCTCCATAAGTTTCTTCAGACGTTGACACCCAACTATTCTTATCAAAAATATAAGACATGCTTTTCCCATACATTTTCTTTAGATATCCAATACTCATCTTCCTGAATATCTTGAGTTCGTTTTTTGTTTTCATAATCATTCTTCTTTTTTTTGCTTATATTCTCAAATATCTATACTGTATTAACAAAAACAATTAGAAAATGTTCTATTCTTTTTTGAATATTTACGAATTCACTCAACAACTATTTTCGTTTTTAAAACAGTAACATTAATCGTGCCAAAAGAACACGGAATTGGATTTAATTCAAGAAAAAAAGATTTAAACAAAACCTTAACGTTGAGCACTTACTCTGGCTATATGTAACAGCTTTTATATATCTTGCTTTGTAGAGATAAAAACGGCCGGAATGATTATCCCGACCGTTTCGTCACTAAACAACGTGATTGTATACCTCTATAAATTCACGTCTTTTCTTTAACAAACCTACCTTACCGGTTTTATCAAAAATCCATACTTATATTCTTTTGCTTTCAACAGATATTGTTCGTGCGGATAAGCACCCCAACTGTTGTCACCACCTACACCACGCTGAGCAAGATCTACTGATAAAATAACTTCGTCTCGATTAGGAGTAATATCATTTGTATGACGGTATTTTTTTGATAGTCCCGGATCAAAATCCTCCGGCCAGTTTTGCAATGCACTGGCACAAATTGGTTGCAACCCTTCAATCCGAATACCTTTACCATCATTGTTCGTCAGCGTTAACCAACGAAGATCAGTTTTATATCCGTTTTCCTGCGGACGGGTGTAAGGTACATATTGATCGGAAACTTTGCTACTGTAAATACCAATTAAAGAAGCATTGTTACGATCGGCATAATTTTCCCACGGACCACGTCCATAATACGAGAAGTTTTCAAACTCTTTATCCAGCGACATAATCATTCCAAAACGAGGCATTTCGGGTAATTCGTTTGCTCCTGCTTTATACGATACATTTACCGCCAACTCACCATCGCCACTCATAGTATAAACGATCTGATAGTTCGAAGCAACATCTTTCAAATACAGGTCGGCTGTAACAATTACCTTGCCATTTTCTTCTTTGGCTGCAATATTTTTAATCGAAGTATTGCTTCCGGCTACCCTCCAGATATTGCATTTATGTTCCATCCCGTTTCCGAAGTCATTATCGGTTGGAGCACGCCAGAAGTTAGGAGTCGGTTTTTGATTAAAATACCACTTGCCTGCAAACTGATATCCATCCATAAGTCCCGACCATTTATTGATAGAAACACTTACCCCTCCGGCATTCATGGTAAAACGATCCTTTTCATCTGTTAGTTTTACAGTTCCTGCAGCAGACTGTTTTACGAAATAGTTACCTGCACCCAGTTTGAACTGTTCGCGAGCGACCTCATGACCTTGTGGAATAACTTCAGTACCTACACGTGTGGTTGCAAAGACATTCAACAAATACTCTACTCCATCAGCAGCGGGCATCTCGGGCAAAGCCAGTTTTACTTCTTTTTCTGATTCAGGAGCCAGGTCAAGATCAAACGAACCTGTTTTAATTACTTCACCATTTTTCAACACTTCGTAGTTGAATTCGTAGTTCTGAAGATTGGTATAATGAAATTCATTGGCTACAGTAATCAGACCTGTTTCGGGATGCTCGGCTTTAAAGTATATATCCTGATAAAATCTCTTCACTTCCATTAAGCCCGGATGCGGAATACGATCTGGAAATACTAATCCGTTATGATCGAAGTTTTCATCATTCGTATAGTTCTGACTACCCATATCACCGCCATAAGCCCAGTATTTACGTCCGGCTTCATCGGTAACTTCAAATCCCTGATCTACCCAGTCCCATATAAAACCACCCTGCATGTTTTTACTTCCACGAATAATGTCCCAGTACTCTTTAAAATTACCCGAACTATTCCCCATAGCATGAGCATACTCGCACATGATAAATGGACGTTTTACGTTTTCACGAGCCGCATATTCTTTCATATACCTGATGCTTGGATACATGGGGCATACCACATCGGTATTTTCTTTTTCATGAGCCTGCTCGAACTGTACCAAACGCGATTTATCACGCTCCTTAATCCATTTATATGTTTTAAAAAACACATCGCCATTACTACATTCATTGCCGAGTGACCAAAGAATAACTGCAGGTGAATTTTTATCACGTTCCACCAAACTTACAGTTCTGGCCATGTGTGCTCCATCCCAAGCTGGATCAAAAGCCATATTTTCTTTACCATAACCCATACCATGACTTTCAATGTTTGCTTCATCAACCAGATAAATACCATATTTATCGCAAAGTTTCACCCATTCTGTATTTTGAGGATAGTGACTACAACGCACAGCATTGATATTATGCTGTTTCATCATCCGGATATCCTTCATCATGGTGGCAAGATCCTGATAATGTCCGGTAATAGGGTTGTGTTCATGCATATTCACTCCATGAACCATAATACGTTTACCATTTACCAGCAACTGCCCATTCTTAAGTTCGACTTTACGGAAACCTATTTTACTTGAAACCGTTTCGATAAATTTCCCATTTTCATCTTTTAAAGTCAACACCAAAGTATACAGATAGGGTGTTTCACTGCTCCACAAGTCAGGAGAAGAAACCACACTACTCAGCGTAGCTTCTTTCTTGCTATCGGCAGGAGTTTTTATTTTCAGAGTCTGATTGTATATTTCTTTTCCGGTAGCATCAAGCAGAGAAGCTTCAACTTCAGCACTCTTAGCCGATTTATTATAATTGCTTAAGGTAACATCCACTGCCAACGTGCCGTTTTTATAGGCAGCATCCAACTCCGGATGAGCGAAGAAATCAGCAATACGTATCTGGTGGGTACTATATAAATAAACGTTTCGGTCTATACCTGAAATACGCCAAAAGTCCTGATCTTCGAGGTACGAGCCATCACTCCAACGATAGGCTTCTACAGCCACCAGATTTTTACCCGGTTTTACATATTTGGTTATATCAAACTCGCAGGGACTTTTTGTATTTTCGGAATAACCCACTTTTTGTCCGTTTACCCAAATGTACATAGCCGATGTACCACCTTCGAAATGAAGATATACACGACGACCGTTCCAACTTGCAGGCAAATCAATGTAACGCCGATAAGACCCTACCGGATTATCCGAGTGATCAATATAAGGTGGGTTGCGAGGGAACGGATAGGTACTATTAGTATAAATAGGTATTCCGTAACCTTTCAACTCCCAGTTGGATGGTACCTGAATTTCCTTCCAGTTTACCACATTAAAATCTGTTTTATAAAAGTCCTTTGGACGTTGGTCAGGAGTAGGTGACCACTGAAACTTCCAGTTCCCATTTAGCGAACAGAACCATGGAGAATTTTCATAAATATCAGCAATAGCTGATTGCTTATCAGCAAAAGGTAGAAAAGTGGCGCGTGCCGGTTCCCGGTTAATCTGAAAAACAGCCGGATTTTCCCAGTCATTTGGAGCAAGCTTGTTCTCGGCCATAGCCGGTAAAAACATAGCTGCCAACAAACTGCCAATAATTAGTTTTTTGTTCATTTGTGTGTCAATTATGGATTATTATTTGTCTTTCATTTCATGATACCCAACTTCAAATCGGGGCTGATCTTATCTACCCAATTTAGCTCCATCGTTGTATCATTTTGGAACTTCAAAGGTAAGAAAATATAGGTAGAGTTAAAATAGTCTTTTGCATCCCAACGATCACCGATATAAAGAAAACTGTTTGCCTTAGATCCTTTGATAGGCAGAATAAATGTAGATTGAGAATCGAAAGTGGTAGAATTACCAATCATCTTCAAATCAGACCATGGCCCTCTGATTGATTTTGCAAATGCATACTTACCCTGGTTGGGAGCCCAGCCGGTACAACCTGAAGTCATCAGAAAATAATACTCGTCCCGTTTAAATAAAGCAGGAGCCTCACGATGCCCTCCGGGCCAGAGCGTTGCTATTTGTTCCCGGGCATCCAGATAGTCGTCGGACAACCGATACAACATCATATCGTAGTTTTCTCGTGCGGATGACAGAAAATAAGCAGTCCCATCGTCATCCTGATAAAGCGTACAGTCGCGCGACATGTTATTAAACGGACGAAAGCTCTTTACGTACTTAAAAGGTTTCTCTATATCATCCGAAACGGCTACTGCTGCACGGGCATAACTATAATCTTTACCATATTCGTAATGCATCCACATCACAAACTGCTTTGTTTTTGTATTGTATATAACTTTAGGACGTTCAATATTGGCTTTATCTAGTTCCGAATGTGACTTGCGTGTAAGTAAATCGCCACGAAATTCCCAATTAATCAAATCGGTGGAACGATAGCATGAAACAAGAACATCGTTTTTTCGATTTTCGCCTATCCAATAATAATATTTTCCGACCTTAAGCATTCCGCCTCCATGAGCATTAATACTATTACCTTGTATATCGGTCAAAGACGAACCATTAACGATGGCAGTTTTGACCAGAGCCTTTTGAGCAAATGTATTCATAGCAAAGCAAACAGCAATGATAAATGTAACAGATTTGATTCTTAAAAGAATTCTTCCTTTCTTCATTTGTTGAACAGGTAATTTAGATGTCGTTAGTAATCGGAATTATAAGTTACAAAATTAAGTATTTAATAAACTCTGTAAGTGTAGAATTCAGTCAATATGGAGTGAAAACAGACCAGAAAAA
>DAIQOQ010000342.1:0-2484 GCA_036787795.1 Paludibacter sp. | reverse complement strand
ATGCACAGGAATACGTGGATAATTTAGAAAAAGATAAACGATTACAATTAGATGTATATTGATTTCTACTTGCTAAAAGGGAACGGAAGTAGTCTGAATCAGTATGAAATAATTCATTGTTGTTCGGTAAAAACTAGTAGATTCTTCGCTTCGCTCAGAATGACATATTATTACATTCTATTTGTAGGAGATGAGGTCGGTTGGCGGCGAAGCCGCCAACCGACCTCATCTCCCAAACATAAAATATTGATTGTCATTTCGAACGCAGTGAGAATTGAAAATCGGCGTTAGCCAAATCTTTCACAGAAACGTCATATATAAAGAAATAAACGCATGAATAAAGACATAAAAAACAACGATAGTAAGCTGAACTCTTCTCCGGAAGCCGAAGCCAATGCACCTTCTCCTTTTGAAATAATAAAAGAGAACAGCAATTATCTGCGCGGAACAATAACCGAGAGTTTAAACGACCCCTTAACCGGAGCATTAAAAGCCGACGATCAGGTGCTGATTAAATTCCACGGAACCTATCAGCAACAAAACCGCGATATCGATGATGAACGAAAACATCAGAAGCTCGAACCGCTTTACAGTTTTCTTATCCGCATCCGGGTGCCGGGCGGAGTTACCACACCGCAGCAATGGTTGGATATGGACGAACTATCCGACAGATATGCCGATAAAACAATAAAGCTGACCACCCGGCAGGCTTTTCAGTTTCACGGAGTGTTTAAACGAAATCTGAAGAAAACCATTCAGGAAATAAATAAGTCATTGCTCGATACCCTTGCAGCCTGCGGAGATGTAAACCGCAATGTAATGTGTTCGGCTAATCCCTTTGAGTCGCCGGTACATGCCGAAGTGGCTGAAGACGCGAAACGTATTTCGGCTCATCTGACTCCACAGACTGCTGCTTACCATGAAATATGGTTGGACGGTGAGTTGGTGGCGGGAGGCGAAAAGGAAGAAGAACCGTTGTATGGAAAAACCTATCTGCCCCGTAAGTTTAAAGCAGCCATTGCCATTCCGCCTCGGAATGATACCGATGTTTTATCCAACGACCTGGGATTTATTGCTATTGTGGAAAACGGACAACTGACGGGTTATAATCTCACGGTAGGAGGGGGGATGGCCTATACCTTTGGCAATAATGCCACTTATCCGCGTGTGGCCGATGTGGTTGGTTATTTTCCCAAAGAACAGATCGTAGATGTGTCTGAGGCTGTGCTTATTTTTCAACGTGACCACGGCAATCGTTCCGAACGGAAGAATGCTCGTTTAAAATATACCATCGATCGCCTTGGACTGGATTTCTTTCGCTCTGAGTTGGAACGGATAAAAGGGATAAAACTGGCACCGGCAAAAGCTTACAATTTCACTACGCTGGGCGATAAATACGGTTGGTCGCAGGGCGAAGACGGTTTCTGGCATTATGGAGTTTTTGTGGAAGGAGGAAAGCTGGTTGACAAAAACGGCTATTTAGCCAAAACAGCTATCCGGGAAATAGCGAAGATACATCAGGGAACATTTATTCTGACCGGAAACCAGAATGTAATCATTGCACAGGTTTCGGAAACACTGAAACCTCAGATTGAAGCCATTCTGAAGAAATACAAGGTGATTGATTCCGATAAGCTTTCGGCACTCCGCCGTAACTCCATTGCGTGTGCTGCTTTGCCTTTATGTGGACTGGCTTTTGCCGAAGCCGAGCGTTATTTACCCTCGCTGGTAGACAAGATCGACAAAGTTCTTGAAGCAAACGGTTTGTTGGAAACACCCATCACCATTCGTATGACAGGATGTGCCAACGGTTGCGGACGACCGTTCCTTTCCGAAATAGGGTTGGTAGGCAAAGCCCCCGGACGGTATAACCTGTACCTGGGAGCCGGTTTTACAGGTCAACGACTGAATAAGTTGTACAAAGAAATGCTTTCGGAAGAACAAATCCTGGAAGCACTCACACCCATTCTGGCCGATTATGCCAAAACAAAAAATGCAGAAGAGCATTTCGGAGACTTTGTTATCCGAAAACAATATATCAAGGCCACTACAGCCGGTTTGAACTTTCATGACTGAACATCCTATGAATAGAGAAGACTTACAATTTCTGCCCATTTCCATCAATGTAACCAATAAGAAAATACTGCTTATTGGTGGTGGAAAAGTGGCAACACACAAAGGGAGCATTATGGCTCGCTTTGTGACTCAGGTAACGGTAATTGCTCCCGAGTTCACGCCCGAGATTAAACAGTTGCCTTTCACCTTTATCCAAAAAGAATATGAGAAAGGTGATTTGGAAGGATTTTTTCTGGTCTATGTCTGCACCGGAGATCATGAGCTAAATGCCCGCATTAAAGCCGACTCCGAAGAACTGGGAATACTTACCAGCGTGTGCGATGCACCCTTGCTGTGCGACTTTGTTTCTCCGGCCATTCATCAGGAAGGACATATCACCATCTCGGTAGGATCAAATGCCCGGAATGT
>DAIQOQ010000128.1:4407-7768 GCA_036787795.1 Paludibacter sp. | reverse complement strand
TTTATATGTATTATTTACCCAAACAACGATTTCAAAAAACCTTTCTTTTTGGGTAGCTTATATTCGGGTTCTATTTCGTCGCTGATTGGTTGAAAATGTTTGCCGGTGGTAATCATGCGGTAAATAATACCCCAGTCGGGCAGTCCGCCAAGGTTTCGGTCGTCGATAAACAGTTCGGCTTTTAGTTTACGTGGCTCCATACCGTCTTTTTTTTCTTCGGGATAATTCTTATTGACAGCATAAAATTCGAGCCCTCTTTCTTTACAGTATTCCACCGCCTCGTTGAGCAACGGACCTTCGCGAACAGTCCACAACACCAACTGATAGTCGGGAAATTTTTGTAAGCGTTTAAGGGTATCGATGGCAAACGGAATTTCTTTTCCAATGGCCGGATATTCGTGGGTGACAATAGTTCCGTCGAAGTCTACAGCAATAATCATAATAGAGTTTGAATGGTTGAAAGTTTTTAAGTCTGAATTCTGAAAGTAACTGATAATTGATCGTTAATCACTAATCATTAATCACTAACCGCCAATTGTAGTTGATTTGCCATTAATCATTAATCACTAACCATTAATCATTAATATTGTCTTCCTCTTCATCCAGCTTTAGGTCCGAAATGATTTTGTTTTCCGAAGGTCGGCAAAACAGCAAAGCTACAGCGGCGATGCCGGCACAGAAAATCATAGACGGTGTACGCAAGATGTAAAAAATCACTACACTCATCACTAATCCCAGTCCTACAACGAGCAAACGAAGTTTGGCACCAGTAACGTATTTATTTATTTTGGTAAAACGATCTTCGATAGCTGCCCATTTTTTAGTGTTACGGTGAAAAATAGCCAAGGCAGCCGGTATGGAAATGAGGATATAGGCAATAACGAGGGTAGACAACGAAATGCTCAGCTCACTTTTGGGGCTGGGTATGGTCGATTCGCTGGTCGACGTAAGCATGTAGCCTATAATAGTTGCCAATATAGTTGCGGTGTAAATGAGTGAGTAAGCAAGGTTGATTTTTTTTACTATTTTTTCCATGTTTTATTTAAATGAATTGGTGAATTCTACTCTGTTTAATATCGAACGGCCGAGCGTAACTTCGTCGGCGTATTCCAGTTCGTCGCCAATGGCAATGCCGCGGGCAATGGTGGTTATTTTTATGTTCAGCGGAGCCAGTTTGCGGAAAATGTAGAAGTTGGTGGTGTCGCCTTCCATGGTAGTACTAAGTGCCAGAATCACTTCTTTTACATTTTCGGTTTGCACCCGTTCTATCAGGCTCTCAATTTCCAGGTCTTTGGGTCCCACACCATCCATAGGCGAAATAATGCCGCCCAACACATGATACAATCCGCGAAACTGCTGTGTATTTTCGATGGACATCACATCTTTGATGTTCTCCACCACGCAAACCGTCTCGTGGTCGCGCGACGGATTACTGCAAATCTGGCAAATTTCGGTGTCCGATATATTATGGCAAACGGTACAATACTGAATTTCGCTCCGTAGCTGAATAAATGCTTTGCCAAACACCTCCACTTCGTATTCCGACTGCTTAAGCAAATGCAACACCAGTCGCAATGCCGTTTTACGCCCTATGCCGGGAAGTTTAGCAAATTCATTGACCGCATTTTCGAGCAGCGAAGAAGAAAATTGTTGTTGACTCATTTCGGTGAATAGTTTCTGAGAACAGCTATCGGTGTCAATAAACGGAATAGAACACTGCTCTTTATATTCGAATGCAAAAATAGAAAAAAAAACCGGTTCAAAACTATTTTTGTCCGCTGCATTTTGTTTCAGCCATTTTTAGCTATTTTTGTGGCAGGTTAGCCCCGGCGGAACTTCATTGTGATGACAAACAACCGTGGGCTAAGTACTCTCAAATCATTAATCATAAGCGCATTCTGTTAGCGCATTCTGCTCATGTCGGGTATTTCCATTTTATTAATCATAGTCGTTTACTTCTCGGCGCTCTGGCTTATTTCGTACATTGTAGGGCGCAAGAGCACCGACAATGATGCATTCTTTCTCGGAAACCGCAAATCGCCCTGGTGGGTGGTGGCCATCGGCATGCTCGGTTCGTCCATCTCGGGTGTGAGCTTTGTGTCGGTGCCGGGCTGGGTGGGTAGCACGCAGTTTACCTATATGCAAATGGTTTTCGGGTTCTTTTTCGGCTACCTGATTATTGCCAACGTGCTGCTTCCGCTCTATTACCGGCTCAACCTCACCAGTATTTACACTTATCTGGAGCAACGCTTCGGAACGTATACCTATAAAACCGGTGCTTCGTTCTTTTTGCTCTCGCGCACCGTGGGGTCGGGCGTACGTCTTTATCTGGTCATACTTATTCTGCAATATATCATCTTCGACTCGTGGCATGTGCCTTTTGTGGTGACGGCCACTGTGGCGGTTTTTCTCATTTGGTTGTACACGCACCGAAGTGGCATCAAAACCATTGTGTGGACCGATACTTTGCAAACGGTTTGTTTGATTTCGGCTCTCATTTTGTTGGTTTTTCAGGTGTCGAAACAGTTGGATATGAACCTGAGCGAGTTCAGCACCCGACTGATTAACGGCGGACATGCCCGCATGTTTGTATTCGACGACTGGCACTCGAAACAGAACTTCTTCAAGCAGTTTTTCAGCGGCATATTCATCGCCATCGTCATGACCGGGCTCGACCAGGACATGATGCAGAAAAACCTCACCTGCAAAAGTCTGCGCGACGCCAAGAAAAACATGTATTGGTACGGCTTTTCGTTTGTGCCGCTCAATTTGTTGTTCCTCACACTGGGCGCCATGCTGCTGATGCTGGCTGCCAAAAATAATATTGCCCTGCCTGCTTCGTCCGACGATATTTTGCCTTTGTTTGCTACGCAATACCTGGGGCCGGTAGTCACCTTTCTGTTCGTTATCGGCATCATTGCAGCCACTTTTGCCAGTTCCGATTCGGCTTTGGCTTCGCTCACCACCTCTTTTTCGGTAGATATTCTGGGTGTTCAGCGCAATACTCCCCGCGTGGCCGAACGTAAACGTCGCTTTACGCACATCGGTGTGTCGGTGTTGTTTGTGCTGATCATACTTGTTTTTAAAGCGGTGAATAACAAAAGTATTATCGATGCCATTTATACCATTGCCTCCTATACCTACGGACCTTTGTTGGGCATGTTTGCCTTTGGGCTGTTTACCAAACGACCTGTCCGCGACAAGCTGGTGCCTTATGTGGCAGTAGCTTCACCCATCCTGTGTTTTGGTCTGAATTTACTCACCAGTACCTTGTTTAAGTACCCACTGGGCTACGAATTGCTGATGATAAACGGATTGATTACCTTTGCAGGCATGTGGATGGTGTCGGTTGACCAATTGA
>DAIQOQ010000128.1:1464-4307 GCA_036787795.1 Paludibacter sp. | reverse complement strand
ATAAACGGATTGATTACCTTTGCAGGCATGTGGATGGTGTCGGTTGACCAATTGAAGAAACAACGTTAATGGGTTATTTGCTCTCTTCGTTCGCGTTATTAATCGTTATTTGCATGGCGTTGAAACTAGAACTGAATGAACTCAATAATATTCCGAAATTATGCGAATATTATTCTGTTTGAATTAGAATAATACGATATAATTGACTCAATTGAGGCTCAGTGTTTGTATGATGAAATAAATAATGCCACAGTTAACTATCAATGAATAATGCTGCGTACTAATATCACGAAGTAAATAATACCATACACAATTAGTATAAAATAAATAACGCCGAAGGCTCATATCACGAAGTAAATAACGCCGAAGGCTACTGTCACGAAGTAATAACACGAAGTAAAAATTATGGATATAAAATCTGCCGAATTTATAATCAGCAATACTGATTATCTGAAATGCCCCGATAGTAAATTGCCCGAATATGCTTTTATCGGACGCTCCAATGTGGGCAAGTCGTCGTTGATCAACATGCTTTGCAACCGCAAGGATTTGGCTATGACTTCGTCGAGACCAGGGAAAACGCTGTTGATAAATCATTTTTTGATCAATAACAACTGGCATTTGGTCGATTTGCCCGGATATGGTTATGCTACTGCCGGCAAAAAGATGCGCGACCAGTTGCAGGACATTATTGAAAGCTATATTCTGCACCGCGAGCAACTGACTTGTTTGTTTCTTTTGATTGATTGCAGACACGAGCCCCAGAAAATCGACTTGGAATTTATGGAATGGCTCGGCGAGAACGGCGTTCCGTTTTCTATCGTATTCACCAAGCTGGATAAACTGCCGCATGCCAAAGGAAAATCGAACGTGCAGACCTATAAAGATAAACTGTCCGAACAATGGGAAGAGCTGCCACCAATTTTCCTCACTTCGTCCGAAAAACGCGTAGGGCGCGATGAGATTTTGAACTATATTGACGGAATAAGCAAGAGCCTGTAAAGTTATTTGCCTTCGGCGTTATTCATTCCACGTTACTAATCGTTATTAGTCTTCGATGTTATTAACGGTATGCTATTCGTTTTTCATTTGTTGGCACCCTATGTTGGATGTTATTCTTACAATCAGCAGTGTAAATAATCGCCGGATAACGCAAAACACATATCGACAAAGGCTATAACTATACATATCGCGTAGCAAATAACACGCAGTTAATAACGTCAAATATATTTTTAGAAAACGTTTGCGGTATCTTTTTTTTATTCAGCTTTTAAGTTAGTATTGCTTTTCCGCCGAAAATGAATATCATTGCATTTTATTTTCGAAAAACAAACCGGATATAAACTTTCGGTTTGTCGACTCTAACATCTAACACACTATGCTGAACATTCAAAAGAAAATGAGCAATGCTTTCCTGGCATTGCTTGGGCTGCCTGCCACGGCGGTTGGTTTTGCGTTATCCACTCAAATTGCCGCGCTGAGCTGGATACTTTCCAATAAATATCATCTGGACATTCACGATGTGGCCTTTGTTTGGTTGGCCGGACCCATTGCGGGCATCTTTGGTCAGGTCATCGTGGGCCTGTTGAGCGATAATGTCTGGTTTATGGGTGGTCGTCGCAGGCCGTTTATCATTATTGGTGGACTGGTCAGCAGCATTGCTTTCCTTACGCTGCCTCACATCCGGGGCATTTCGCATATCACGGGTATTTCGGACATTATCCTCATCGCGTCCGTCATCGCTTTGTTCCTCGACTTATCGGTCAACGTAACTTTCAACCCCGCTCGCTCCATTATTGCCGATCTGACTCCCGAAGGGAAAGTGCGCACCGCCGGTTATGTGTGGATGCAGATTATTTCGGGCTTTTTCGGCGTATTTGCTTATTTTTTATCCATGCTTTTTGGAAATGAAATGTTGCTGTACATCGCGGCAGGCATTGTGTTTCTCACCGCTGTTTTTCCCATTCTGTTTATTCAGGAAAAAAAAGAACAGGAAGCTGCTCTGTCCGAAAATCAGGAGAAATTTGGTGTTTGGCAGATATTTCAGGAAATATTTCCGCTGTATGGATTTTTGGTGTTTGGCATTTTCAGTCTATTTTTCCACTTTTTCCCCGAAGCGTTGGGCGCGTGGCACAATCCGGTTTTGATTGCCGCGCTACTTTATTCGGTTATCATTGGCATTATCATCATTGTTCAGGGAATTAAACACCCGTCGAACCGCAATGAGTTTCAAAAAATCATGCTTGCACACTCATTCACCTGGGTGGCTTTTCAGAGCATGTTTATTCTTTCCGGCTTTTTCATCGAGAATCAGATTCTCCCCAACATCGGACTAAAAGGCATTACCGCCAACTGGTTTGCCGAAAAACTCACGGGCGCAACGCAAACCCCGGCTTCGTCGGTGGGCAATATTGTTTCGCTCGGCTTCTTTATCCTCAACCTGATCGGGGCTATTTTCCCCTTGATATTACAATCCATTGCCAAGCGCATTGGTCGGGTAAGGACTTACATCGGGGCGCTTATTTTTTCGGTAATAGGCTATTTCTATATTGCCTATTTCAGTCGAGTAGAGATTGACTTTTATATCGGTATGTTCCTCGTGGGCATCGGTTGGTCGGCTGTTATTTCCATTGTGTTTGCCATTATGAGCGAACGCGTGAACCCGGCCAAGATGGGTTTGTATATGGGTGTGTTTAATTTAGCAGTGGTATTGCCTCAGATGATGAGCAACGGAGTGGCCAACGTTATTAAAGCCACTGGTAACCATCAGTTGCTGTATATATTTTGCGGATTGCTGGTTAGCGCTTCGGTTGTTTTCTGGATGTTTGTAAATGAACCCGAAT
>DAIQOQ010000128.1:0-1364 GCA_036787795.1 Paludibacter sp. | reverse complement strand
GGATTGCTGGTTAGCGCTTCGGTTGTTTTCTGGATGTTTGTAAATGAACCCGAATCGTCGGCCGGTGCTTCGGATACTACCAAAAACGGACATTAAAATAATTCGGCGTTTACAATTTCCGGTTCATAATTTCCTATTATCTTTGCGGCAAGAAATAAAACCGCATAGTTTTCATAATTCAATAACCGCGGACCATTCGGCTCTGCGGTTTTTGCGTTTAAATATACAACCGATGAAAAAGATTTCTCTTATTCCACTACTTTGCCTTTGCTTTTTGTTTTCGTGTACTCCCAAAAGTGCCAAAACAACCGATGCGCAAACCACCGACTCATTAAAACTTAGTTATGCGCAGGGATTTGCCATTAAGTATTTTCCTGACTATAAAGAAGTGATTGTATACAGCCCGTGGGTGAAAGGTACGGTGTATGCCCGCTACTACCTGGTGAAAGATGCTTCCGTAAAAACACAAACACCTTCCGATGGCACTAAGGTGCAGGTTCCGCTTCGCACATTGGTTGCCACGTCGGTCACTCATTTTGAGTTTTTGAGTTTGCTGGGGCAGGTGCAAACCGTTGTGGGCGTTTGTTCGCCACGCATTATCTACAATAAAGAAATCAACAAACGCTTTGCCGAAGGACGGATTGCCGACTTGGGCGATGCCTTTACCATCAATGTAGAGAAAACCCTGCAGCTTAAACCCGGAGCAGTGATGATGAGTGGTTATAACCAGAACGACCCTTACGCGCAACGTGTTTCGCAAGCCGGAATTCCTGTACTGTTTAATAACGAATGGATGGAGACTTCACTGTTGGCACGGGCGGAATGGATCAAATTTGTGGCAGCATTTTATAATAAAGAGAAACAGGCCGACAGCATTTTTGCCGATGTGGATAAGCGATACAACGAGATAAAAGCAAAAGCGGCAGGAGTGAAGGTAAAACCGAACATTATGGCCGGATCGAATTTCCGCGGAACGTGGTATATGCCGTCGGGACGTAATTTTATGGGCAAACTCTTTGCCGATGCGGGTACCCGCTACTTTTATGCCAATGATACTACGGCCGGAAGTCTGCCGTTGAATGTGGAAACGGTGTTGAAAAATTTCGCTACAACCGACGTGTGGCTGAATTGTAATTTTAATTCGCTGGATGAGCTGGTGAAGGCCGATTCGAAACATGCACTCTTTCGCCCGGTGCAACTGAAGCAGGTTTACAATTTCAATAAACGCCTGTTGCCTTCCACGGCCAATGATTTTTGGGAAAGTGCTGTGGCACGCCCTGATTTGGTGCTTTCGGACGTGATTGCCATTCTGCATCCCGAATTATTGCCCGGATATAAACTGGTGTATGCCGAGAAATTGAAGT
>DAIQOQ010000127.1:0-7787 GCA_036787795.1 Paludibacter sp. | reverse complement strand
TATTTCCAGAATGTAAAAGTTCATGAGCTCCTGTTCGCTCTAGGGTTGCATCTCCGGTAGAAGTCTTGCCAGTTCCAGCATTTTGTCCCACTGTAGCTGGTTGTCCAGCCAAAACTTCTGTAGATAAATAAACTACGTTTTGACCTAATGGTGACAATCCGACATAATTACTAGGTGAACAGTTCCCTGAGCTCCCTGGATCTGGAATGTTTCCTGGATCTTCTAATCTAAAAGCATGATCAGTTGCATCGAGTGGATTATCTGCTGATACTGATGTAATGTTTGTCGTAACATTCACCTCGAAACCTTCTTCACAAATACCATAAGAATTCTTTACTGCGTCTCCTAATCGTTGAGAAAAAGATGCCATTTCTTCTTTCGTGTAAGGTGTACTTGATTCATTAATCAATTTTCCGGTAACATTCATTTCTATCACAGTGCCACCATCTTCATTAACTCGCTTACAAAATGTGATTTCCTTTCCATTTGGATCAAATGCATTCACTGGATTCCCCGCACAATACGCATATGGCGAAATAGAGTAATACTTCTCCGCCAGCGGATCTACACACATAAATCTACCAATTGCTGGATACATTCCTCTTGCCACATAATCATAGGTGTCATATCCATGCATTTCTACAAACTCCTTGCCGTTGTATTTACGACTTTGCAAGCTGGCATTGTCGCTTGACACGGAAGTCCAAGGTAATCCCGATGGATAATACTGCGTACATTGCAAGGTGGAAGCCGGCTGGGAACCTGAGTAATAATCATACGCTGCTTGCCAAACTTCACGGTTATTGCCCAGATGGTCTTTGCGGAAATAATTATATTGAATTCCGTTGCGGTAATTATTTACATCGGGTATTATTGAACCGGTAGTGTACCCTTCGGGATTATACAGCTTGCTGAAAGTGTATATATCAGTATAATATCCGCCATATCGGTCGACAAATTGTTTCGAAATGGTGTACTCGGCATTCCCCATGTAAGCAGTTCCCGAAAAATCATAGTTGGTTGGCGAATATACGGGATCAAGTATTTGCCCATCGGAAAGTGGAACCGAAAGCGCTGTTAACCGCGTAGAATAGGTACTCTTCAACTTCTGCCCGTTGGCATCGTAAGTATTTTTTATCAGATTACCATTCTTAAACTGAATTACATCAGGCAAATTTAATATATTATATTGGATGGTAACTATATCACGGTCTAAATCTTTTGTCATATTACCGTTGGAGTCGTAGGCAAATTCATTAGAAGTTGCTGTTGACTTGTTCTGATACTCTTTTACATTATACAGATTCTGAGATGCACGAGCATCATCAATCCAATCCAGTTGATTGCTTTTTTCTCCATTTTTATAATGTAATGCTAGATCATCAATAAGCACATTGTCCTTTTTACGCTGCAAGGTCCGAATATTTCCCATTTTGTCATAGGTAAAACTCTCATTGAAACTATCGTTATTCTGACTTGAACTTCCCTGCTTAAAATTAGCTGATGTTAGCCGGTTCAGGTCATCATATACGTATGCATATCCTTTATTCACGCCATTGTATGTCCAGGTACTGTAAGCTATATTGCCATTGTAATTGGCTGTTGCACCTGAGGGTAAATTAGTATTGTAATACAGGTTTTCCTGAAATGATCCGCTGGTAATATTTGTTGGCCAACTGCGAACGTTATACGCATAGGTTCCACTATCGGCATTGGTATGACGTTTTTTGGAGATAAGCCTTCCCAATTCATCATAGGTATTCGCTACCAAGGTTACCGGACTTCCGCTGTTCAGGCTGTACGTGGTGGTAAGCATTCGTTGCGCTTTATCGTAAACGTAAGTATATAGCTCGGTGATGCTTGGCGAAGTCCCGTTTATGCCGTGGGTTTTGTAGGTGCGGGTAGGTTTACCTGTAAAGTCCAGCTGGTTATACACTAAGTCGTACCCACCCAGATGATTGGTAGCCCTACTCTGTACCACCCGTCCATACTTGTCGTAATACATAGCTGTAGTTTCGGACAAACCAGTGTTATCCAGATGATATACCTGTGTGCCAGTCAGTAAGCCTTTAGCGGTAGAGTGCTGGGCTGTATAGCCGTTTTGTTCCAGGCTGCTGTCGTAGTTAAGCGCACTATTGGATATAAAGCTGTAGGTGTCGTAGTAGTTTATTGTCAACGGGGTGGCATCCGAGAACTTATTGTTGGTATAAGCTCCGTTGCTGAATGTTTCTACTATCAGGTCGTTTTGGTAAGCGCTTATCAAATCTATTTGGCTTGCTGTTATACTGCTAGTCAGTCCGGTAAATATAACCCTCCCCAACTGGTCGTACTTGGTTACCGTCCACTGTACCGGCGATTTCGTCCATTGGTTACCATCCTGACTCAGTATCAGCCGCTCAGCGCGGTCATACACCATAAGGATAGGCTCGCATCCCGGCAGACGTTTGTATATGCAATTTCCCCTCGGGTCATATTGATACAGGTAGCAGTACTGCTTGATAATGGCATTTCCATCACCCAGGTCGGATGTCAGCTCGTCCACAGCTTTGGGGGGCAGTACGTAACATAGTTGGTTCAGATCGTTATATACATAATACGTGTCCACATTATTGCCGTCGAGGATTTGGCGTTTCAGTATCACCCGCCCCTGTTTATCCTTAAACTCGTAACCCACCTTGCCGTCCTCGTCCGTTGCCTTGGTTACATACAGCGTACATGCAGTATAATTTGATCCTTTGGTCAATTGATTACTGCTAACATAGAAATACAGAATGGAACCATCGTTGGTCTGGTAGTCTATTCCGGTAGGATGCGCATACCAGTCTGCACCAGGTTGATGCTGTCCCAACGGGCGATTCAGCGGTGAGCTTTCCAGAATTGTTTCTGTGTAGGGTTTTGCATCACCACCGTTTGTTTTTGAAGCCGGTGTTCCGAAGTCCGTAACATAAGCTCCACCGTTGCCGGATACTGCCCCCGGCAACCAATGCCGATAGTCCCGTCCAAAGCTGTCGTATTCAATACCGCTTACCAGATCGGCATCCGATGAAGTAATGACACGTTGTACGGTTTGTAAAGGACGCCCCAACCCATCAAAATATTGTATAGTGGAGTTGGAATTGGCATCTGTAAACACCGAGGATGAGATGGCACTTTTAGGTGAATTTATTGCCTGATATGGCACTGTACTTGCTATATAGTTTTGGGTGCTGGATTGCGCAGAAAGCCACAGCGGAACTCCCAGAAATAAAATAAATGAATAAAGTAATTTCATAATATAACAGTTTATATATTTTGTTAAGTAATGATTTATAAAGTATGAAAGCTATTTGGTTTATAAAGACTGACAATTATAGGCTGATTCACTTATCACGATCTATACATCGCCCTGACGAAAATTATCACCGGGTTGTATCTGGAAATGAACCGATAGCTATTCGGAGGTAACACGATCCATTCGGTTTAATCCGCAATTGATACTGACTTTTTATTAAATAGGAATATACTGTTTGTTCGATTCCGAGCAACAGGTTTGTTAGTTTTATATATCCGATCAGGTGCTACGGGTTCAAATTGATAGCTCTGGCGTGTTGTAATATAACCTCTATCATATCATACTGTCGGTATTGATCAGTGTCAGGTAAGAAGTATATTGCTACCATCCCGCATTTTTATTTACTGCTAAGTAACTGCTGTCAGTTGTTGGCAACGCCAATGCGATGCCAAGACCGTTGGAATTATTTTGTACTACCATCTCACCGTATGAAAGTAGCGTCACGGCTAAAAGAAAATATATTTTTGACATGTGAATAATTATTAATAGTTAATTTTAAACAGCAACAGTTACTGATTCTTGTTAATAAGTTAATGTTCCAAGGCTCGCAGAGGTAGAAGCTGGAAGCACCGGACCGCCGACCAGCGTTACACTTACATCTCCGTTAGTACTGACAGAAACACTCCATATTCTGCCACCTGAAGAATAAGTAAAAGACTTGTAAGAGGTTGATCTACAATTAGCAGAAATATTAGCAATTAAAGTTGTTTGATAATTTGAAATGGAACTATAACATGAAAAAAAGACTAAATAAAATGATACATAATTTCCATAATTCACCAGATTGCTTGCAGTATTTAAATAACCGTTTTTCATAACAAAGTATCCGGTCTGCGGATTAACAATTATCGGAACTGTATAGGTAGAAGACAATCCAGACTGGGTATCGACGATCACGCATTTTAACGTTATTATTCCTGCTTGTGAACAAGTATAATTAAATGAACTGGATGTCCCGGTTTGTAAAACTGTTCCCGAACTATTCAACAGTGACCAACTGTAAGTATAACTCCCCGAACCTGCAGCTATATTGAATGTAGCCGTATACACGCTATTAAGGGAGTAGCTGGATGCCCCGGTAGCAATAGTGCCCATAGGTGCTACATAGCCTCCCAACCCGTTATCAGGGGTATTTTGGTAACCATACCGATATTGTGCAAGTACATTTTGATCATCGTTGCGTATCAGGTACAAACGGTTGAAAGTATCGTAGGTATAATTAGTAGTTACTCCCCGTGGGTCGGTAGCAGTAACAGTTCCCACTAATGGCTTGTAGGTAAAAGTAGTAACTAATGCCGTTTTAGTGGTTAATTGAGTTCGGATCGTATTGAGTTGATCTATAGTAGGAATAGCAGTTACAGACAGATTATATATAAAGTTTTGTGTTAATGCAGTCACTACATCACTATATGCAAGACCTTCAATTTTGGCTACAGGATAGGTATTGTTATAACTCCAAAGATAAACCATATTTATGGCTTCGTTCTGAATTAGATATACTGGGTTGTAGCTCACAAAATCGTATTGAGCATATTGAAGTCTGATTTTTGGAATATAATTTCCTATTTGGCTCACAATCGACGAGGGTTTAATAACTCCTCCCGGCGTTACATATGAATAATTTGTTTTAATACTTTCCAAAAAAGTTCCATCTTTATAGGCCGAGTTCATAATAACCGGACTGATGATATTTCGTGCTATCATTGTATCGCAAGGTGACGTACTAGGAAAATCATGAGGATATTGCAACACAGTTCTTTTCTGATGTCCATCACTTTGCATTTCGTCTATTTCTTTTATTTGATAATTATTTGGATTATATAAGTAGTTGGTTGACTTAATTATCTTGGATCCATTAAAATAATCGGTGGTTATCTTGCTTTGCAGGAAGCTCCAAAGGGATGTATTGCTATATGCTAATATAAAGAAACGAGGATAAAAGAAAAATCTCGAATCTTCAGGTCCAACAAAAATATCAAACGTCTTATAGTTTATAAATTCATTATACGTTTCGAGCTGGTTATATTTATTTTCTTCGGTATGTATAGTGTCATTTGATGCATTTAAGTATATTTGCTTTATAACATCACCATTTGTAAAGCAATTATCATATAGAGTAAAGTTAGACTGACTAGCTAAATTATTAGCGGGTTTATTTTTGAAATAGATTATTTCCTTACCATTCGTATTATTGCCTGAAACAGTTGCAATTTCAACTTGATCATAACCAATGCTAATTCCGGATCCTGCGCTTGCGGGAGGATTAAAATTGTCGCTAGAAAGGATTTTAGTTATTTTATCTTCAAAACTGAGAGTATTCCAGCCAGAAGAAACTAATGTGATTCCTCCTCTTACTCTTTTAGTATCTATGAACTTAATTGGAGTAAGCATTAAACCACCTTTGTATATGAATTTTTTAGTAAGAACAGCATTGTTATTAGCATCGTAGTTGGTAATAGTTTTCAGCCTTACTCCTCCACCTGTGGAAATATAACTGCTAATATTTACATTAGTGTTTTTATATAAATTATTTCTATCTTCGGCCGAAATATATGTTTGATTGCTGAAAGTATGCGGTTCAAATTCAAATTTGGTACTGCCACCTGTTGGATATTGTATGGATTTAAGCATCCAGCCTATACTATTAACCGTACTAGCTCCACGATTTGCTCCTCCCTGCATTGACTTCCACTCATCCGGTATTGGATCATAGTTATCAAAATTCATATACCCATTCTCATATAAATCTAGGGCATTGGGTATTAATGTATGTTGAGCACTGTTAGGCATAAGTGTACTGCTATTCTCCTGTCCATTGTAATAACCCCAATAATCCCTTGCAAAGGAGGTTTTCAATGGTAATTGCACGGATTCATTGTACGTAAAATTGTATTTTTCTCCTTGGGTTGAATAGGCATCGTAACGTATCAATTTAGTAAGTTTGAGCCGTTTCCGAAGGATATCATCTGCAGTGTTAGCTGAATTAAAGTTATCATCTTTAGTGTAGTCTCCTCCTACATTACATCCAACAAAATAATCATATTTAAGTGAATCTCGCATAATTTCAATATTGCCGATTTTATCGATTACCTTGATAGCAATTAATCTTTTAGACTTGCCTGACAAATCGACACGACTACTATCTGTACAAAATGAGACTATTTCACTATTTGTTTCAATCGAAGTCAGGTATAAATTATTTATTTCACTACCAACAGCATTTAGTTGTCGCTTTTTGCCGTTTTGAGAATGAACCGCTTGTGGAAAATCAACTCCATATCTTTCACTCAATGTAGGAATCTGTTTTATTGAACCACTATTATGATAATTTAAATTTATATAATGACCATCAAGGCTCTCTACCCTCGACAAATTCCATTGATTAGCAACATAATTACCACCAATATTGCTCCATTCAATATCTTTAAAATAATATTTAATGCCATCTTCTCCCGTGATGATAAACCCCGACAAGTGATTATAATTATTGCTTATGGTTTTAATTGAACATTTATTATTATTCTTCCCAACAAAGACAGGTGTACCATCTTTAGGATGTATAAAAAATTTAAAAGAATAATTCAAAAAAATCACATTGTAAATGTCAGGCTCTCCTTGGCCCAATGTGCCTTTTAAGAGTGCTTGTTCACTTATTTGGTATCCACCAGCAGGAATTGTGGGTACAGGCAAACCTGACCATCCCAGCATTGGATCATCTGCTCCCAGACTATTAGCATTCCCGGTATTTTTAAGATAGGTTAACAATTTATTTCTATCAGTCCATGATAAATTCAAGGTATTTATCTGGTCATTCCCTCCAACAGGTGCATAGATAATCGCTCCCCCAGCAATCAGGTTCCATCCCAGTCCTACCCAGGTTGCTTCCTGACTAACCTGTATTCCCGAAGGGTGATAACTTAAATTTATTGGTAAACTCAGTCCTCCAGATTTAACAATATAAATAGGAATAGAAATATTAGCAGTCCCCGTATATTCACTCACGGGGATATCGCCATATTTTGCAAAGGCAGTTACTTCCGGTGATTTTGGTATATAATCAGGTATTTTTAAAAGATCATTTGTATAGGATTGGCTTAATAACACTCTACAAAATAGGAGTACAATTAATAAAGTTGATACTTTTTTCATATTTTCGATTTGTTTTTTTAGTTCTATATTATTTTCGGAGATATTTTATTGAGAATTTCTCCTATCCGTGTAATTTGTTTTAATTCACATAATTCGCATTCCTACTTTTTCACCACACTCACCCTCATCACCATATCATCCACATGCACATACAGTGAGTATACACCCGGCACCAAACCACCCATGCGTACAGTGGTGTCATGATTGCCTTCGCCCAGATTCTGAGCAGCGGTTTGACAGAGAGCTATGCCGGTATTGTTGTGTACGGTAAACCACACTTTGGCTGCACGTACCAGCTTAAAGGTGA
>DAIQOQ010000126.1:0-7788 GCA_036787795.1 Paludibacter sp. | reverse complement strand
GTGAAATAGAGGATCATCGTTTAAAAAATATTTTTGTCTAAAATCATCATTGAGTGAAGTATATTTTCATATTCATAGTATCGTTTTTTTCTATCGCTTTGTATGCCGGCGAAGAAGATGCTGTAGCTACACAGGCTGCGGTGTGGGAATCGCCGTGGAGAAATTTTTCCAATTATTTTGATTATAATCCTGCCGCTACTTTTGCTGTTCCGGTTAGACAGTTTAGCGAGGTGGGCGGCTCCTATTTGACTTCACATGCCGACAAAGGGATGCATTTGGTACAGGAGGGGGATGGTGCTTCGGCTCTGCGCTTATATTCGGAAAGCTTTCAGGCAGACTCGGCTTACCGCTTTTTCGGAAAAGCTTATTTTCTGAATGATACAAAGAATAATGTAGGATGGCGCGATGTGGAAGATTACAGCTTGCTGTCGCCTTATGTGGTGGCCGACTCTATTGGTGGAAACTATAAACGGGAATCTTATTTTTTGAGTGGCGGAGCTTCTGTTCGCCTTCGTTCTACGGAGTGGGGCATACGTGGAACTTATCAGGGTAGTGTTTCGTACAGACAAGTTGATCCGCGTCCGCGTAATACGGTTTCGGTTATTCGCATAAACCCCGGGGTGACTTACTTTCGCGGCAACTGGCGTTACGGTTGGTTTGGGGAGTATGTCCGGTATCGACAGAATGTGGATATAGAAATAGAAAAAGCCGACCGGAAAGCTTATTTCTATCTTATGCAGGGATTCGGTATTTATAACCGACAGTTTTCGAAACTCGATGATAATTTTTCGCGCATCTACAAAGCCAATTTGTATAGCACCGGTTTTCATATTGATAAAAGCGAAGGTGAACAGTCGACCGGAGCGTTGGTCGCATTGAAAAGAGCCATAGTTACGGTTGATGAGTCGGATAGACGTACTCCTTACCGGCTAACTCATAGCGATGTTCGGGCACAGCTAACGCACGAGCGACAACTGCTTGGACAAAATCTGTTTATGAAAGCAATTTATTCGTTTCATCAGTCTGTCGGCAACGAAACGCAATACACTCCGGTGATTGTGAATACAACTTCTGTGGTGTGGAAGTATGCTACCCAAAGCGATCGTTATAAAGATTTGACCCATAATGTTCAATTTTCGGCATTGCTTGCCGATAAAGATTTGTCGCGGTTCTCGGTGTGGGAGCAGGTGGATGGCGGTTGGCAGGATGCCCGGCAATATTATTACTCGCCCGATTACCATCAGTTTGTGCAAGATGCTGTGGGGAGTGCTACACTAGGAGTTAACTGTCCGTTGAAGAAATATACGGTGGTGGGCAGCCTGAAAGCCGGATATAAAAAGAATTTGTCATCATCGCTTTTGCAGAATGAGAATAATCTGATAAGTTCTCAGCTGATTGTGCCCGATTATACGTTTCTGAAGTCGGATGTGGCATTTTATCAGCTAAACGCCCGGATTCGTTTTCGTGTATCGGCAGCAGTTTGGGCCAATGTGTCGGCTGAAGCCGGTTTGCAAACAAGCAAGGACAAGCAGGCTTTTTCTACGGACTTTCATATTAATTTAAATTTTTAGTACTAAATAATACAGTATATAATGAGCTATTTAAAAAGAATCATCTTATCTCTTCTTGTGTTGGTTTGTTACACAGCGGTAAAGGCCGATGAAGGAATGTGGACTATTTCTAGGCTGAATTCAACCTTAGTGCAAAAAATGAAAGATATAGGGTTGCAACTATCCGCCGAGCAGATTTACAGCGAGAACCAACCAAGTCTGAAAGACGCTGTAATGATTTTCGACAACGGATGCACAGCTGAACTGGTTTCAGCCAATGGATTACTATTTACCAATCACCATTGTGGCAGAGACCGTGTGCAACAGGTAAGCACCGAAACCCACAATTATATTCGTGATGGTTTTTGGGCAAGCTCAAGAAAAACAGAGATTCCGATCAAAGGATTGACGGTAAGATTTTTGATCAGCACAGTGGATGTTACCGAACGGGCAACAGATTTATTGAAAACAAAATCAATCCGAAAAGTGCAGGCCGAACTGGAAAAACAGTATACGGATACGCTCAAAAGTTATACGGCAAGTCTGGATGGATATAGCACCGGTCAGTACTTTGTGGCGGTTTATCAGATTTTCAATGATGTTCGTCTGGTAGGAGTACCTCCCGAAAGCGTCGGAAATTTTGGTGGCGAAACCGATAACTTCGAATGGCCCCGTCAGTCGGCCGATTTCTCGGTTTTCAGGGTGTATGCCGGAAAAGATAATTTACCGGCAGCTTATTCGGCCGACAATAAACCCTATGTGCCCAAAACATTTCTTCCCGTTTCGCTCTCGGGTATACATGATAACGACTTTGCCCTGACAATTGGGTTTCCTTTTATGACGCAACGTTATATAAACTCTTACGACTTACAGGAAGAGCAGGAGGTGAAAAACCGGGCAACGGTGATTACCAAAGGTAAATACATAGAAGTGCTGAAAAGAGAGATGGACAACGATGAAAGTGTCAGACTGAAATATTCCAACAAAAACTTTTCGGCCGGTAATAGTTACAAACTGGCATTGGGAACATTGAAACTGGTAAACCTAAGTCCTGCACTGGCAAACAAGCAGAAACAGGAAGCCGGTTTTCAGGCCTGGGTTAACAGTGACTCGGCACGGATAAAGAAATACGGCAAAGTACTGGAAACTCTTCGGCAAAATTATGCTCTGCAACGAAATCCGAAATATGCTCATGCCCTTATTACAGGAGCTATGTTCAATGATGCCAGCTTGTTTGGTATTCGCACCCGGAATATTGTGGAACAGCTGACTAAAAATGATTCCAAACAATTAAATAAAGCGGTGGATACCTACCGACAGTGGTATCGCTCGTTTTCGAAAGACTATGATGTGGCTACCGATAAAAAAATAGTGCGGACCATGATTAAGTTGGTGAAAAAAGAAGTCAAAAAAGAGTATCTACCCGACTTCTATGCAGATATTGACTCAAAGTATGCGGGAAATATTGACAAGTATGTGGACGATTTGTATGCCAGGTCGGTATTTACCACAAGTGAAGGCGTTGATAATTTTTTACGCAAACCGGATTTGTCTATCAAGGAAGATCCTCTTTATAAATATGGTATAACTATTTACGATAAACTTATTGAACTGAAGCGACTGACTGCCGATTTGAGTGCCGATATACGCAAGGAAACTCAGCTTTACAAAGCAGGTGTGAGAGAGCAAGAGGCAGGGCAACTGAAATATCCGGATGCAAATTTTTCTATGCGACTGACGTATGGAAAAGTTGGGGGTGCTACAGCGCGCGATGGTTTGATTTACAAAAGCCAGACAACGCTGCGCGGCGTGATTGAAAAAGAAGACTCCACGAATTTTGAATTTAAAGTATGGCCACGTCTTAAGCAGTTGTACTATGCCAATGACTTCGGACGGTATGGCGAAAAGGGGCAGTTGTTCACCTGTTTCTTAACCAGTACCGACATTACCGGTGGAAATTCGGGCAGTCCGGTGATTAATGGAAAAGGAGAACTGACCGGACTGGCTTTCGATGGAAATTTTGAATCGCTGGCAGGCAGCATTATTTACGAACCGGAAAAGAACAGGGCCGTAAATGTGGATATCCGCTATGTATTATTTATAATCGACAAGTTTGCGCAGTCAAATTATATACTGAATGAACTTACAATAAAATAAACCCATAAAAAAGACAGAAAGATGAAAAGACAATTGAATGTATTGCTAGTAGTGTTGGTAGCTACAACTTTTTTTCAGCTAAACAAGGTGCAGGCTCAAAACGCTGCTTCTAAAGTATATTCGGTAGACGAAATAATAGAGAATGCTCCTGCACTGGTTGGGCAAACGGTGGCAGTAAAAGGGACGGCACTGCATATTTGTGAGCAAACAGGACGCAAGTTGTTTCTCGAAACTGCTGATGGAAAAAAGACTTTCCGGTTTAATGCAGGAAGTAAAATTGATAAATTTAATGAGGATGCATTGGGTAACGAGGTAATTGCAACCGGAGTTGTAGCTGAACGACGTTTGACACTCGAAGATCTGAATAAACAGGAAGCAGCTGCCATTGCAGCCGAGAAGGCAAAAAAGGCTGCCGGACATTGTACTTCCGATGCTAAAGCTAATGGTGAGAATACAGCTGCCACTCCACTGCAACGTGTTCAGGCATTGAAAGACAAACTGAACAAACAAATAGCAGCAGGCAAAAACAGTTACTTGTCTTTTTATACTATCAATGATACCAATGAATACAGCATTGTGAAGACTAAATAAACAGCTACATGAAACTAATCAAATCAATATTTGTATTGTGCTTCGGGTTGTCGCTTTCGGCCATAGCACAAGAGTATAACCTGGCGGATAAACTGCCTGTTGACAAGGATATAAGAATAGGAAAACTGCCCAATGGGTTGACTTATTATATTCGTAAAAATGCTTTACCCAAAGATCGGGTGGAGCTGCGGTTGGTGGTTAATGCCGGTTCCATTCTGGAAGATGAAGATCAGCGTGGTTTGGCGCATTTTACCGAGCACATGGCATTTAATGGTACCAAGCACTTTGAAAAAAACGAATTAATAAGTTATTTGCAATCAGTAGGTATTAAGTTTGGAACACACCTGAATGCTTACACCAGTTTCGACGAAACTGTATATCGCCTGTTGGTGCCAACTGATAAAAGTGAAGTGGTAGATAAGGCATTGTTGGTACTCGAAGATTGGGCACACAACATTACCTTTGATCCGAAGGAAATAGAAAGTGAACGTGGAGTGATCACCGAAGAATGGCGCATAGGACGTGGAGCTAATCAACGCTTGCAGGATAGATATTTTCCTGTAGTGTTTAATAATTCGCAATATGCAAAACGGTTACCTATTGGAAAAGAGGAAGTAATCCGGGGTTTCAAGCCGGAGTCAATTCTTCGTTTTTATAAAGACTGGTATCGTCCGGATCTGATGGCGGTGATTGTGGTTGGCGATGTGGATGTAGATCAATATGAACAAAAAATAAAAGATCATTTCAGTGCTATTACCAATCAGGCAAAAGAGCGGGTGCGTGTTATCCCCGAAGTTCCCGATCATGCTTCCACCTTATTCAGCATTAATACCGACAAAGAAGCAACGCAAACACAGGTACAGATTTACACTAAAACAGCTCATAAGGATGATGTAACATTAAATGATTACCGCGATTTTATCAAAGAGCAGTTGTATTACTTTATACTCAATCAGCGTTTCGGAGAGTTGTCGCGTTCGGCCGAACCTCCATTTGTTTTTGCCAAATCTTCTGTTCAGGCTATTGCCCGGACCAAAGATGCTTTTACAGTTTCGTTTAGGGTTCGCGAGAATGGGGTGGAAAAAGGATTAAAAGCTGTGCTCGAAGAGTTGGAACGTGTAAAACGTTTTGGCTTTACCGAGGGTGAATTGGAACGTGCTAAAAAAAGCATTACTTTGAAGTATAGTCGGGCCTATAGCGAGCGCGAAAAATCGTCATCCGAAGGATATGCTTCTGAGTTGATCCGACACTTCCTGGCTAAAGAAGCTATCCCGGGCATTCCTTTTGAATATGCATTTGCAAAGCAGCAGTTGCCCACCATTACACTGCAAGAGATCAATGATTTTGATAATTCCTTTATGTCGGACGCTAACCGGGTAATAGTGGTTACGGCTCCCGAAAAAGAAGGAGCAACACTTCCGGTCGAAGCTTCGTTACAAACAATCGTAAACGCTGTACCTCAGGCTTCCCTGAAGCCTTATGAGGATAAAACTGTGGCTTTTGTGTGGCCTGGCAAAAAACCGGTAGGAGGAACCATTGTCAAAGAAGAAAAAGATAAAGTGCTTAATCTTACCACCTGGACATTATCTAATGGTGCAAAGGTGTTGCTGAAACCAACAGATTTTAAAAATAATGAGATCAATGCAGTTGCTTACAGTAAGGGTGGACACAGCCTGTACCGCGATGCCGATTATTTTTCGGCACTTTATGCTTCGGCACTAGTGAGCGAAAGTGGTATAGCCAACCTGTCAAAGAATGACCTGGTAAAATCATTTGCCGGAAAAGATGTACGGGTAACTCCATTTTTGAATTCAACGAGCGAAGGGATTAGTGCGAGCACCACTCCTAAAGACTTGGAAACATTCTTCCAGTTGACTAATCTCTATTTTACGCAGGCAAGGATAGATAGTACCGTGTTTAAATCATTTGTTACACGCACAAAATCGAACTTATCAACGCTGACATTAAACCCTCAGAAATATTTCGAGAATGAAGTGGCGCATATCCTGTCGGACAATCATCCGCGGGGTGGAGGCCTTCCTGCACCGGCTGATCTGGATAAGATAGATTTTAAACGCTCGCTCGAAATTTTCCATGAACGTTTTGCCAATGCAGGCGATTTTAATTTTATCTTTGTTGGCTCATTTGACCTTGAAAAAATAAAACCGTTGGTGGAGACTTATCTTGCAGGTTTACCCGCTACTCAGGTACGCGAAACCAGTAAAGATCTGGGAATACGGCCTCCGAAAGGCATTGTAAAGAAAGAATTTTACAAAGGTACTGATCCGAAAAGTAGTGTTAACCTCACTTTTACAGGTCTTACTAAGTTTAATCAGCAAGAGTCATATTTACTTCAATCATTGAATGATGTGTTAACCATAAAGTTGATGGAGTCGTTACGTGAGAAAAAAAGCGGTGTATATGGTGTGCGTTCAAGCGGACGGATTGTCAAATATCCTTACGAAAACTATGTGGAGCAAATCAGCTTTCAATGTGCTCCTGAGAATGCTGACAGTTTAATTCAGGCTGCCCTGTTGGAAATTGATAAAATAAAGAAAAATGGAGTTGAATTAAAAGATTTGAATAAAGTAAAGGAAACTCAAAAACGGGAGCTGGAAGTTAATCTGAAAAGTAATACGTATTGGTTAAACGAACTGGCTGATGTTGTAGCTTACAATACGAAAGCCGAAGATGGAAACGAGAGTCAAAAACAGATTGACCAATTGTCTTCTGCACAATTGCAACAAATAGCCAAGAAATATTTTGGATCGAACTTTGCCCGACTGGTACTTTATCCGGAACAAAAGAAATAATAGTCAATGGTTAATGATAAATGGTTAATGATCAACTATAAATCAGAGATTTATAATCATTAATCCTTAATAACTAATTATTTATAATTAATAATTAACCATTAAAAAGAAGTGGATATAAATAAAATAAAGAGGAATAAGATGATTAAAAAACTGTTGATTGCGGCAATGTTTATCAGCAACATTGCAATTGCGCAAGAAAAACCCCGGGAGGGAAGAGAAGGACATGCACCTGTTTTGCATGAAGTGTCGAATAAAGAAGTTGTTCAGAGTGTTTATCCCGATGCCGGTAAGGTAGAAAAAGTAAACGACTACTGGTTTCGGATCTTAGGTCCGGACAATAAAACCATCGGGTTTGCGATGTCCAGTCTTCCGTTTTGCAAAGATGTAAAAGGATACAATGACTTGACTCCAGTGATGATCATAACCGACAAAAACTGGATTATCAAAAAGGTGGCATTGCTGTCAAACAAAGAATCGTTGGGGTATGTGCGTAGGTTAGAGAAACGCGGATTTTTCGATCAGTGGGTTGGAAAAACAGTGAAAGATGCCAAGAAAGTTCAGGTTGACGGATATACCGGTGCTACCTTTACCGGCAAAGCAGTATCAAAGAACGTGGATTTCCTGTTGAACAACGGAGCTAAAAAGTTACCAAAACGCAACTAGTATTGTAGTAT
>DAIQOQ010000019.1:21234-22680 GCA_036787795.1 Paludibacter sp. | reverse complement strand
AAGCGGTTATCCATCCGTTGTCCCACTATCCACACAATATCTTCGCCCGACACCAACAGCCAACTATGCTCTTTTTCCAGCATGCTGAGTTTATTATTAATAAAAAAGTCGCTCACTTTTTGTCTCTGCTTCATCCCGAAAGGAAAAAAGCTATCCCCTTCACGCCAATGCCGCAGTTGCAACGGAAAATGCAGCAGACCAGCATCAATATGCACACATCCTTTTTCTTTCGATACCTTAAAGCCGGGCGCCACCGTCATTTTCTGTAAAGTCAGTTTTATAGGTTCGGTCAGCTCCGTGTCATCTTCCTGAATAAGGTATGAATCTGTTGTCGTTTCTTCTCTGGCACTTAGCAGAAGATATTTCCGGTCTTTCAGCAACCGGTAATTATCCGAGTAGAAAATCTTTCCCGACTCAGCGTCCAGGTTTTGTGTAACCTGCTCTATCAGCGCCGGACTAAACCCATAAGGCTGCAACAGCTCATACATAATGGTAGGTATATGCACCTGTTGTTTTATCAGCTCTATATTCAACCTTATCACGCCGCCTGTTTTATAAATTATCTGTTCTTTAATCCGGTCGATGGCTTGCTGGTAAATAGCCAGATTACCTTCGAAGCGCAACAGCGAGTCATACAGCGTTTGCCGCGCCGACGGATTCACTTCTTCGAGCAACGGAATGATTTCGTTCCGGAACTTATTCCGCTGATAGTCCGTGGAAGCATTGCTCGAGTCCTCCACATGATCCAACCCTTCATCTATCAGGTAATTTTCCAGTTCCAAACGCGTGCAGCAGAGTAGGGGACGCACCACTTTTTTGTTTCGGGGCTGTATACCCGTCAGTCCCCGCAATCCTGTTCCGCGCACCAGATTCATCAGCATCGTTTCTATGCTGTCATCCGCATGATGCGCCACTGCAATGGCCTGTGCATCCAGTTCTTTGAGCAGTTCGTGAAACCAATTATAGCGTAAGTCCCGTGCCGCCATTTCGATGGATATTCCTTCACTGCTGGCATACTCAGTTGTTTTAAAATCAACATGATAAAACGGAACGTTGAGCTGTTTACCCAACTCGCGAACAAACTCCTCATCACGGTCCGACTCTTCCATTCTCAAATGAAAGTTACAATGTGCTATCACACAATTGTATCCCAACGAAACCAGTATATGCAGCAATGCCACCGAATCCGTTCCACCGCTTACACCCACAATAATTGCTTTTTTGTGGTCCAATAATTGATGTTTCTGAATGTAAGTTTCTACTTTTTGTTGCATACTCTGTCTGTTTTGGCGTATCTTTGTACTTGAAAATGATATGTACAAAGATATTCATTTTTTTGAAAAAAAAGGAAGTTACGTTACGAAAACGAACAGACTGCAAACAAAAAAACTCCGGGCTTTTAATTTAAATAAGTCATTACTTATCGGTTTGTTGTACACAGGCTCC
>DAIQOQ010000019.1:11306-21134 GCA_036787795.1 Paludibacter sp. | reverse complement strand
CCGGGCTTTTAATTTAAATAAGTCATTACTTATCGGTTTGTTGTACACAGGCTCCGGCAATTTATCTCTTTTTTATTTATCATAACCCGTAGTACATTTAATTGATAGATTCTATTTAGAACAAAGCTTATAGATTTCACTTTACTTGATAAGGACTGACCTTGTCCGGTGAGCCGAAAAACAAGGAAGGAAAGCGCAAAAATACCCACTGTTTGACGACCGCAGGGAGGAGTTTGGGGATTTTAGCTTTCCGACCGTCAGTTTTTCGAGTGAAGCGGACACAGTCTTGAACTTTTTTGCTTCGTTTTTTGGTTCAAGCCAAAAAATGAAGTGGGGTTTGGGGTAAAACCCCAATGTAAAAACTATACTATTTTATAAATGCACTACAGATTTATCAGATTAACCTATTAAATATGAATACTTTTTTAGAACTGGTTCAGTCACGCCAAAGCGATCGTGCTTACCTGGATACTCCGGTGGAACGAGAAAAAATAGAACGCATACTAGAAACCGTACGTTTAGCACCTTCAGCCTGTAATGCACAGCCATGGAAATTCATTGTTGTTACTGATCCGGAAAAACGCACGCAAGTGGCCGAAGCAACTTCCAACAAAGTCCTTTCGATGAATCATTTCAGCAGACATGCTCCTGTGCAGGTGGTTGTTTTGGAAGAAAGTGCCAATTTCACTTCAAACCTGGGCGGTTGGATCAGCAAGAAGCATTATCCTCATATCGATCTGGGTATTGCCGCGGCACATATCAGCCTTGCTGCTGCCGACGAGGGGCTTGGCTCCTGCATCATCGGTTGGTGCGACGAAAAGAAAGTACAAAAAACACTCGATATACCCAAAAACAAACGCGTTATGCTTATCATTCTCCTCGGTTATTCCAGCCAGCCGCTCCGCGAGAAAAAACGAAAACCCATACAGGAAATTGTCAGCTGGGAAAAATACTAGCAATGCTTAATGGTTAATTATAAATGATTAACGAAGAACTTGTTCATGTCAACTTCTTAGCATTTATCATTAACCATTTATCATTAATAATTTACCATTAATTTATTCATGACTTACAACGACACTATACAATATCTTTACGACCGTCTTCCGGTATTTCATCACATAGGCAGTGCAGCCTACAAACCGGGACTCGACAATACTATCCGGTTAATGAGTGCTCTCAACAACCCGCACACACAGTACAAAACCATCCACATAGCCGGAACCAACGGTAAAGGCTCCGTGTCGCACATGCTTGCTGCCGTATTACAGCAGGCCGGCTACAAAGTGGGTTTATATACATCACCGCATCTTGTTGATTTTGGAGAACGTATCCGTGTCAACGGACAGATGATTGATCAGCAATATGTAATCAATTTTGTTTCGGACCATAAAGACCTGTTCTCCGACATCGAACCGTCCTTTTTCGAAGCTACCATGGCCATGGCATTTAATTACTTTGCCGACTGCAAAGTGGACATTGCCGTTATAGAAGTGGGGTTAGGCGGTCGATTGGACAGCACCAACATCATTCAACCCGAGTTATCGGTTATCACCAATATCAGCTTCGACCACGTTGGTTTTCTGGGCGATACATTGGCTAAAATTGCTTTTGAAAAGGCCGGCATTATCAAACATCATACACCTGTTGTTATAGGCGAAGCATTGACCGAAACACGTCCGGTCTTTGAAGCCAAAGCCACCGACGAGGATGCACCGATCTTTTTTGCTGAAGAACGAATAACGGTCTCTTTTAAATCGTATACAGGTGCAAAGATGCTGGTCAGCACCTCCGACAAGCAATCTTTTCTCGTGGGTTTAAGTGGCATCTACCAGCTAAAGAATATTGCTACTGTGCTTACGGCTGTTGAGCAGCTGAATCAACTGGGTTTCCAATTGCCGGAGAATGCTGTATCCAAAGGCCTGGAGCTTGTTACAGAGATTACAGGGCTGCAAGGACGTTGGCAGACTCTCCAACAACATCCGCAGGTGGTAGCCGACACCGGGCACAATGTGGGCGGCATTCGGTTTGTAGTGGATCAGCTCAAAGCTCAATCGTACAAAATCCTGCGTATAGTCATTGGCATGGTTAATGATAAAGATATTTCCACCGTATTGGGATTATTGCCCGTCGAAGCTCATTATTACTTTACGCAAGCCGACATTGTTCGGGCACTTCCGGCTTCCGAGTTGCAGCAAATGGCTAAAACTCATGGTTTAGATGGAGGTACTTATTCTTCAGTAGAACAAGCTGTTCATGCAGCACTCAATGATGCACAACCCGATGACTTTATTTTTATTGGAGGGAGTAATTTTATAGTGGGCGAGGCATTGGCTCAGGTGCACTTCCAATAATTTCTGTGCACTATTATGAAACAGCTGTCGGAAATTTGTATTAATTTTGCAACAATCTCCCTGCGCGGAGATCACAGTACATGACAAATAATTTTAAAATGAAAATTTCAAAACCGGAAATCAACTATCTGGCTCAAACAATTCTTACCTGGACACTCATCAACATCGCACTAAACCTGATTGGCTTATCCATCACCAAACTTCTTGATAAGGGCGAGTTTACATTTATGGAAAACATCGGAAATGAGTTTGTAAAACCGCTTGCCATTCAAACTTTCCTGTTTAGCTTCTGCTTAGTACCCGCATTTATCTTTCTGAAAAACAAAAAGTGGAGTCTTTATGCTTTCGCCTTCTTTCAGGTGCTAATCTTTCACCTCATTTTTGTGTTGAATCTGAAGATTCATCCCGGCATTCACTTTGCATCTACTTTCCACAACCCCGGCATAGTGTACCTGAGTTATAGTGGACAGTACCTGATTGATGTTCTCTATCAGTATTTTCCTATCAACGGTAATTTTGAGAATGGAGCTTTCGCTCCTGCCAATCTCGGAACATTTTATATCCACTGGATTTTGCTGAATATTGTATATTATTTTGCTATAACCTGGATTTCCATCCGTGTTGCCAATTTCTTTTTTGAAAACAAGATAGGAAAACAGCTGAAAGTAAAACCGAAAAAACTAACGAAAGCCGAATCCTGACAAACATCAGCATAAACAATAAAAAACAGGGTGAACTTTCGCATTGAAAGTTCACCCTGTTTTTATTTTCCGTTGTAAAATATTGATTGCCGTCAGATCAGGCTTTTTTCACCTTATAGCTACAACTTGTTTTTCCCTTTACGATACTGGTCAGTCTCGACTTTAATAACTGACGACGGATAGGAGTGACCCTGTCGGTAAATAAATGACCCTCCAAATGATCATATTCATGTTGAACTACACGGGCTTTATACCCTTCAAATTCTTCAATATGCTCATTAAAATCTACATCGTAATATTTAATTTTGATTACTTCGGCACGTAACACGGTTTCATGAACGCCAGGAATGCTTAAACATCCTTCTTCGCCCGAAACTTCAGCTGCACTCTTTTCAAGCATGGTGGGATTAATCATGGCAACCTTGAATGCGCCCAGTTCAGGATCGTCTTCTTTGAATGGTGCCAGGTCAATCACCAATATACGGATAGGCAAACCAACCTGAGGTGCAGCCAAACCAACCCCTTCGGCATGATACATAGTTTCAAACATATTGGTTACCAAAACATTTAATTCCGGATAATCAACAGTAATCGGCTCAGCTACTTTTCGCAAGACAGCATTGCCATAAGTGTAAATAGGTAAAATCATTTTTATATAATTATATTCAGGAGCGGAAGTATCCGTCCTTACTACAGTTCAATAACGTTGTGATTCAAGATATGATTGCAAAATAATGGTCGCAGAAATTTTATCTACCAGTCCTTTATTCTGCCTGTCCTTTTTCTTTAGCCCTCCCTCCAGCATAGCTTTGTGAGCTAAAACGGATGTAAAACGTTCATCCACGTAAACAAGTTCAATTTCGGGAAACCGACGTTGTAATCCTACAGCAAACGGACGAATATACTGCATTGAATCAGACTCCTCACCATTCAGCTGTTTTGGCAACCCGATCACAAACTTCTCAACCGGCTCTTTGGCTATATAAGCGGTTAGATAATCAAGCACTTCGTGTACCAATACCGTATCCAACCCATTGGCACTAATATGAAGCATGTCGGTCACTGCAAGACCCACACGTTTTTGTCCGTAATCAATAGCCAGAATTCGTCCCATAATCTTTATTTGCGGCTGCAAAGGTACAACTTTTAGTCAAATTATCTGACATTATTACATATCAGGTTGATTTTCTACCTTTAATGTAGAGCTATTTCCGTCTTTTATTTCATCTGTGCCTGTAAAACAATGTAAGCTTCCATTTACAATATTCTTCAATTCATCTATTTTCAAACAAAGCTCTTTATAATTATGCAAAATAAATCATCTTATACCATGATGCAATTACAAATTAAAGACAGTATAATGTTTAAGAAAACAGACTCTAAATCATCTCGCACATTTAGTATAAATTTGTTCATATATTTCTTTTAAAAAGGTTGTTTTTGTAAAAAAGTTCCGCTAACTTTGGGAGAATTTTTTTTAAAATTCAGTCTAGTTAATTTTTTTACCTTCAAATTAATATTAGTATTTATGAAACAGTTCAAACGGGCTGGATTGCTGCTTTTAATGGCGCTAATCACATCAGCCAAAACCTTTGCCAGTGAGGCAGACATCGCAATTCCGGACTTACATGCCGGACAATTTCACATTTTCGGTAAAATCATTTCATCCTGGGATTTTTTATTCTATGGAGCGTTGGTAATCTGCGTTACGCTAAGCATCAGCTTATGGCTTTTTTCGCAAGTCAAAAAGCAGCGAGCGCATGAATCCATGCTGAGAGTATCCGAAATTATTTTTCAAACCTGCCGTACATACTTATTGCAACAAGGAAAATTTCTATTAATGCTCTTCGCATTTGTTGCCGTAATTATGTCATACTACTTTTTAGCTCTTCAGGGAAAAACCGTAGGTACATTATTATATGTACTCTTTTTCTCTATCCTGGGAATGGGCGGTTCTTATTCGGTGGCCTGGTATGGCATCCGCATCAACACCTACGCCAACTCCCGCACCGCTTTTGCTTCTCTACGCGGTAAGCCTTGGAATGTAGTCGACATACCGTTACGCGCCGGTATGAGTGTTGGTCTTTTCCTTATCTCACTGGAATTGGTCATGATGGTGATCATCCTGCTGTTTGTTCCCCGCGAAATTGTGGGTATCTGCTTCCTTGGTTTTGCCATCGGCGAATCGTTGGGAGCCAGTGTGCTTCGTATTGCCGGAGGTATCTTTACTAAAATTGCCGATATCGGTTCAGATTTAATGAAAGTGGTGTTCAAAGTAAAAGAAGACGATCCGCGTAATCCGGGTGTTATTGCCGATTGTACAGGTGACAACGCAGGCGATAGCGTAGGACCAACAGCCGATGGCTTTGAAACTTATGGCGTAACCGGTGTGGCTTTAATCACCTTTATTACGCTGGCTGTTCCTTTTGCTTTCCCTGGCAAACCCGAACTGATTGGTGAAATTCAGGCTAAACTTATTGTTTGGATCTTCGGTATGCGCTTCCTGATGGATTTAATGTCGGGTATTTCGTATTTTATCAACGATGCCATCTCTATACGCAAATACAAAGGACTTAAGATGTTCGATTTCGAAGAACCGTTGATGCGTTTAATCTGGATTGCAGCCATACTAAGCATCTCCACTTCCTTCTTCATGAGTCACCTGCTGGTTGGCGATCTGGCTCAAATCACAGGCAACCCTGCCGATGCATCTTTATGGTGGAAGTTAGCCGGAATTATCAGCTGTGGTACCCTGGCTGCTGTATTGATTCCCGAATTTACAAAACTGTTTACCAGCTCCAAGTCATCACATGTGCAGGAAATCGTAACGGCTTCGCGCGAAGGTGGTGCTTCATTAAATATCCTTTCAGGAATTGTCTCGGGTAACTTTGGTGCTTTCTGGACAGGCTTATTGATTGTATGTTTAATGGCTGGTGCTTACTTCATCAGTCAATTGGGACTTACATCCATCCTTGGACCACACGCCTCTATCTTTGCTTTCGGACTGGTTGCTTTTGGATTCCTGTGTATGGGACCGGTAACCATTGCCGTGGACAGCTACGGACCCGTAACCGACAATGCTCAATCTATTTTCGAATTATCACAGATTGATCAAATTCCGAATATCTCCGAAGAAATAGAAAAAGATTTCGGTTTCACACCTGATTTCGAACTGGGAAAACATTATCTCGAAGCAAACGATTCGGCCGGTAATACTTTCAAAGCTACTGCTAAACCGGTATTAATCGGTACAGCAGTAGTGGGAGCAACGACTATGATCTTCTCCATCATCTTACTTCTCGAAAGTAAAGGCCTGTTGAGCGTATCACTCACATCGGCACCCATCCTGCTCGGATTGATATGCGGTGGAGCTGTTGTATTCTGGTTTAGCGGAGCTTCCATGCAAGCTGTTACAACCGGAGCCTATCGTGCAGTAGAATTTATTAAGAGCACTTTCGACTTAAACAAAAAGGAAGCAGATATTCACGACTCCAAAGAAGTGGTGAAAATTTGCACCCAGTACGCTCAAACCGGAATGTGGAATATCTTTATTGCTCTGATTTCCTTTACACTCGGCTTTGCATTCTTTGACAGCAACTTCTTTGTGGCATACCTTATTTCCATTGCCACTTTCGGATTGTTTCAGGCCATCTATATGGCTGATGCAGGTGGCTCATGGGACAATGCAAAAAAAGTAGTAGAGGTTGATCTCCAAGAAAGAAATACTCCGCTGCACGAGGCTGCCGTTATTGGCGATACAGTAGGAGATCCTTTCAAAGATACTTCTTCCGTTTCTTTAAATCCTATCATCAAATTTTCAACGCTATTCGGGTTATTGGCAACCGAGATCGCATTAAAAATGAGACTGGATGCCACAGCAACTAATAGTATGGATTATAGCGGATTCATTGGAGCAGGTTTTCTTGTCATTGCCTTGATATTTGTTTGGCGTTCGTTTTATAAAATGCGTATTCCATTGCGCGAAAAAGTCGTAGCCAAAGCCTAAATGGAGATAGACACCTGATTAAATTGTACATCAAAACACCATATAAGCTGACTTATATGGTGTTTTTGTTTTTATAACCTTTAGCATTTGAAAGAATTTCTTATCTTTGTATAGCTTAGAAACAAGAGCAAAACAAATAATAAACAACACATAATTAATACAATAAAGCTATGCATAATTGGTTCGAATGTAAGATAAAATACGAAAAAACAGCTGAAGAAGGTAAAATCGTAAAAGTAAATGAAAATTATTTGATTGACGCCTTATCATTCACCGAAGCGGAAGCACGTATTATTGAAGAAATGAGACCTTTTATTAGTGGCGAATTTACCGTGGCCAACATTCGTCGTGCTAAAATAAACGAAATGTTTTTCAATGAAAACGGTGACAAATGGTATCGTGCCAAAGTAAACTTCGTAACTCTGGACGAAGAAAAAGGAATTGAAAAACGTACTGCTGTAACCATGTTGATTCAGGCTACAGAAATCAAAGAAGCATTAAATGGTCTTACAGAAGGTATGAAAGGCTCTATGGCCGATTATGAAGTAGCTGCTATTACCGAAACAACCATTATGGATGTGTTTAAATACGAAGCAGAATAATATCCGGTAGACAGTAAGAAGATATAGTAACCTGTAGTATTTTATAATCTGCCGACTACTTATGACCAACTACAAACTAAAGAAATGTCTATTCAATCCAACATACAATCTATCCGACAACACATTCCATCGCACGTGCGTTTGGTTTGTGTGTCCAAATTCAATCCTAACGAATCTATTTTAGAAGCTTATGAAACAGGTGAAAGAATTTTTGGGGAAAGCAAGGTTCAGGAATTATGTGGCAAATATGAAACCCTCCCACAAGATATTGTTTGGCATTTCATTGGGCATCTTCAAACTAATAAAATTAAGCTTATTGTTCCTTTTGTTTCGTTGATTCACGGAGTTGATTCGTATAAATTACTCGTTGAAATAAACAAACAAGCCGCAAAAATTGGAAAAACAATAAACTGCCTGCTTCAGGTACACATTGCTCAGGAAGAAACCAAGTTCGGATTCTCGCCGGAAGAATTACTTAATACGTTTGAAGCTGGGGAATGGAAGCAACTGGAAAATGTACAGATCTGTGGATTGATGGGCATGGCTACATTTACTGAAAACAGCAATCAGATTCGCTCGGAATTTCGCACACTGAAGACTCTCTTTGATAGAGCTAAGCAATCGTATTTCACGACAGAAGCTGCTTTCTGCAAATTATCTATGGGGATGTCGGATGACTATCAACTAGCCATCGAAGAAGGAAGCACATTGGTTCGCGTGGGAAGTTCTATATTTGGACGCAGAATGTACAATTCCTAACTTTCTCTGATTTGTATTTTGAAATTAGATTCCTATGAATTAAACTCATCAACTTTAGAGACTGAGGGACGTTTATGCACAACTATCAACTCATAACCATTCTCGGACCAACAGCGTCTGGCAAAACTACTTTGGCAGCAGCATTGGCAAACAAACTGGATTCGAAAATAATCAGTGCCGATTCCCGATAAGTATACCGTGGAATGGACATTGGTACTGGAAAAGATTTAGCCGATTACATTGTTGACGGCAAACAAATACCTTATCACCTTATTGATATTTGTGATGCCGGCGACAAATACAATGTATATGAATTCCAACATGATTTTCATCACACTTTCTCTACGATAAGTGCCAGAGGTAAACTCCCTATTCTTTGCGGTGGTACCGGTATGTATATTGAATCCGTGCTGAAAGGTTATAAACTGCTCACTGTACCCGAAAACAAAGAACTACGCCACAGTCTTGAAGGCAAATCGCTCGAAGAACTAACAGAAATATTGAGTGCTTATGTGAGCATGCACAATAAAACGGATGTTGATTCAGCCAAGCGGGCCATTCGTACCATTGAAATTGCCGCCTATAGTGTAAACAAAGAACCGGAATACCACGAATTCCAACCAATAAACAGTCTTATAATAGGTATTGATCTTGACCGGGAAGTTCGGAGACAGAAAATAACCCAACGATTGAACAGCCGACTCAAAGAGGGTATGATCGACGAAGTAAAATCACTCCTCGATAACGGGATTGCTTCTGAAGATCTGATTTACTACGGACTGGAATACAAATTTGTGACACAATATTTAATTGGACAATTAAACTACAAAGAAATGGTTGGACAACTCGAAATTGCGATACATCAATTTGCCAAACGACAGATGACCTGGTTCAGAGGAATGGAAAGACGTGGATTTACAATTGAATGGATTCCGGCTGAATTAGCTCTTGATGAAAAGCTATCGCTTATCGAAAATAAGCTGCTTAAAGTGTAATTTCTGTAATCTCCAACCCTTCAATTTCTACTTGCTCGTGTGTAGCCCACATTACCAATGGTTTATACGTTTTAATCCAAACAAAAAGAAAATCTGTGATTCTGTTCTTAAGTTCATTATCCAACCCGGTTAGTGGTTCATCCAGAAACAATACATCCGATTTTGCAGCTAGTGCACGTGCCAATCCAACACGTTGTTGTTGCCCACCACTCAATTCGTTTGGATACTTATTCCGCTGATCTACCAGCTCCATGTCCCTGAGTAAAAAATCTGACAGAGAACCGGCAACATGTTTATCTTCCTGCTTTATTCCATAAATAATATTTTCCGAAACAGTCAACCAGGGGAGTAATCGAATATCCTGAAAAGAACAGGCAAAACTAAGCAGCACATCTTTATCTATCTTACCAG
>DAIQOQ010000019.1:0-11206 GCA_036787795.1 Paludibacter sp. | reverse complement strand
CCAACACTTCACCAATAATGATTGCCCGCCAACCAAATCCCATGGCTGTACTGATTCCATCGAAGATACTTGCTTTGGAAGCAGGAAGATAGATGGAAACAAAACGTCGGTAAGCCGATTTTCCAAACAGCTTTGCCATTTCCACATTTTTATAATCGCACTGTTCCAATCCTGTCAGGGTATTTTGATATAGGATAGGAAACATAGTGATCAAAGCAATAAAAACAGGCAACTGAACCGGAGCAAACCATAAGATAGCAATCAGAACTAACGATATTACCGGGATAGAACGTGTTACAACAATAATAGGATGGAAAAAGGCTTTCCAAAAAGCAGAGAACAGTGCAATAACAGCAAAGCAAAAAGCGAATGTAAATGCAAAAGTAAAACCAATAATTCCGCGTAGAATTGTGGTTCCAAGCTCTGCATAAAAATGATCACTTACGAAAAGCCCGGATATTTCTTTTGACAAATCAACGAGTGATGGAAATATGGCAGGAAAGCCAATAGATAAAGCAATAATTTGCCAACCCACTCCTAAAAACAGAATGGAAAGCAGGGTAGGTATAAACTTAAATTGTCTCATTGATAGATAAATTCACTATCCGGCATTTTTCCACCAATACTTTTGGGATTGAAATTATAAAAGATATTGAGATAAAGTTCAATTTCCTTATCTATAGCAAAGGCAGCTACATAATGAATATTACATAACGGGATAGAACGCTTAGCCAGATTTATATCAGATGCCAGCTTATGCTTTACCAGCAATTTTGCAGCTTTCTCCGGTTGCTCATTAATAAAATTACAACTACCTGAATACGCTTTACAGACTTGTGCAATAGCTGCTGGATTATGTTTCACAAATTTATCACTAACCAGAAAAGAAGTCTGTACAAATACGTTCTTATCCGAATTAATCATAAATTCCTCACAATCTAATTTACTAACAATATGTATGGTTGAATCCTGAGCAAGCAACCGACTCACCAATGGTTCGGAAACTACAGCAAATTCAATTTTTTTCATTTTTAATGCCTGCGCAATATCTGTATTAGTTCCGAGTGTATAATCAATCATGACATCAGGCACTTTATTTTTCTGAATTAATCGCTGCAACAACACATCTGATGTAGAGCTTTGCCCAAATACAGATATAGTCTCGTCTTTAAGATCACTTATTTTTTTAGCCGAACCATTTGTCAGTACGTACAATGTTCCCCATACCGGACAAGCCACCATGGTGTAATGAACACCTTTGTTATACAAGTTAGCTGCCATAACAGTAGGAAGAATAGCAAAGTCAAGTTTTCCCTGCATCATCATGGCTTGAATCTGCTGGGGTTCATTCTTTTGTATAATTTCCACTTTTTTACCATCAATTACCGATGGTTGATCCATCATCTTAATGAAGCTTACCGCCGAAGGTCCATTTAAGACTCCAATCTTAATAGTTTCGGGAGAGTTGTTCGAACAAGATATAAGGAATAATCCCAAAAGGGTTATTGCAAAAAAATTAAATGCTAAGTTTTTCATACACAAAATATGACTTTGTAATCATTGTCTTAAATAAAACTCTCAAAACTAAATTTTATTGTGATTGCAAAGATACAATTTTTGTCTATATTAGTACTACATTACAATTCTGACCAACAAAAGAGTTATATTTGTACTTTCGAAACATCAATAAATCAATATGGCACAACTGCTTTTTATTATTATCATCGTTATTTTAATAGCCGATTTTGGCTTAGAACGTTATCTCGCTTTTTTAAATATCAAACAATCAGGAAAAGAGCTTCCTGGCATATTACGCGATATTTACGATCCTGAGAAATACAGCGAACAACAGAATTATTTCAGAACCAATTCCCGGTTCGGCATGATCACAAGTAGTTTTAGTTTTGTTATTACCTTGTGTATGTTTGCCTTTGGAGGTTTTCATTGGGTTGATCAACTTGTTCAGTCTTATGTGCAAAGTGAAATATGGACACCAATCATTTTCTTCGGAGTATTATTCCTGGCCAATGATATACTAAACATCCCTTTCGAATGCTACGACACTTTTGTGATTGAACAAAAGTTCGGATTCAACAAAGTTACTCCTAGGCTTTTTATTCTCGATAAACTGAAAGGATACGGAATGACCATCGTACTGGGCGGTGGTATTTTATTTGCAATTATCTGGATATACAGTCTTACACCAACTTATTTTTGGTTATGGGCCTGGGCAGTCATTACCGCTTTCAGCTTATTTATGACCATGTTTTATTCGCAAATCATAGTTCCTTTGTTCAACAAACAAACTCCCCTGGGCGAAGGAGAATTACGCACCGAAATTGAAAAATTTGCCATCAAAACAGGTTTTAAACTCGACAATATCTTTGTTATCGACGGTTCAAAACGATCCACCAAAGCCAATGCTTATTTCAGCGGATTGGGGAGTAAAAAACGTATTGTACTATACGATACCTTAATGGATAAGATGACTGTGGAAGAGATTGTAGCCGTGCTGGCTCACGAAGTGGGACATTATAAACACAAACACACCCTGATTAATTTTATGATTTCTATTCCATCTACCTTGTTACTTTTCTTTGCATTCGGGTATATTTTACAAAGTGATGCATTTGCACAGGCATTGGGTGGGAGTGTAGCTTCATTTCATCTCAATGCATTAGCATTTAGTATTTTGTATTCACCTATTTCGTTGGTGCTGGATATTATAACCAATGTACTTTCACGCAAGTTTGAATATCAGGCTGATGCTTTTGCTACTAAACATGGTTATGGAGCTCAATTGGAATCAGGATTGAAAAAACTGACAGCCACATCACTCGGTAACCTGATGCCACATCCTCTGTATGTGTTTTTCCATTATTCCCATCCAACTTTATATCAACGTATCACATCCATTCATGCTAAATGATCAATGATTTATGATTAATACTATTCATTAGTTTAACAATTAAATTCTTATAAATTATGCTCCTCGGAATAATGGGTGCCATGCCCGAAGAAATGGACAAAATAATAGCTTCCATACAACATAAAGAAATTGTAGAACGCGGTAGTCGCATTTACTATAAAGGCGACTTGTTTGGACAGGAGATAGTAGCTGTGTTTTCGCGCTGGGGAAAGGTAGCAGCAGCCACTACAGCTACCAATATGATTCTGGAATTTAATGTGGATCAGATTGTTTTTACCGGAGTGGCAGGTGGTATTTCACCTGAATTACATGTAGGAGATATTGTAATCGGCCAACGATTGTATCAACACGATATGGATGCACGGCCATTGATGCGTCGTTTTGAAATCCCCCTTACCGGAAAAACTTCTTTCGAAACACCCCAACAGAATGTAGATACTATGTCGCAAGCTGTTCATAATTTTTTGAAGAACAACAAAGAGTTCCGGCAAATACTACACGAACAGCATATCAGCAACGTAAAAATGATGAGTGGTGATATTGCCAGTGGCGATTTGTTTATTTCAAGCACTAAAATGAAACATGCTCTGATTAAAAATCTCCCTTCGGTAGTTTGTGCCGAGATGGAAGGTGCTGCCGTAGCACAAGTATGTGATGATTATGGGGTGCCATTAATTGTTGTAAGGGTTATTTCTGATAGTGCTGATGAAGAAGCACATACTTCAGCTATTGGTTTTGTAAATCAACATGCAGGGGACTATTCGCTGTCTATTCTGAAAGAGTATATTGCCATAGTTCAGAATTTCGCAGAAGTTCTGTAGGAGAGATGAATCTACATAAAAAATCCCAAACCGATTATGACTGGTTTGGGATTTTTCTTTTCAATTTCTATATGCTTTGTACTTTCTTTTTGCATCCCTGAGAATCCAGAAAATGACAACACTTATCAATGCCGCAAAAAAGCACCAAACAGAAGTAAGGTAGTGTCTGAAAAATAGTATGGTAATCAAACAGGATAATGACATTAGAATACCTAATAAATGCGTTCTTTTGATACTCGAAATAAAAAGCGGAGTTATAGAAGCAATCAAGTAAACTGAAAATGCCACCAATCTTATTGATTCAGGAAAATTATCTTTATATTCAATATGATAACCTATTATTTCAGGTGTGACATTGAATTTAAATAGACAAAATATATAATACAACGATAAACTTATACCCATTACCAATAATGCCCATAAGAAACTTCGCTTCTTTTTATTCTCTTCCATACATAACACTGCAAGTGGAATCATCATAGGCCAGAACACTTCAGCCATGATTAAATAAATATAGGTTATCAGGCTTTGGTATTGGGCATATACGGGATGTTGTAGTATAAACCATAAAAAACCTTCTACAAACTGTTGGAAACCGAAAAACAATGGAATACTGGCAAATACTATTTGAGAAGGTTTATGAACTTTGATAATTGTTGCAACACCAATAGTTGAAATAATAATACCTCCTGCAAAACTTGCTCCTGCTGAAAAACACATAGATCATTAATTTTAAATAGTCATTGATTATTTGGGATTTACAAAGAAACACTTATTAATCGGATAAAACTATTTATTGTTTTTATATTATTGAAAATGTATAAATTAGCTTGAAAATTGTCTTTACACCAAATTACTTTTAATACCATAAAAAATCCCGAAACATGCTAAGTTCCGGGATTTTCATTTCATCAATTGTAAAAATTATTTCGCTTTTAGTACATCATTTTCAGGAGCCCATTTTTGCTGCCATTTAGGGTATTTATTCAAAATTTTTTGAGGAGAATAATTATACCAGGCATACCCGTCACGTCGTTCACGTTCTACTTCAGCTAATGAATACACCACCTTACTATCACGATTACAAAACAGTGGTCTATGAGTTTTAAGTTCGTAATAGCGTGTCCAGACAGGAGGAGCAGTTGAATCACGAACAACAACCCGATCGGACTGTGAAAGTCTGTAAGGAGTTTGCATACGTGAAGCTGAAACTTTATCTATTCGGGTATTATAAATCTTTGATTCCTCAAACCAACTTACAGCAGATTGAATAGCCTTGATTATTTTCTGATCGGGATGGTTGATAGACATTAAAAAAGCAACTAATTCAGCGCTTTCCTGACTGCAAATAGCAGCCGGTTCAAACTTCCGGGCCCAGGCTGGTTGTAAAGTCACTTCATCATGCTGCTGACACCACACAGTCAGTTTACCATTGTCCACAATCTGCGTTTTCAGAATACAATCCAATCCTTTATTGTACGCTTTTTGCAGTTTTGTTTTATAAGTACTGTCGATAAATGTATAAGCCGGTTTCCCATCCAGTATGTTTCTCAATAATACCATAATACCTATCATAGCACCATCATTATAAGTAATATGAGAACTATAATTATTTTTTTCCAGCGGGTAATATTGCGGCCAACCACCATTAGCATACTGAGCTTTTAGTACAAAATCAAGTCCTTTCAGACAACCTACTTTGTATTTTTCTATTCCGGTAGCCTTATAAGCAATGGCCAGAGCTGCAATTTGTGTGTAGGTGTTGCCATTATCAAAAGTTGTATTGGTTAGATTTTTACCCTGCTTCACACTCTCACGTTGTGAATCACTGAGAATAGCAAAGAAATCATAGTTTTTGGGCCAGCCACCATTTTCTTTTTGAAATAACAGCATATTATCAGCAATCTTGATTATTTCAGTCGGTTTATAACGGGGGCGGTCGGGTAGGGCATTAATCATATTGTGCTTATCTGCCACACTGTACCAATGATTGGTATTATCTGAAAAAGGAGCATATTCAATACTTGTAAATTGTTGCTCGTCGCTTTTCTTTTGGGCAGAACAGATCCCCGAAAAGAGCGTAAACATAAGAATCAGTCCAGTTGCTTTCAAAATAGAAACGGTCCTATGCCGGTTTGTTTCAAATTTTATCATGTGATTTATTGTTAGTTAGTTTTGCATGAACAAGATCGATCACTACACGAACCGTAATTCGACAATTCACGTCAGCAATGGTTTAATAGGCGATATAACTATATTGTACAAAAATAGATATATATACCCGTACAGATGTGTAAAAAGTGACCTTTATCAGTGCAATATCTGACTTAAATCAATAAAACCAAACTCTGTTCTGTTTAAATTGTAGTCAGATACAATTCTTCCACCTTAGCTCTTGCCCAGGGAGTTTTGCGTAAAAACTTCAGGCTGGAACTAATACTTGGATTCTCATAAAAACAATTTATCCGGATTCGGACAGCCAGTTCTTCCCAACCATAGGTTTCAACCAGTTGTTCAACTATCATCTTTAAAGTAATACCATGCAGTGGGTTATTTTGTTGAGTATTCATATAAGCAGTATGTAAAGCGATGAGATTTATAAATTAATGAGCGGATTTTATATCACTCAAAACCCATTGCAATTCAGGGTCGGTTCGATTTATTCTATCCTGTACGGTAGGTGTTATTTCTACATCAGGGAAAATGCCCCGACCATCCACTTTTGACTGATAAGGTGTCTTACAAACCAACAGTCCAAAGCTAACCTTAAGTTTTGACTTTGGCAATGTACGTACAGGCATAATTCCTGCCACACATCCATTGTCTGAACCTCCGGTTTCCTGTCCTACAAAAAAAGCTCTTTTCGAACCTTGCAGGTTAGAAGACAAAAGACAGGATGCCGAAAAACAACCTCCATTGATAAGCACATACACTTTACCTTTAAAACGGTTAACTTTGGGATGAGCGAGTCTGGATTCTTTTAAAGCAAACCGATATTTGTTATCCGATCCTTTTTTTATTTTCAAATAGGTATACGCATCAACACCGGCCACAATAGGGAACAAGGCTGTCTGAATTACTTTTTGCCAAAGCGGCTCATCATTGTAGTAACCCAAATGCCAAAGACTTGTTTTGGAGCATACTTCCGATTTTTCAACCAAATGAAAACAACTATCAGCTAAATAAGAATACAAATTATGAATCTCACGTAACCGTCCTCCCGTATTATCCCGCAAATCAATAATCAGATTCTTTGTATGCAGTGAGTCCAGCTGCTGAAAACTCTTTTTATAAAATTGCTTGTAAGCACCTTTAGTGAAATCTTCAATTCTCAGGATGGCAATGCTGCTATCTTTAGTGGGAAAACTCAACTGTTTACTATACATTTTCTTCAATGCATCATAACCTTGTAGTCTTCGCTTCTGGCTTTCCACTTTTTGCTTTTGTTTTTCTTGTATCGTTTGCTCTATCGGTTTCTTACCGGCAACAGTTTTCGGCTTTGCAGGTCTTTTCAGCGTAACTGTTCGTGTACTATCGCGGTAATTAAGCTGGCAGATTATACTATCTGTAACTCCATAACGATAATAGAAAAAACGAGGAAAAGACTTTGCCAGTCGTCTATTGATAAATGTTGTATTATACCCATCGGAAGTAAAAGTATTCTTATACGCAGCGATAACGTCCTGAGGAGGCGTTGTATTAATTGTCAGTATTTCTGTTCCGGCCTTGATTATAGAATCCTTCGAATTATTTTTTACTATATAAAGCCGGTTATTAAACAATTCTAAATCAAACTGATTCAATGGTGACTGACCTCTGAGAAAAACAGCCTTTTTTTCGGTAGATTTGAATTTCTTAGTCAATGGGAACGTTTGAGTATGCCCTTGTTTAATAGAAGCAATTACCGGACTCAGTTTGAAAAAGAATTCATTACTTGTCATCGGACTAATAAGCGATGACTTGAGACTATCAAATTTGTAATCCAATTGTTCTTTGCTAATATAATGGTACAAGTCCGGATGAAGCTTTTCCAACTTATGCCGGATATAATCTACATCAGTCTTTAAATCTTTTTCATTTCGTACCGTATTGATTTGTGCATTGTATTTATCTACCGATGCACAACCTGATATACACAATGCCAGTATCAGTACTCGGCAAATCATCTTCTGTTTATCCAACATTCTTTCTGTTTTACAATTAATTAGTTTATTCAAAAAAATATCATCTAGCGTGTTTTTATATAGAGTCCTATAAAATCCCAAAGGAAATGACATGCGATGATTACTTTTATATTTCTGTATTTATAATAATGCGTTGCGTAGAGTAGTCCCAAACAAAAAGGAAGAAGCACTTGGGCTATAGTACCATAAGAAATGTGTAAGATACCAAAGAATACAGCAGAAACAGCTATCGATACAGCAGGTTTATTAATAAGCATTTCCAGTCTGGTCAACAAATACCCTCTACAGATTAATTCTTCCGTTATACCGGCGGTCAGCGAAACAAATAAAACCAGTAATCTATCCTTATGTAAAAGAGCTATCAACTTATCGGCAATATCACTTTTACTATTAAATCCCATTAGTTTTAGACTTAGTCCAATTATTAAAGCAACAATAAACGACAGAAACATGATTTTAAAAACAGACTTCAGGTAAAAAGTCCATGGATAAATCTGTTCGTCCCAAAGTAAAAAAGGGTGTTTTTCTATTTTTGCCACATATAAAGCCAATAAGCCTAAAATGACCCAGGGGTATAATATTTTCAAATAAACAGATTGTACATTATTATAAGAAAAGATAGTTAGTCCCATCCATTTTAAAAGCACCGATATTGCCAGTATTAAGACTGTGGACACAATTCCAATGATAAAATGTACTTTTTCAGATCTTTGTAAAGTTTGATTCATAGTTTATGGATGTTTTTTATGAATAAGCATTCGCCTCATCAACCTCTTCCCAGTTAATTTTTTTGTATACAAAAACCCGGTTGACATAATAAATAAGTCCAAGATAAAAAGGTATCAGAAGCAGACTGGCATAATTAAACCATCGCAATAAAAAGAAGTGTATAAATCCCAGAATAACAGCAATGATTATCAATCCCATTACTTTGATAAAACCTGCTCCACCTTCAGAAGCTCTTTTTTCGTTCGTAAACGGAAAAGCCAATTGTTGAATATAATAAAACAACAACGTAATTAAATAAAGAGACAGCAGGGCAATTACAACATCAGGAATAACTTTATAACCCCACAAAACACAAATTCCAACAGACACAAGCAAATAAAAAGGCATAAAGAAGCGGGCAAAAGCTGCTTTGATAAATCCTTTAAAATAATCAGCAGGCGAGGAGAGGGGCATTGTTTTAAAAAGCCAGCTTGCATGCCTGTTATTACCTAAAAGCAAGGCTGCAGGAAGACTCGCAGTAACAAGCATTAAAGCATACAGTATAAATAAATACATGGGAGTCTGGACAAGTTTATCCACATTGAAAGAACTCTTACGAAAGAACTGAACGGCAACCATAATGACAATAAAGCCAAGCGAAGGTAAAAACGTTTGCATAAACAAACGCTCACGACCAGTCATGGTCCAAACCAGTTTAAACGAAGCTTTTTCTTCCTGACGATGTACAAAGACAGCTAACATCATTCGGTACCAAAGACTCTGGTGAGTGGTTTCCGTTTTTACTTTCGAAACTCTGTCACCTTGTTCCAAATCCATCAGCTTGCGATTAAATATCGGAGTCAGATATTTGCCGGTTAAGTAAATACCTATTATGGGAATAGTCAGTGCTTCGACAATGAAAATGCAGTGACGATAATCAAAAACAAAAGAGGTGAATGCTTCCACTAATCCGGAAAAAAATGCCGGAGGTACCAGATAGGTGTACCAATAAACAGGTAATACCATATTCTGAATCTGTGTTCTATCCACCAGATTTATTCCAAACTGATAAAAGGCCATAAACAAAATGGCAATAACAATCTGAAAGTACATCAACAGATTCTTCAGCTTTTCTCCACTGGCAAATCGCATGATAACTAGATAAAGCATATTGGCTAAAAACAGGGTAAACAACACATTCAAGCCAATGGAAAACGAAAATACCAATGCCGAAATAATTCCGAATTTTGTAATAGCCACTATAATGGATACCACCGAAAAATTAAAAGCCATCATCGACAAATAAAGCAATACATGTGCATTGCGTGCCAGACTTATGGTATTTCCTTTAATAGGAAGTGGTTGAATGATCACATTCTCAGAAGTATCAAACAGAATGGTGGTAAACTCGGAAATAATCATCATCGCCATCATGACCATTAAAAAAGTATGGGCAAAATAATAATAGGTAAAGGGCGATTTAATCATTAGCAAAAAAATAGCAAAGAATATCCCGAACATAATCTGAGCAAACGATTGTTTTGTCAAGGCATTCTCGGTTTCATTTTTCGAATGGTTGCCAAGACCTTTCATCCGTCGGTTATCCAGGATTAACTTTAATTGCAAGATCCGGATAAACTGATCATAATCCACATCCATTTTTTCTATAAACCAACGGAAAGGTTTAAAAAGTGAAAGTAAAAACTTAATCATAGGGCTTATTTTTCGAATGCGTTGATAAATGCTTCTGCTTTTTCTCCATGATTGGTATTACCGGTAAGGCGGGTAAACATTTTCTCCAGATTTTCATCATTCGAAAGTTTGTTTAGTTCCTCAAAAGATCCATCGGCAATCACTTTACCCTGATCAATAAGGATAATCCTGTCGGAGATCTTTTCCACTACATCCATTAGGTGCGAACTATAAAAAATAGTTTTTCCTTCACGAGCCAAATGTGTCAGCATTTCCTTAACCATGATTACCGAATTAGCATCCAAACCCGACAAAGGTTCATCCATAAATATAAGATCGGGATTGTGTAACAATGCTGAGCAAATCATCACCTTCTGACGCATACCTTTAGAGAAAGTAGCAATACGTTGGTTCAGGTTTGGTTTCATCTCAAAGATATTCATCAATGCTTTGGCTTTCGACCTGCATATTTCATTTTCCAACCCACGCATTTCGCCTATAAACTCCATAAACTCCATCGGAGTAAGAGATTCATACAACACGGCATTCTCCGGTATATAACCCACCTGTTGTTTTATTTCAAGTGTATGAGTCCGAAGATCTTTTCCGAAAATGTTTATATCACCTTCAAAATCATTTATCAATCCACACAGAATTTTTACTGTAGTAGACTTGCCGGCACCATTAGGTCCTATATACCCAATGATCTGTCCGGATGTAATTTCTAAATTAATGCCATGAAGGACTTGTTTTTTTCCATATCTTTTCTCCAGATTATGAATTTGTACGATAGTTTGATTATCCATTTTTTGTATAAGATTATTTGAGTTTATATTGAATAAAATATTTTTGAACTAAAAGTAAGACCAACC
>DAIQOQ010000341.1:0-2518 GCA_036787795.1 Paludibacter sp. | reverse complement strand
CCCTTGTTTGTTTAGCTTGATATTACATTTTAATTTCATTGATTTTATAGGCAAATAAAAAGAAAGGCTTACATTTGCACCTTGTTTAATTAAAAAACCAGGAGTATATGAAAAAGCTTACTTCATCTCTTTTATTTATTCTGTTAGCACTGACACATAATATGGCACAAGAAAACCTGACTTACAAAACTCCTCCTGCAAGCATTATGAAGCTTGCCGATTACGAGCGCGCTCCGCAAGTATCTATCGATACGAAAAAAGAATATATGTTGCTGACTTATCGCAGCACATACAAAAACCTGGAAGACCTGAATCAGCAGGAAATGAGTATGGGCGGGTTGCGCATTAATCCGGTAACCAATATTGCTTCGGCAACCAGTTATATCAACAACCTGAAAGTGCGAAAAGTGACGGCCAAAGAGGCTGTTCAGGTAAAAGGATTGCCGACCAACCCGCGCATCACCTACGTGACCTGGTCGCCCGATGAAACGAAAATTGCATTTACCAATACCGTGCCTGGTGGCGTGGAACTTTGGGTGCTGGATATGGCTTCGGCTCAGGCAACACGACTCACGGAACCGGTGATCAATGCCAACCTGGGGACTCCGTTCAGCTGGTACCGGGATAGCAAACAACTATTGGTTCGGTTGCTCCTTGCAAATCGTCCGGCTCTTATTGACCCCAAAAAAGAACTACCTCTGGGACCTACTGTTTCGGTGAGCAACGGTTCTAAATCGCAAAACCGGACTTATCCCGATTTATTGAAAAATGCGACCGACGAAACGAACTTCGTTACCCTGGCTACGTCCGAATTATACACGGTGGATCTGACCGGAAAGACCGGTTTATTCAAAGCCGCAGCCATGTATGCCGGCGAATCTTTTTCGCCCGACGGAAAATATCTGCTCACCACCACCCTGCACAAACCTTTTTCGTACGTTGTTCCTCTCAATAAGTTTCCACAAGTAAGCACGGTGTACGATTTGCAAGGAAATGTGGTGAAAACGGTGAATGACGTACCGCTTTCGGAAGTATTGCCCAAAGGATTTATGGCTGTACGCAAGGGAAAACGACAAATGAACTGGCGTTACGACGAACCGGCTACGCTGTATTATGTAGAAGCGTTGGATGGTGGCGATCCGCAAACAAAAGCCGACTACCGCGATGCCATTTACCTCTGGAAAGCTCCGTTTACTCAGGAAGCCGACTTGCTGATTAAACTTCCTCAGCGATTTATGAATATTATTTGGGGAAATGAATCGGTAGCTATTGTGCAGGACGAATGGTATGACACCCGCAACGAGAAAACCTACCTCGTCAATCCGTCAAAACCCGACGAAAGCCCCAAAGTGATTACCGACCGGAACTTTCAGGATGTATATTCCGATCCCGGACATTTTGAAACATGGAAAAACGAATATGGAAAATATGTGTTGGCTATTGCCGACAATGCGCTTTTCCTTATTGGCGACGGACATACCCCAAAAGGACAGTTTCCGTTTATAGACGAACTTAACCTGACTACGTTGAAAACAAAACGACTGTATCAGTCGACCTACACCGACAAAGTGGAAGAGATTTTCGACATTGAGGACTATAAAAAAGGAGAAGCATTGGTACGTATTCAGTCGAAAAATGAATATCCCAACTATTTCTTCCGCAATTTCCGCAAAAAGGATGCTCTGACGCAGGTTACTCATTTTCCTAACCCGTTCGAAAGCATTAAAGATGTGTACAAAGAAGTGATTAAATATCACCGGGCCGATGGCGTGGAACTGTCGGGCACCCTGTATTTGCCGGCGGGTTACAATCGCAAGGCAAAGACCGAAAAACTGCCTCTGCTCATCTGGGCTTACCCGGCCGAATACAAAGATAAAAACAGCGCCGGACAAAGTACGGCCAATCCCAACGAATTTACCTATCCGTATTACGGTTCGTTTGTGTATTGGGTAACCCGTGGCTATGCAGTGCTTGACGATGCGGCTTTCCCCATTATCGGCGAAGGCAAAACCGAACCCAACGATAATTTTATCGAACAATTGGTTTCCAATGCCAAAGCAGCCATCGATGCTGTGGATTCATTGGGCTATATTAATCGTGCCAAGGTGGCTGTAGGCGGACATTCGTACGGTGCTTTTATGACTGCCAACCTGCTGACTCACTCCAAGCTTTTTGCTTGCGGCATTGCCCGCAGTGGAGCTTACAACCGCACGCTCACACCTTTCGGTTTTCAGAGCGAACAACGCAATTACTGGGATGCACCCGAAGTGTACAATGCCATGTCGCCGTTTCAGAATGCCGATAAGATGAAAACGCCGCTGCTACTGGTACATGGCGAAGCCGACAACAACCCCGGCACCTTTACCCTGCAAACCGAACGTTACTTTCAGGCGCTCAAAGGCCTCGGAGCACCGGCCCGCATGGTGATTCTGCCTAAAGAACAACACAGCTATGTGGCACGCGAGAATATTCTGCATCTGCTTTGGGAACAGGATCAGTTTCTGGAAAAATACCTGAA
>DAIQOQ010000125.1:0-7825 GCA_036787795.1 Paludibacter sp. | reverse complement strand
TAATGGAATCGGCTTGTAATTCCGGATTAATCTTTTTTTGTCCAACGATGTTTGAACAGATAAAGATGGCAATAATGACTTGTAGAGCTTTTTTCATGTGATTTCTATATAAATGTTATTAATAGGTATCTGTTTGAATAGAATAATTTGAACCTAAGTTTGTTTTGATCTATTTTACACAAATGATAAAAGTATAGAAAATATAAATCTAAGGTTTTTTAAATATAGTGTCTAATGAACAATAAGTTTTATGATGCAAATATAAAAGGTATTATTTCTTTTTCCAAACATTTAGTGTGTTTATTTTACACTAAGCAGCATGATTAACATAGTTAGATTGTACTTTTGTTGTCAATTGTTTGTATACTAGAAGTATATTGTATTCTCTGTTTTGTCCGTTTTGAATTTTATTTTTGATCACTTTATGGAATTCGTATGTGCATTGAAGCTCTGAAATTTTATATTGGATCGAAATTCACTGCCGTTTTCGTGAATATTTGCCACATTTTGTTAGACTGCTTTGAATTTACTTGCACTATTTTTGTCTCTTCTTGTGGAGCCTCAATAACCATATGCCATATTCTGAAAGAATAGAATTCTTAATATCTATCAAGAAACAGGTTGCCTTGGAGACTGCACTATTTCGGCCTCCTCGCCCAAAAGTAATTCAGCTTACCTGGCCATCGATGAAGCATTGGCGCTGGTGGAACGAACCGGAAATCTACCCGTTCCGCTGCATTTGCGTAACTCGCCGACAAAATTGATGAAGGATCTGAATTATGGCAAAAACTATAAATACTCACACGATTTTCCCAATCACTTTGTGGAGCAGCAGTTCCTGCCCGATGAACTGACCAAAACACGCATCTGGCAGGTGCAAAACAATCCTGCCGAAAGTAAACTGGGCGATTGGCTGCGTACATTATGGAAAGGGAGGTATTAAATAATACCTCCCCCTCTTCTTCCCCCCAAAAAACTAATACCAAATCAAAATAATCGAAACCAATCAATTTTATTTATTACCAAACGTAGCTTGCTACCGATCCGGATGCTAAGCTATGGGTAACTGTTTTGCCCTTAAACTGAATGTTGAATGTTTGTGTCAACGAGCTTTCATTGAGTACTATCAATACCTTTTTGCCGCTAGGAGTGAGGAATGCTACATTGGGCAGGTTGGTGGCCAGATTAGAATCTATTCGTACGGAACCCATCGGAACAAACTTTGAGGCGTGTGCTATGATATAATACGATACATTTCGGGTTATACTACTGCCTATGGTCAATCCTCCCATGCAGGTAGTACAGCCACCCACGGTATGAGGGTTATATTCAGGATCTGAAGCCAGATTCCATTCCAACACATTTTTACTCCAGTTGCGTGGTGCACCGATAATCAGATTTTTTATGTGCCACGACAAATTATCCTGAAAATTACCCGGCGCACCCACCCACTGTTCGGTGAAATATACGTTTTTATCAGGATATGCATTGTGAACTGTTGTCAAAGCACTGATGTCGCCTCCATAGAGGTGAAAAGCCGATCCATCGCTGTATTTGCGTGCATCAGGGTCGTTTAGAATAGTTATCGGATAAGTATATACGTCGCAATTATGATCGTACAAGATAATCTTTGTTGCGATATTCGCTTTTGCAAACTCCGGTCCCAGGTAGTTTTTGACAAACAGAGCCTGATCTTGGGCCGACATATACATACTTGGGTTATTGTCGGGATTCAACGGTTCGTTTTGCACTGTAATTGCATCGATGGTGATTCCCTGAGCCTTCATAGCCTGAATGTACTTCACAAAATAACGGGCATAAACGCCAAAGTATTCGGGTTTTAAACTGCCGCCCTTGGGACTCTTATTCGTTTTCATCCACGCCGGTGCCGACCAGGGAGAACCCAATATTTTGATATTGGGGTTGATGGCTAAAGCCGATTTTAAAACCGGAATCAAATCGTAAGTGTCCGGTTTGATGTCGAAATATTGTAATGTGGTATCGGTACTTGCAGTATTAATGTCATTGTATGAGAATACGTTTGCATTCAAATCCGATGCACCAATGCTTATTCGCAGATAGCTAATGCCAATGGCCGTGCTATCGGTCGAGAAAAGTTCTCTCATCAAGTCGGAGCGTGTGTTTGATGCCAGTCTGTTTATCAGGTAGGCACTTCCCCCCGTCATGGAAAATCCAAAACCATCCATTGTTTGATAGCTGGAAGTTGAATCGACAGCGATGGTTGGATAGCTATTGGAAGCGTTGGTGAAATTCAATGCAATATTTTGTTTTTTGAGATAAGTAGAAGTTCCCGGACTCGTTAACCAGCAAGCAACCTGAGTGGCTACGATTTTAGTCGAATCGCTGGGTTGAGGCTTCGGTTGTACTATCTCATTTCCTGTTGCACAACTTGATAGTAGTGCCAAAAATGAAACTAAAGTTAATCTTGAAAGGAATTGATTGCGAATAAAGAGTTTCTGAAACATAGTGTTCTAAATAAAAATGGTTTGGCTAAAGATTCGGTAACTGATAAAATAGTTTAATAGAAAAATAGCCGGACTTGTCGTTTAGGGTAAATCCGGCTATTTAATTTGAAATAAAATAATTACGTCACTTTATTGAATTAATATCCTGAATTTTGTTTCAGTTTAGCATTCAGATCAAGTTGTGATTGAGGAATCGGATAAACCAGATTAGTACTTGTTATTTTTCCGTTATAAATACCTCCTTCAGCTTTACTAATTACTGCAACTGCTCTTCCTGTACGCACAAGGTCAAACCAACGTTGTCCTTCAAATGCAAGTTCCAGAAACCGTTCTTTCTCAATAGCCAATCGCATGTCGCTTTGTGTGGTTGCATTGGTATTTGCTAAACCCACACGATTGCGAACCTGATTAATATAGGTGGCTGCCTGAGTAGTTTGTCCAAGTTCATTAAGAGCTTCTGCTTTTAGAAGTAAAATATCAGCTAAACGTAACATAATAATGTTACTGGCAGCAGTTTGATTGCCTCTCATCTTATTGCAGAACGGATAATTACTTTTTGTCCAGTTTGCATCATCCCAAGTAACAGTTGCCCATTTAATAGATGAATTGAAACGAATAACATCTCCCTCATCATTAAAAGCTTTGACTATATCCTTTGAAGGGCAATTAAATTTTTTCCAGTCGGTACCTATAAACATACTTGCACCCCAGTTTCCTGTGCCGGTACCCCAGTTTCCATCATACTGAATTTCAAAAATAGATTCACTGCTATTTTTGTGGTTGTCATCCCAAAGATAGTCGTAGTTGCTAACAAGTGAATAACCTCCGTTGATTACGGCATCGCAATAAGTGCTTACTTTATTCCAGTCTTTTGTATCCTGAGTAGCATATACTTTTGCTAACAGAGCATTGACAGCACCTTTTGTAACAAGCCCTTTGTCGGCTGCTGTTGTCGGAACTGTTGCAAGTGCAGTTTGTAAGTCTGTTATAATTTGACTGTAAACAGCGGCTTGCGTTGCCTGTTCAGGATAAAGGGTGGGACTCAATTGCTCAAAATTATCTCCATTGATAGCTGGTATGTCATTTAATATCAAAGGAATATTTCCAAACAACCTGATTAAATCAAAATAAGCCCAGGCTCTTATAAAAGAGGCTTCAGCTACTATCTGAGCTTTTCTGGCGTCTGTTAAGTTAGCTTCTGTGATTTTTGGAACATTGACAATTGTTTTGTTGCAGTGAGAAACCATTGTGTATAAATTCTTCCAATCTCGCGTTACATTAGTATTAGACGCATCTACATTGTATGCATCTATTTGGGGATATTGAGGGTCTGAGGCACCTGAATAAGAATTATCTGAATGCATATCTCCATCTACAAAATAGTCCAGTTCATAACGTTCAGTTCGATAATCCCCATAACATTTGGCTAGCAGAGCTTCAGCTTGATCAGCTGTTGTTTGAGAACTACTACTTGAAGTCAGTTGCGATATAGGGCTCTTATCCAAAAAATCATTGCATCCAGTTAGAACTAGTGCATAAAGAGCTAGGATAGCTATATAAAAAATATGTTTTTTCATAATGATAAAAATATTTAGAATTGAACTTTAATACCAAATATAACCGATTGGTATTGTGGATAAGTACCATAGTCTACACCTGCCACTACATTGTCATTCCCTGCATAATTTACTTCAGGATCAAAGCCTTTGTATTTTGTTAATGTAAACAAATTGTTGCCTGTAGCATATACCATCAGGTTGCTCAGATAAGCAATATTAATCAACTTTTTAGGGAACGTATAAGAAAGTGTAATACTTTTTACCCGCAGGTAAGATCCATCTTCTACAAATCGTGATGAATTGTAGGCATTATAAGTGCTTCCATCTGAAACAGCTTTTGGAATATCGGTAATCTGACCAGCTTTTTCCCAGCGTCCGAGAACTGCAGTTGATTGATTTTTGCTATCAAACATTCCTTCAGTGTCAATACGTGATGCATTGAAGATATCATTTCCCTGCGTTCCTTGAAGTAAAATCGATAAATTAATATTCTTGTAGGTGATGCCTCCATTCATTCCAAAAATGAAATTTGGTTCGGCATGACCAATAACTGTTCTGTCTCCCGGATCAGTGTGGCCATTATTATTCAGGTCTTTGTATATCATGTTTCCTGTTTGCGGATCAACACCTTGAGCAACATAACCATAAAATGTACCAACAGAATAGTCCTTGGCTAAGCGAACCGCATATTGGCCATTGGAAGTCTGAGCAAAATCATAAACGGGAGAAAGACCTAGTTTCGTGACTTTACTTCGGTTAAAAGAGATCTGTAGCCCTGCATTCCAGGCGAAGTCCTTAGTTGATTTGTGAGCGTTTAAAGCAAACTCCATACCCCAATTCTGCATTTGTCCATCGTTTCTTGTGATATGATCTACCGCTGTTCCTGATGGAAGAGGTACATTCAACAATAAATCGTTTGTTTTCTTCAGATAGGCATCTACACTCAAGGTTAACAAAGAATTTAAAAATGAGGCATCAATACCTGCATTGCTTTGTGTTGTTGTTTCCCATTTCAATGATGAATTCTCTATGTTTGATTGAGATATTGAAGGTCCGGATAGAGGAGACTGAGCGCTTACGCGCACGAAGTCGTACAGAGCAGGCCATGCATATTCTGACAATCCGTTTTGATTTCCATTCTTACCTATACCTACTCTTATTTTCATATCATTCATCACGTCTTTCACACCTTCCATAAATGGTTCTTCCGTTATACGCCATCCGGCCGATACAGAGGGAAATAATCCCCATTTGTGGCTATTAGCTAATTTAGAAGATCCATCGTAACGTACATTTGCAGTAAGTAGGTATTTACTTTTGTAATTGTACGCAATTCTTCCAAAGAACGATGCTATAGACCATTCTGTAGCTTTTGTACCTGCATCAGTGATCTGGTTAGCTGCATTCAACGTCGATATATTAAGTGTTTTTGGAAAATCCTTTCCTGATATATATGAGTATTCCCAGCGTGATGACTGTGTACTTTGACCTGCCATGACAGATAGCGAATGATCTCCAAATACTTTATCGTAAGTAAAAATATTTTCCAGTAACCAAATGGTTTGTGTATACCGTTCGGTTGATCCAACTCCGTTTTCTGACCGTCCGTACGATGTTCTGATAGGGTCGGTGAACTTATCTTTCTGATCATTTGTATAGTCAAGTCCAAAATTAGCTTTATATTTTAAATTTTTCGTAAAAGATATTTCAGCATTGGCATTTTCTAACAAACGGTTATTTTTAGTCGTATTTGTTCGCGATAAATATGCTGCCGGACTTTCCCATGAAGCTTGATAAGGATTGCCTTGATATTGTCCGGGATTATTGGGATCCCAGATGCCAATCACTGGAGGTGTGTTAATAGCACTAAGTATTACACCGCCATGATCAGAGCCTAAATTTTGTATAATACCATCTGTTTTGGAGTTGGCATAAGAAATGTTGTTTGTGAATTTTAACCAGTTGTAAAGTTGAAGGTCAGAATTCATTCTCATATTATATCTTACATACTGAGAAGGGTTAATAACTCCTTTTTGATTCAGATAACCAAGGGATATGAAGTTTCTATTTTTGTCGTTACCAGTACTTATCGATAACTGATGGTTTTGAGTAAGAGCTGTTTTAAAGGTCTCATCCATCCAGTTTGTATCGGTTGTAACATCATTGCCAACGGAAGCAGCTTTTACTTCATTCATCAAATCGCGATATTGAGCAGTATTCAGGGCCTTAACTTTTAAATCTCCCATAAATGAAATTCCTGCATAACCGTTATATGTAACAGATGTTTTACCTGCACTTCCACGTTTTGTTGTGATAATAATTACTCCATTGGCAGCACGCGCCCCGTAAATAGCAGAAGAAGATGCATCTTTCAATATCTGAATGCTCTCAACATCTTGAGGCGAAACACTCGTCATATCTGTAGTCGGTTGTCCATCGATTATATACAGCGGATCATTTCCAGCTAATACTGAGGTTGAGCCACGAACTCTTATCGAAATTCCTTCTCCTGGTGCACCTGATGGAGAACTTACTTGTACTCCGGCAGCCATTCCCTGAATAGCATCACCTAAAGTAGCTATTGGACGTACCTCTATGTCTTTTGTAGACACCGAAGAAACTGCAGTTGTGACATCTTTCTTCTTTTGAGTTCCATAACCAACAACAACAACTTCTTCTAAGTTTTTTGAGTCTTCTGACAAAATAACTTTAAGAGTAGATTGCCCGTTCAACTTTACTTTTTGTGAAGTATAACCAACATACGAAAATACAAGAGTTGAATTTTCGTTAGGAACATTGATGACGAAATTTCCGTCAACATCAGTGATAGTTCCTACATTTGCATTTTCGAGTTTTACACTTACCCCAATTAATGTAGTATTTGTTTTCTCGTCAATGACTATCCCCTTTACAGGATAATTGGCAGCAGATACCGATAGAGTACCAATTATCATAAAGATAAAAGTACTGGCCAAACTAATAAGTAGTTTGCTAAGATGTATATTCTGAAATTTACATCTTTGACTTAATTTTTTGTTCATAGATTTAATTTGATAATTAGAATGTGATTTAATAAATAAATGAATAACATTGTTGATCTTTTCGCTTGAGTTAAGTTGAATTATTCATGATAACAATATTTAAAATTAGATATTATGGGGTTAACCTGAAAGTTTTTTTTATATGTGTTTGAAGAATTGCTAATAAATATTTTGCAATCGGCGTTTAGTTTTTGTATTTAATTTATCGTTAAATCTTTTTTATTGAATATGAGACGTTAAGTTTTTTGACTACTTAATTTTTGCTCAAATGGAAAGCGTAGGATGCTTTGTAGATCAATGCAGGCTGATATATAGTTTTTATTATTCTTATCTTTTGCCGGACGTTCAGGACGAAAATGATTATAACAAGTTGGATTATGGCCTTCTGCTTAAGAAAAGGATACAGGTAGTTTTTTGGCTGGGTTATACTTTCTTTTAGCTGTTCAAACACATTTGGACAACAGAAGACAGCATTAATGACTTTTTGAGTTTTTTTCATGTGATTTTATTATAGTAATATTAGTTTGTATCATTCAACAAATTTATAAAAATATAAGTTTACATCAAGAGCATTTGTGCCAATGGAAAAAGTCTAGATAATTCAAATTTAAGGATCGGTAGAAGCATAGTGTCGAAAGAACAATAAGTTTTATGATGCAAATATAAAAGATATTATTTTTCTTCCCAAATATTTAGTGTGTTTATTTTACACTAAGTGCAATATTTAACCAGATTAAAA
>DAIQOQ010000340.1:0-2527 GCA_036787795.1 Paludibacter sp. | reverse complement strand
ATTCTATGGATATATAAGTCCTACGGACTATTTTTTCAACTACTGATTCGCATTAATAATAATAATATTTAATGATCTGTTTTCCGAAAGTAGAATACAGATAAACAGTCTTGTAACTCGCGACTATTTACGTGTAACTACTTCTAAAAATTATAACTAATTGAAGCCTGTACCGTAAAAGGAATAATATAAGACGCACCCATAATTTTTCCTTCGTAAGAAGCATTGTTGGTTATCAAATCGGAGCTACTGATGGTGCCTTGTACACCTTTCTGATTAAGCGGATTGGTAATTTGCAATGATATTTTTGTTTTTGCATTCGCTTTATAATCGGTACCTACAAAAGTTTCCCATCTTCCTTTATAAGTCAACGCATTGGAGATATTGGCATATTGTTGTCCAAAATAGTGTGCCATGGCCCAGAAACGAAACTTTTGATACGTATAACTTGGGTCAATTTCGATCAAAGTTTTCGAAATAGCAGTTACATTCTTCTTCGAGAAATCGTAATGTGTTGTTGTTCCCTCGCTTGGCCATTTTACGTCAAAACTAAAATCGGAATATTTTGGATTTTGCAAGGTTAGCAAAAAGTGTAAATTGAAGTTTTTAAACGGAGTGGCAGTAACGTCCGTAGTCCATCCTAGTGTCTTCACTCCGTAGGTCTCAAGTACTGTCTGAGACTCACCGGTGGTAGGGTTGGTTATGGTTGCACGCGTGAAAGCTGCATTGGTTTTATTGGCATAAGTCACTTGCGACACAACGCTAAATCGTTTATCTACATTAAAATAAACACCTGCCTGCCCCAACACTGTACGAGCAAGTGCATTTGCACGTGAAGTACCATCGTATGCACCGGAATAGCTTTCAAGTTGTCCATGTTTTTCATGATAAATGACGCTTCCTAACACTCCGAACGGATTTGTAATTTTATAAACCAAATTCATACTTCCGTTTTTATGTATCCAACCATTGTGGAAGGGAGTAGTGGCAGTACCGGCATAAGAATAATTGGTACTTGTGCTTGTAGTTAAATGACTGCGCGAACCTGTAGCATCTAACAGAAAATCACCATTCATTACTTGTGCTTCAAGACGAGCCCCTACATTCAGTTGCAACCTGTTGTTCACTTTCCATTCATCGGTAAAGTAGAAAGCCAGTTTATCTTCCCAACCATTGTGATATTCGCTTGCCGAGTTATTGGAGAAGTAACCGTATTGGTCGGTATTGATAGATCCGGTGCCCACTAACTTCCGGGGACTCGGCGAAATTTCGGTCAAAAACAGAGAACTGCTGGCAGTAAATTTATCTACACTATAATACCACTGATCCATTCCGAAACGAAGGGTATGATTGCTGAATTTCTTGCTTAAATCCACCCTAGCCTGTAGTGTTTGCGTATTCTTTGCGTTGTCAAACAGGGTATAAAACATTTGTACGGCTCCTGTGCCATTGTCGGTATAAGCTTGCCCGTTGTCGGCATATTTCAGAGAGGTAAATGCCGAAGTACTAATAGTTCCTGCCGGAACTATCATGGCTATTTTGGGTTCAGCATAGTGGTAACGGGCTGTATATTCCAGATTCCAGTTATTGCCCAAATCGTTTTTACCCACAATATCAAATGTGTGTGTAGTGGTATAAAGATCTTTATCCAGACTGGTATTTTGAAGTGTGCCGGTCAGCATATTATAGGTTCTGATATACCCATCGGCCGGCAGATAACTGTCTAGCCCAAATTTAAAATTAGATAAACTGCTTACCGAACCATCGGTATGATAGTAAAACGGATTATAGTTGGTCAAGCTTCTTGAATGCGAAAACTTATATAAAAAAGATATTTCGCCATTCGTATATCTTTTAGTGATACCGGCCTTAAAGATCTGTGTTTTGTCGGAATACTTTGTAAACCCGGGGTCGTATGAATTCGGATTCATATTAAAGTGCCCGCTTACATTATAGTACCATTTTTTACCTAGTGAACCAGCAAGAGCTGCATTCAGTTGTATTAAGCCAAAGTGGTTGGTCGTGAGACTAAAACTTCCATGTGTCTGATCAGTGCCCCATCGGTCATACGTATTTAAAGCATAACCGATTGTCCCGATCGTAGTGGCAACTTCTTGTAAGTTCAGCAATCCCATACGACTAAAACTGCCATCCGCACGCCATGAAAAATAAGGTAATTCGGGCCAAAAATAATAAACTACCGGTAAGTTGTTTTCTACGATGGTTAATCCACCAACCGTGGAGGGTAGTCCAATATTTAAATCTCTTGGACTCGACATGGACGATGCGTTGTTTTGGACATCCCGTCCTTTTACTTCTTTGCTGTCTGTTGTACTTTGTGTCGTTTTTACTTTTGTTGTGTCGCTTTTCGCAGTAGCAGACTGAGCAAACAAATTTGTAGTAGAACAACAAAATAAAAGACAAAAGAGCAAGATTGATTTAATCAATGAAATAATGTTTTTTGGGTTCATAATAATTTTGATATTTAGTTAACATTAGACTTCAAACGGACACTTCCCGTTGAAAT
>DAIQOQ010000339.1:0-2543 GCA_036787795.1 Paludibacter sp. | reverse complement strand
TTATGGCCGGATATGACTTGCAGGTATTCGACCGGAATGGGACTGTATTGTATAATGGAACCTCGGGGTGGAATGGAATGTATGGAAGTAAAAGGATGGATAATGATACCTATTTTTATTTGCTTTATTACACAGATAAAAACCATAAGACTCAAACCCGAAAAGGCTATGTTACGTTGAAAAGATAGACTATGCTACTGCTCAATAAAAACATATTTTGTCCTTGTGAAACATATTTTCGTCAGATATTGTACTCTGGAATCTGATTCTTTCTGTAGAAATTGCTAGGTGAGAAGATATTTTGCTTATTTTATAGAATTAGGAACTCATTAATCGTCAGTTTTATTTAAAAAGATAATCATCAAATTAAATACTCTTAAAGATGTAAAAACGGTACTCTTTCAATATGCTATATGGTTGAAAATAAAAGTATTTTTGTTGGGTTGTAAACTTTATAGGTCGTATGAAAAAAATAATAACTTTCCTTGTATGTTGTTTGCTTTCCTCGTTTACGTCTACATTTGTTTATGCTGTTGATCCTTATTCCAAAAATATCGGTTTTGAAACCGGAACCTTTGCCGGCTGGACAGGTTATACCTGGACTTATAGCACGGAAGTTCCATCCATAAACACTTCAGCAGTAAAAGTTACTCTTCCTACTGCCCGCAGACAGGTTATTATGACCGATACTACAGCTTACGATGCGAATACCGGAAATGCATTGAAAATAATTCCTAAAGGATATCGTTACTCTGCTCGTCTGGGTGATGCCATTAAATCCGGTGATACAAATCCCCGGGGGTGGGAACAAAGTCTGCGATACAGCATGAAAGTCGATTCGACGAATGCACTTCTGCTTATGAAATTTGCTTGTGTGCTCCAATATGCCAGTGATCATACGGCTTTGATGGAGCCGCGCTTCCGCCTTACTTTGTACGATCAAAGTGGCAATACGATAAACGATTGTGCCAACTATGATGTATATTCATCTAGTGGTAATGTGACTGGTTTTCAGACTTACACTCCATCGGGTTCGCAAAACCCCAATAAATGGAGAGACTGGACATCAGTAGGAGCCAACTTATTGAAATATATCGGACAGACTATCACGATTGAGTTTATGTCGGCCGACTGCACTGGTCGGTATCACTACGGTTATGCCTACTTTGTTGCAGAGTCGCATCCCATGTATATCACTGTAAAGTATTGTACGGGCGATACAAATGCAAGTCTTACAGCTCCAGAAGGTTTTGGAACATACAGTTGGACGGATAGTAACGGAACGGTAGTAGGCACTTCTCAGGTGCTTACGCTGACTTCTCCTGTTGAGGGGGCAACCTATACCTGTAGTCTGACTTCGGCAACAGGTTGTAAGGTTTCTCTGACTTCGGTTATAGCCAAATATGAACCGAATGCCGATTTTAGTTATCAGCTCGTAGATTGTAATAGTTTAACAAATACAATTAAATTTAGTGATTCGCACCTCGCCACGCATGGTACTCTGGGGTATAAATGGGATTTTGGTGATGGCACAACTTCCACAGAACAGAATCTATCGCATGTTTATTCCACCTCCGGTATGCATCAGGTTAGTCTGGTGGTGAGTAATCCGCCTTCATTGTGTACTGATTCAGTTAGTAAAACAGTAGAGACTTTTTACCCGCCTCTGATTGGTATTTCGGGAGATTCTACTTACTGTCCCGGTAGTACTACCACGCTCAAGGCACATGGTGCGTACAGATATCTGTGGAGCAATGGATCCACAGCTGATTCCATTCTGGTAGGAAAAGATACAACTGTTTGGATGATTGGCTATTCAAGTGTGAGGTGTTATACCGATACTATCAGATTTAAGGTAAAAGAAGAACCAGACTGGACTTTTAATACTGATGGAAAGGTGTTGTATTGTCAGGGTGACAGTACCATTCTTTCGGCTTCGGGAGCGGCAAGTTATAAGTGGAGTACCAGTGCGACAACCAGTTCAATTATAGTGAAAACTCCCGGAATGTATACTGTTATCGGCTCAAATGCCCGGGGATGCGAAAAGTCCGGAACTTTTAATGTAGTGGAAGATCCGTTACCGAGTTCCGATTTTACGGTATCAGCTAATGCAATAAATATTCGGCATAATAAGTTAACTTGTACTGCTTCGAATGAAAGTGGGGTGCAATATAGTTGGAATATGGGTGACGGATTGACCGAAACAGGATCGTCGATCGAACATACTTACACTATTTTAAGTGGCATACTGGGATATACTATTGTGCTTACGGCTACGAATCAAAATGGTTGCGTGAATACTTTTTCGAAGGATATTGAAGTAGTTCCTTTTATCCCCAATATTTTCACTCCAAATGGTGATGGGGTAAACGATACTTTTATGTCCGGATTTGATTTGCAGGTGTTCGATCGGAATGGTACTACAATGTATAAAGGCACTTCAGGTTGGAATGGAACGTATGGAAATAAAAAGATGGATAACGATACGTATTTTTACGTACTTCATTACACTGATAAAAATCAAAAGCTCCAGACCCGTAAGG
>DAIQOQ010000338.1:0-2561 GCA_036787795.1 Paludibacter sp. | reverse complement strand
CAAAATAAAGCCGTATTAAAAGACGGTATCTGGCGCGGCGAGTTGTCGGTAGCCGGCAATCATAAGGCTCCTTTTCTGTTCGAAGTAAAAAATGCTGCTGGTCCTTCGGCCCGTGTTGTACTGATCAACGGCGAAGAGCGGGTGGACCTGACAGGAATAAAGTATCGGGGCGATTCGGTGATTATTCCCGTGGAATCTTTCGATGCAGTTATTAAAGCCTCTGTGTCCGGCAATGCTTTGCAGGGTCGCTTTCTGAAAAACTATATTCCCAATGATGCCGGAATAGTCCTTACGGCGGAATACAACAATAAAAACCGCTTTGCTCCGGTGGCCAATCCTACGGACGTGTCGGTAGATGGTAAATGGGATGTGTTGTTTGTGGGCGAAAAAGGGGATACCACACACAATGTGGGAATTTTTAAAACCGTGAACCGCATTGTTACAGGTTCTATCCTGACCAATTCGGGCGATATGCGTTTTCTGGAAGGGGCATACACAACAACGGGTGTTCAGCTTTCGGCCTTTGCCGGACTAAGCCCGTACTTGTTCGAACTGAACTTCGAAGGAAAAGATCGTTTCGAAGGTACTTTCTTTACAGCCCGCGGCAAAACCAAACTGATTGGTATCCGTAATGTCAAAGCAGCGTTGGCCGATCCTTATACGCTTACGAAAATGAAGAGCGGCGCTGAAACGCTTAGTTTCAAGCTCCCGAACATAAATGGACAAACGGTGTCGCTGAGTGATGCGCGTTATAAAAACAAAGTGGTGATTATCTCCATCCTTGGAAGCTGGTGTCCCAACTGTATGGATGAGATGAAGTACATGGCACCCTGGTACAAAGCCAACAAAAGTCGTGGTGCGGAAATCATCGGTTTGTCTTTCGAGCGCAAGGATGATTTTGCGTATGCCAAAGCAGCTATTGCCCGCATGAAAGCAAAATACGGAGCAGAATACGAAGTCCTGTTTGCCGGAAAAGTGGGCGACGAAGCCACAGCAAAAGTATTGCCCGAAGTGGAAAAGGTGTCCAGCTATCCCACCACTATCTTTATTGATAAAAAAGGAAAAGTCCGCAAAATATACACCGGTTACAATGGTCCTGCCACGGGATTATTCTACGAAGAATTTAAACAAGACTTCAATGCCCTGATGGATCAGCTGCTGGCAGAATAACCAGACTTATAACTTTCAACTATCAACTTTTCTAAAGTTTTGAACTTTGGGAAAGTTGATAATAAGTCTCGATTTTGAAACATTAACCTCGGCTTTCATTATTCATATTACTTTTTATTCTACATTTGCAGCAACTTTTTACGCACAGTTTTGTTTGAGTAACAAATGAAAAAACTATTCTCCATAGTATTCGCAGCAATGATACTCCTTTCGGGGATGCATCTGTCGCTTGCTACGCACTTTTGTGGAGGAGAAGTGTCGGCTGTAAAACTATCGTTTACGCACCAGAATGCCAGTTGTGGTATGTGCTCTACAGATGCTACCAGCGAAAAAAGTATAGCTGCCGAAAGCTGTTGCCGAAACGAATTGTCGTTTTATGCTGTTGATAGCAATTATAACCCTTCTACTTTAGAAATAAATAAACCTGTCAATCATCTTTTGCAGGTTTTCTATATCCCCGAAAGTGTTGGAATCCAATTTTTCAATACTCGTTCTTCTCTAAACGCAAATGTCCAGCCACCGGGAAAATTCATTGCCAGTGCTGTAAGTCTACCCGATATTTGCGTATTCCGCATTTGATTTTAACCCATATCCACCCCTAAATCCCCTGAAGGGGACTTTAAGACGTAGTTTCTTTATTGATTTCATTATCAATGAAGCAATATATCGTTTCCATCATCCCATTTATTTATAAAAATCAAGGTCTTAAGCCCCTTTAGGGGTTTGGGGTCCTCATAAACATACATCAAAATGAAATCATTAAAATATTTCCTTGTAGCTATTATAGCTATTACTGTAAGTGCAACTGCTTCTGCACAAATGACTGATCATTCAGCAATGTCAGCTCCTAAAACTGAAACCATTAAAGTATCCGGCAAATGTGAATCGTGTAAAGCACGTATCGAAAAAGCTGCGAAGGTAGAAGGTGTGACGAAAGCCGATTGGAACGTAAAAACAAAATTACTAACGTTGGTTTATGATCCTTCAAAAGTGAGAAGTGCAGATATTCAGAAGAGAATAGCTGATGTTGGTCACGATACTCCTTTGTTTAGAGCTGAAGCTAAAACATACAATGCTTTACCTTCTTGCTGTAAATACAGATAAATCAGAACCTAATTCAGGGCAAAGCCTGATTTTGCCCGGAATTAATATATTTCAAAATTCATATTATATTCTAAAAATTCAAACAAAATGAAAACTATAAAATTCTTCATAGCCATTGTGGCACTTACTTTCTCTACAGTAATATTTGCAGCTAATGCAACCAAAACAGAAACCATCAAAGTATCGGGTAAGTGCGAAACATGTAAAGCCCGTATCGAAAAGGCTGCCAAAGTGGATGGTGTTACGAAAGCCGATTGGAGCACAAAAACTAAAGTATTGACTTTGGT
>DAIQOQ010000337.1:0-2595 GCA_036787795.1 Paludibacter sp. | reverse complement strand
GTGGTTTTATCGGAAACAATCATTTCTCGCTGGCAAACAAATACCTGCAGGAAAATGGACAGACTCCGATAAATTGGTAAAAAGAAGCTGTTTTAAATAGTTACAAGTAAATAGTTACGAGTTACAAGACTGGTTTTCTGAATTTTGCTTTCAGAAAACAGATCATTAAATATTATTCCTTACTTATATCCGTCCAAATCGCTAATTTTGTACCGTCAATAAAACAGAACACCAAACAAGGAGAAGATAATGGAGAATACAACCAAATCCCCCAAAAATATCAAGGCCAGCGAAGTGGCAGAATTCATTCTTGATGCCGGCGTGTTTCTGATGGCTTCGGGAGCCCATTCTGGCAGGGTGTGGCGCAATTGCAGGCGCATAGCAGAGCATTGGGGTTACCGTATGAACTTTAATCCTACATTTACCGGCATCATGGTAAGTGTGTGGGACGACAAAGACAGTGAAAATGCTGTGACACGTTATAAAACAGCACCAGCCAACACTGTGCATTTGGAGACGCTGACACAAATCAGTCATCTTTCGTGGAAGATAGCCGACAACGAAATTGAATACGACGACGCATGCCTTGAACTGGAAGCAATAAAACATAAAGCACATTATCCCTTTTGGCTGGTAGCACTGGCGGTAGGCATATCGTGTGGATGCCTTTGCACATTGGCAGGTGGAAGTCCGGTGGATGCCGCACTGGCTTTTTGCGGAGCTTCGGTGGGTTCGATAGCCCGACACTTTATTCTGAAAAAGCAATTCAACCAGTTTCTGTCTATTATCATAGCTTCGGCCATTACCACCCTCATTGCCGGTACCGATACCATCTTTGGTTTGGGTCGCGCTCCGGAAATGACGCTGGCCACCTCTGTACTGTACCTTATTCCGGGCGTTCCGCTCATCAACAGCGTGATCGACCTACTGGAAGGTTATTTTTCGGCATCCATTGCCCGCTCGCTTTTTGCAGCATCCATCGTATCTTCGATTGCCGTGGGAATGATCCTTAGCATTACTTTGTTGGGAATAAATAATTTTTAGAACTATGGAACTGATATCAAACATATTGATTGATTTTGCGCTGGCCTTTTGTGTGGCTTTTTGTTGGGGTATCTTATTCGGAACACCATGGAAAGCATTGGTGGCTACCGGCTTGTTAGGTGGCTTCGGACACGGCATCCGCTTTATTTTGTTACAATCCAACATGGGTTTGGTTGCCGCCACGCTTATTGCATCGGTATCAATCGGACTGCTGGGAATTTATGTGGCTCACAAAGTACACAATCCTCCGGTGGTCATTACCATGCCGGCCTGTATCACCATGATTCCCGGCTTGTATGCCTACCGTTCCATGTTGGCAGGCATTAAGCTGAGCGACCAGGCTATATTAGATAAAGATCCCAATATCATTCCGACCATAGCCCACAATGCTGTACTTACTTTTTCGTTGTTGTTTACACTAGCTGTGGGTATTTCCATCAGTGCATTGCTGTTTCGCAACAAGAATATAGGGATAAGCTTCGATAAAAATCGGTCACGGTCAAAAGATAAATAACCCGGACTTTTTTATCCTCTTCTTCGTCCATATCTAAATTTCTATCCACCGACAGCTTTGCAATAGATTAAGACGAAAAAGAGAAAATAATTTGTTTGTTTAAATCGTTTGTTTGAAAGAACTTATTGTCACTTCTAACACCCGGGTGAGGAATGAGAATTTCGCCTTCATCATATCGAAGATATCTCCTGCTTCAATGTATTTTGCAGTACCTTCAATCACATAACCGGTTCCTTGATAATCCCTGTAACCGATCACCTCTTTAGTCCCCACAGCCAGTTTTACACGGTTGTTTATATTCACATTTTTCTCTGTTTTGCGCATTCCGTAGGCAGGAATCAAAATACGTTCATCTTCGGTTACTACCAGATAGGAGTTCCATGTATTGACTAAGTGTGGCTCTCCTTCGCCCCACGAAACGATGCTTACTACACCCTCATGGTTTAATACATCATAGAATTTTTGCGGTAGTTGTTTGTCTGTTGAATTCATTTCTTGTTCTTTAAAATTAGTTTTAATCTCTTACATTAGCAGGCACAAAGATATGACCTTGCCATCATTGAAATAATTAAACCTGTTTAAGAAATGAGCGTGCTATATCTTTTTTCGCAATTCACTCAGATATTCGGGTGTTAGTCCAAGGTACGAAGCAAGCATATATTGTGGTACGCGTTGCAGAAATTGAGGGAATGAGGTGCTGAAGTGTTTATACATTTCCTCTTTGGACAATTGGTAAATTAATTTTACCCGCAATTGTGAAGCAGCCAGAGCACGTTGCATCATAATACGAAAATAACGTTCCATTTGGGGCACTTCAGCAAATAATTGTTCTTGTCTTTGATAGTCGATAGCCACTACTATTGATTTTTCGACAGCTTGGATAAAGTATTCGGAAGGTCGTTGCTTGGAGAAGCTGAAATAATCGGACAACCACCATGTTTCGAGTGCAAACTGCGTGGTTTGCTCCACCATTTTGTCGTTGTTATAAAACATGCGCAAACATCCACTTTCTACAAAATAATTACATCTGCAAACCT
>DAIQOQ010000124.1:1643-8057 GCA_036787795.1 Paludibacter sp. | reverse complement strand
CAAACACCACAAATTTTCGCAAATAAGATTTGTAATGTTGAATATGAGTTGACGAATTTCAATTCAATAAGATTGCGTCAATTTGCGCATTTTGCGTTATTTGCGTTATTTGCGTTCTAAAAAGACTTTTAATTCCGACTACTTATTTGCCCAACAGACGAACTATTTATAGTTGTCACTAATTTTTGTACCTTTGCATTCCGAACAAAAATAACAATCAATTTATGAATTTAGAAACTATTCTTGGAACTGTGGTTGCCGATGCCGTAAAAACTCTTTATGGATTAGAAACCGAAGTAAATCAAATACAACTTCAAAAGACTAAAAAAGAATTCGAAGGAGACCTCACCGTTGTTATTTTTCCTTTCGTAAAAGCCGCGCGTAAATCGCCGGAACAGACAGGAACTGAAATAGGTGAATTTCTGATACAAAAGAATTCGGTTGTTTCTAAATACAATGTCATAAAAGGATTTTTGAATCTGAGCATTAGCAAAAGTTATTGGCTTGAGACCTTGAATAAAATTCATAAAGAGAAAACTTTCGGAATCAAACCGGCAACTGATGATTCCGAACTAATGATGATAGAATATTCATCACCAAACACAAATAAGCCACTCCATCTGGGACACGTACGAAACAATTTACTTGGTCATAGTATTGCCGAAATTCAAAAAGCAAACGGTTGGAAAGTCATTAAGACCAATATTGTAAACGATCGTGGCATTCATATTTGCAAATCTATGCTTGCATGGAAGCTCTTCGGAAATGGAGAAACTCCTGAAAGTTCAGGCCTGAAAGGCGATCATTTAGTTGGAAAATATTATGTAGTCTTCGACAAAGCCTATAAAGCGGAAATCAAAGAACTTATTGAAAAAGGATTGAGTGAAGAAGAAGCAAAAAAGTCGGCTCCTCTTATTCTCGAAGCACAGAAAATGCTCCTTGCATGGGAAAACAATGACCCTGAGGTTCGTCATCTTTGGGAAATGATGAATGGTTGGGTATATGCCGGTTTCGATAAAACCTACCAACAAATGGGTGTAAGCTTCGACAAAATTTATTACGAATCGGAAACTTATCTGGAAGGGAAAGGCAAAGTTGAAGAAGGACTAAAAACAGGCGTTTTTTATCGTCGCGAAGATGGTTCGGTTTGGGCCGACCTCACCGGTGACGGTTTGGATGAAAAACTATTATTACGTGCTGACGGAACTTCGGTGTATATGACTCAGGATATTGGAACAGCTAAATTGCGTTACGATGACTATCCGATAAATAAAATGGTATATGTAGTCGGAAACGAACAAAACTACCATTTTCAGGTGCTTTCTATTTTACTTGACAAACTTGGGTTTAAATGGGGGAAAAGTCTGGTTCACTTTTCGTATGGCATGGTGGAACTCCCCGAAGGGAAAATGAAAAGTCGCGAAGGAACCGTGGTTGATGCAGACGATTTAATGACAGAAATGATTGACACTGCCCGTGAAACTTCACAAGAACTGGGGAAACTGGATAATTGTACACCCGAGGAAATTGAAACCATTGCCCGCATGGTTGGGTTAGGATCGCTTAAATACTTTATACTGAAAGTTGATCCGCGCAAAAATATGACTTTCAATCCAAAAGAATCAATCGATTTTAATGGAAATACAGGCCCGTTTATTCAATATACTCATGCCAGAATCAAATCGGTTTTACGCAAAGCTACTGAGACAGGAATCGACTTCAGTTCGATGAACAATGTAGATCTTGAAATTTCAGAAAAAGAAAGTTATTTGATTCAACTGATAACCGAATTTCCGGCAATAGTGCGCGAAGCCGGTGAAGAATTCAGTCCGGCACTGATAGCCAATTATATTTATGAATTAGTGAAAGAATACAATCAGTTCTATCACGATTTCAGCATCCTGAAAGAAGAAAATGCAACCTTGAAACAATTCAGACTTATTCTCTCCGAAACCATTGCTTCTGTTATTAAAACAGGTATGGGACTATTGGGTATAGACGTTCCCGAACGAATGTAAAAATTGATCGTTGACCACTTGGCTTGCCAAGAATTTATAATTATAAAGAATTACTATTATGAAAAAAGCCAACCAGTTTTTGTTTCTTTGCATAATTGCGCTTATAGCAATAGCATGTTCCACCGGCAGTACTTCGTATAAACATGGCGATTATTACAAAGCCTGTCTTGAAGCGATTGAACGTTTGCGGTCGAGCCCTAAAAACAGTAAGTCTCAATCGGTACTTGTAAGTGCATATCCGCTGGCTCAAAAAACATCTCAACGGGAAATAGATAATGCACTATTAGCAAACCAACCGGATAAGTATGACGTATTGGTTTATCAGTACGAAAGACTGAATCAATTAGCCAATGAGATATATAATTGCCCGAAAGCATTGGAGCTTATACCCCACCCTACCGAATATGTCAGCGAATTGAGCAAAGCTAAACAAATGGCCGCCGATCAGGCATACGAATATGGCGTGAAAGCATTAAATACCGGCACATTGGATCAGGCCAGAGTAGCGTATCAGTACTTTCAAAACGTGAACAGGTACGTGCCCGGATACAAAGACGTAGTGACCAAAATACAGGATGCACGTTATTATGCTACGCTACGGGTTATTGTACAAAAGCCGTATACCAATGCCAATTTTCAATACTCAGCCGATTTCTTTTACAATAACCTGATTGCTGAGATCCGCCAGAATGCACAAAATCGCTTTGTACGTTATTACACACAGGAAGATGCGCGGAAAGAGAATATGAAGAATCCTCATCAGTATATCATATTGAATTTCGAAGATTTTTCGGTTGGAGATATACGCGAGTTTAGCAATACTACAGATCAAAAAGTTGATAGCGTAGTCGTTGGCACCGTTAAAGTAGACGGAAAAACGTACAATTCATATAACACCGTAAAAGCCAGAGTAACCATTTTTCGACGCGAGATTAGCTCCGGTGGCATTTTAAGTCTTCGCATTATTGATGCTATGAATAATCGTGAAATTCAGCGGAGAGATTTAACCGGCACTTATGTATGGCATACAAGCTGGGCTAATTTTAAAGGCGATGACCGGGCATTAACTGACGAACAAAAGAGAATGTGTAATCGCGAACCACAAATTCCACCCTCGCAACAAGACTTGTTCATTGAATTTACGAAGCCCATTTATTCGCAAGCTGTTTCGTATATTCGTTCAGCTTACAACAGATACTAATATCGGCTACAAAATAGAATAAAAATAAAGCGTCCAACGATTACATTCGCCGGACGCTTTATTTATTTCATTTTAATAGAAATAATAATCAACAAGTACTATTCTTCTTCAACAATATCAACTGTTGAATCAATTTCGAAAACAGATAGTTGACGGCGGAAGATTTCGTCCAACGAAATCTGAAAAGTTTCGGTATGCGCTATTCCCGGAATTACCGTCAGATGTTCCAAAATAATTTGCAATAAATGACGATTGTCTTTTGCATATATTTTTACAAACATCGAATACTTTCCGGTGGCATAATGACATTCTACAACTTCGGGCACCTTTTTCAACTCATCCACCACAGCATTGAACATTTTAATGTCACTCAAGGTAATTCCAATATAGGCGCAGGTCTGAAAACCTACCTTATAGGTATCTATTACAAACTCAGAGCCCTTGATAATTCCGGTATTCCGAAGTTTTTGAATGCGTTGGTGTATAGCTGCTCCGGAGACATTACATTCGCGAGCCACTTCCAAAAAAGGAATACGGGCATCCTGCGAAATGAGTTGAAGAATTTTTTTGTCTAATCTGTCTATTTGATGTTGTGCCATGATATTTAATTTTTCTTCAATTTAAAGTCTTTAGTTTTGATTACAGAAATTTCTGTGCAAATGTATTTAATATTTTTGTATTTTCCTCGAATTATGCTATAAATTGATAGCAAATCGTGCAATTTTATGCATCTTAACGATATTTTCCCTCGTGGCAATCCTTCATCACACTCAAATAACTTTGATAGCGCGTGATGCTAATAAAGTGCTTTTCAACGGCATCTAAAACGGCACATCCGGGCTCATGCACGTGAGTGCAATTAGCAAATTTACATTTCTTAGAATACTCAAAAATCTCTTTAAAATAATGACCCACTTCAGCCTCTTCCATATCGATGGTACCAAAACCTTTTATTCCCGGAGTATCGATAATATGCCCACCCGCTAACAACTCAAACATTTCGGAAAAGGTCGTGGTATGCATGCCTTTATTATGGTAGGATGATATTTCACCGGTTTTTGCCAACGAGTTTGGAGCAACAGCATTAATAAGTGTCGATTTACCAACTCCCGAATTGCCCGAAAACAGGGTTGTTTTACCTTCCAGAAAAGTCATTAACTCCGTAATGTTTTCGGAATGTAAAGCAGATATTTTAAAAACGGGATAATCCAGTATATTATAAAGTCGTTCCAATCCATCCAGATATTCCTTTTCCTGAACGGAATAACGATCTATTTTATTAAACACAATACACGCGGGTACCCGATAGGCTTCGGCGGTGGCAAGAAAACGATCAATGAAAACAGTAGACGTTTCGGGATAATTGACCGTAACAATCAGAGCCACCAAATCGAGATTAGCTGCCAGTATTTGTGAGTATTTCGAGAGGTTGGACGATCGCCGCACGATATAATTTCGTCGTTCGCAAATGGTATGAATCATTGCCGTGCCATCTGCATTTTTATCGAATTCCACCATGTCACCCACAGCAATAGGATTCGTGCTTCGAATATCCTGCATACGAAAATGTCCTTTCATTTTGCATTCAATCAATTCGCCGCTATCGGTTTTCACCTGATACCAACTGCCTGTATTCTTAACGACTAGTCCAACCATAAAACATTTTAAAATATAACAGCCATCCCACCAACATGAGATGACTGATTTTTTTTGTAACTATGACCGATTCTTAAACAGTCATAATTTCTTTCTCTTTGGCTACATACAAATCTTCAATTCGTTTGATATACTTGTCGTGTATTTTTTGTACGCTCACTTCGGCATCTTTCTCAACATCTTCGGGAAGCCCTTCTTTCATCAACTTCTTAAAGTGTTCGATAGCATCACGGCGAGCATTACGAATACTGATTTTAGCATCTTCGCATTCGGCTTTCGACTGCTTTGCCAACTGACGGCGACGATCTTCGGTAAGCGGAGGTATACCCAGCCGGATAGTTTCGCCATTATTCATTGGAGTTATACCAATATCCGAATTCAGAATAGCCTTTTCAATAATTGAAATCAGTCCTTTTTCCCAGGGCTGAATGGTGATCGTTTTAGCATCGGGCGTAGTGATAGAGGCTACATTGGCGATGGGCACGATAGAACCGTAATATTCCACTTTTACACCATCCAAAATTCTTGGATTAGCTTTTCCCGCACGGATATGAGCCAATGCTTCGTCCAGGAACAACACTGTAGCTTCCATGTTCTCCTCAGCACTTGTCAGAATGGGTTTAATGTCTTGCATAATTATTTATATTTTGACCCCTAAGCCTCTGAAATAGGCATAAGAGTTTGTTGTTTAAAGGTATTTTTTTTGAAGGTTCTATTATTTTCCTTCTCGTTATAAGGTCGGAGCTATTTAGTTTTTCACCAATGTTCCTATTTTTTCGCCCAATATTACCTTTTTCAGATTGCCTACCGTGTCCATATCGAACACATAAATAGGCATGTTGTTTTCTTTACACATGGTAGTGGCAGTAAGATCCATTACTTTAAGATTCCGTGTGTATATCTCATCGTAAGTAATTTCATCAAATTTCACGGCTGTTTTATCTTTTTCGGGGTCGGCGGTATAAATGCCATCTACCCGGGTACCTTTGAGCATTACATCAGCTTCAATTTCAATAGCACGAAGCGAAGACCCTGTATCGGTGGTAAAAAACGGATTGCCAGTACCAGCCGACAGAATGACCACTTCGCCAAGCTCCAAACCGGCAATGGCTTTTTGTTTACTGTAAAACTCACCAATAGGTTCCATCCGAATAGCAGTCAGCACCCGCGATTTCACCCCTATGGCCTGCAAGGCTGAGTTTAAAGCCAAACTATTGATAACGGTAGCCAACATGCCCATTTGATCGCCCTGAACGCGATCAAAACCCTTGGAGGTTCCACTCAGTCCGCGGAATATGTTTCCACCGCCCACTACAATGCCTACTTGCACACTCAAAGCAGCTATTTCGGCTATCTGTGAGGCATATTCACCCAATCGTTTCTCATCGATGCCATATTGCTTATCGCCCATAAGCGATTCACCACTCAGTTTCAATAAAATGCGTTTAAATGCTACCATACCTTTATTTTTTAGCAAAAGTAAATAATTTGCTCCGAATCTGCAAACAATTCACAATTCATAATATAAAGTTAGGATTT
>DAIQOQ010000124.1:0-1543 GCA_036787795.1 Paludibacter sp. | reverse complement strand
TCCGATACCAAATACCTTGTTAGTTCTGTCGTATACATCGGTACCAGCTAGTGTAGTTTCGTTGTAGTTTGTAGATGTTTTTGTCCACTTATCATAATTTGTAAAGAAATAAGACAAGTTTAAGCGTAGATCGGGGGTGATTTTTACAGCACCACCAAAACCAATCGAATACGAGTTTAGGCTATAGCTCATATCAGTTTGATAAGCATCGGTCACACCAGTACGTGTGATTTGTCCTCCTGCACTAATTAGGAACATATCAGTTAGCTGATATTCTGACCCCAAAAGGTATTCATTCACCCCACCATTAATATACTGCTGTTTGTTATTAGCCATTTTGGCATCCGAATCGAAGAAATGGTGATAGCCACAGGAAACTTTCCATTTCTTGCATAATTGATACTCTGCACCCAACGTCAATAAAGCCGGAATATCCTGCGGAGTATTTACACCATCGTCGTATGCTGCAACTCCGGTAGTATTTACTTTGGTGTCGTTCTGAATATTTAGTGCTGTTCTGAACTCGTATTTTGCAGCAAGATTCAAATTATTTATGTGATAGTCAATTCCAATAATAGGCGTTACTCCCCAACCGGTTTGAGAGCAATTAAGTTCTTTGTCCTGGTTTGTATTTGCAGCTGCAGAGTAAGAAGCGGCAGTTACAGTATAACCCGCCTGCACCTGAGCCACAGTCATTGCTGTAACATCTTTACCCAATCCTTTAGATAAACTCGTTGCCTTGTCGGTCGTTAAATATCCGGCAGTCACAAGTTGCCCGATAGTATATGTAGCTGGTAAGGCACCTAAGTTAGTTGCAGTAGTGGCTGCACTTGCTGACAAAGTGGAATAAAGCTGATTCACAGTCAAATCAGTTCCCCCTACAGTAAATTTCATGTTGCGTAAATAGCCATTATATTTACTACTCACAATATTTAAGCGCACGCCCAAAGCTGCTGAAAAATTATCATTTATTTTGTAAGAACCATTAATTTGCCATCCGAAAATAAACTGACTACCTTCCATGTAACTTTGGAGTGAGTAACCAGTTGTTGGAACTCCGGATGCATTCAGTGAGATCGGAGTTTTTGCAACTTGTGACTCGAAAGAAGATAATCCTTCATTAAATGTGGCTTTCCCACCACCGCCTGTTACAGCAAAAGATGTTGAAAATGCATATTTCCCTTTTTTGTACGCAAACTGAAAACTTGGAATAACTGGAGCTGATGCTTCTCCCTTAAATAATTTCGTTGTGCTGCCATTATTCGCATCGGCATATTTATAACCTTCAAAAGTGGAAACTATGGTACGGGTTTGAAAAGCACTTTGATTAGAGAATGACAAATGAAAACCATCCGATAAAAAAGTCAAACCTGCCGGATTAGTATAAACCCCATCAATTTCAGTAGTGGCATCAAGCGCAGGGTTACGCAAAAAGTGTGCACTCTGATTGGTATTGGTCAACAAGCCTCCGGCAAATACAGAGCCGGCAATCAATGACAAAAAAGGAACGAATAATAGTTTCTTCATATAAAATGTTTGTTTT
>DAIQOQ010000336.1:1542-2622 GCA_036787795.1 Paludibacter sp. | reverse complement strand
GGAATATCGAGGTCGACCGAAAGCCCATCAATATATTCTTTCAAATTTCCAAAATCTTCTTCTGTCTGGTTGTGTACTTTTTTGTAATAAATGTGTTCCAGAAAGCTTTGTAGCTTTTCGGGATTTTCAGTTGCACCTGTCTTTGCAAATTCAAACATGGAATTGCCCACATCTGTCCGATTGACTTCTTCTGTTTTCTCCTGACTTCCGGCTCCTACAACCGCGAAGCGTTCGGGTAATAAATTATCAAGGTATAATTGAAAAATAGCAGGCAAAAGTTTACGCTTAGCCAGATCACCATTAGAGCCAAAAATAACAAGTATCTGGTTTTCTATTGGATTTTTCCGTACGGGTTTCTTTAAAATTTCTTCCATTAAAATATGAGTTACGCGGATTATTACGAGCCGAATGACCGTTTAATTATTATATTGCTTCTAATAACAAATTAACGGGTGAATCGTTCAGATTTTAAAACCATTTCTTTCGTTTGAAAAACCAAAGCATAGCCAGTGTGGTGAGTAGCATGACACCCCACATCAAAAAATAACCATGCTGCCAATGCACTTCGGGCAAATTTTCGAAATTAGTACCATAAACCCCGACAATAAAAGTGAGCGGAATAAAAATAACCGAAAAAACGGTAAGTACCCGCATAATTTCATTCAGCTTGGTGCTCATGGATGAATGGTAAATATTCAACTGGTCGTACAGTATTTCACGATAGCTGTCCGAGAGTTCCGAAGCCTCATTAATATTGTCCTGCAATTCTCTGAAATGGATATGATTTTCGTCGTGAATGTATTCCGATTCCAGTTTAGCCAGTGCCAAAATCATTTCTCTGGCCGGCTTTATGTGCTTGCGCAGAAAATTCAGTTCCCGTTTATAAGCATTGATACTTTCCAATAAATCTTTGCTTGGATCGCTGGTCATCTCGTCTTCCAGACTTTCAATTTTATCGCCCAGCAACCCTATTACATAAATATAATTATCCACCACCACGTCCAGCAGTGCAAAAGCCAGATAATCGGGTCCGGATGTCCTTATTTTATTCTTATGCTTGCGAATACGATCGCGAATAGG
>DAIQOQ010000336.1:0-1442 GCA_036787795.1 Paludibacter sp. | reverse complement strand
CCCATCAATATTGAGCCATGTCAACTTTCTCGATTTTGTTAGTGCCTGTAATTGTTCGGTCGAGGTCACTTCCAGCTCGTGCACATCTTCCAGATCAAAATCCATGGCACGAAGTAATATTTTATCGGTTTTCTTCATTCCCCGAAATACCAATGCATAGGGTGACAAACCAATATGTTCTTTTTTCTTTTTTGTAAAACGGGACATAACGTTGAGTTTTAATATCGTAATGCGCAAAGATATGCAATTTTATGCTTTTGGGTTCAACATGAAGAAAAATATTTTAATCAAAAAGATGAAATGAAGATTCTGTGAAGATTTCAAAAGAAGGTTTTGAAACCTGAGTGGTTTCTGCATTTTTGCTTTACTTTTGTATTCGTATTTATAAACTCATTTAATTCTGTTGAAATGAAAAAGATTATTTTCATAAATATGTTGCTGCTTTTTTCCGGCAGTATGCTATTCGCTCAAAAGAGCAAACCTCAAAACACGCAACTTGAGCGTCCCAAACTGGTTGTAGGTATCGTTGTTGACCAAATGCGCTGGGATTACCTTTACCGGTTTTACAATAAATACGAAAACGGTGGTTTTAAACGCTTGCTGGGCGAAGGTTTTTCGTGCGAAAATACCATGATCAATTATATTCCATCGGTTACTGCTATCGGACATACCACTATTTTCACCGGTTCTGTTCCATCTATTCATGGCATTGCCGGCAACGATTGGATAGATGCTAAAACCGGAAAGTCAACCTATTGTACCGACGATTCAACCGTTCAGACTATAGGTACCACCAGCAAAGCCGGTAAAATGTCACCACGTAATTTATTGGCAACTACAATTACCGATGAACTACGCCTTGCTACAAATTTCCAATCGAAAGTAGTAGGTGTTTCATTAAAGGACAGAGCTTCTATATTACCTGCCGGACATAACCCTACTGCCGCTTTCTGGATAGATGATGCTTCGGGCAAATTCATCACAAGCTCATATTATATGTCGCAACTTCCTACCTGGGTAAACGATTTCAATGAGTCCAAACCTATTGAGAAATTACTGGCTAACGGATGGAATACACTCCTGCCCATAGGTCAATACACCGAAAGTACAGCCGACGATGTAGCATGGGAAGGCACTCTGAAAGGGGCTGCAAAACCTGTTTTTCCTTATGACGTACAGAAAGCATATTCCTTAGATCATGGTTCGCTGCGTCAAATGCCTTTTGGAAACACCTTGACTCTGCAATTTGCCAAAGCAGCTATCGAAGGCTACAAATTAGGACAAGAAGGCACCAGCGATTTTCTGACTATCAACTGCGCATCCACAGATTATTGTGGTCACTTGGTAGGACCCAATGCAATTGAAGTGGAGGATGTGTATCTTCGTTTAGATCGGGATTTGGCCGGTTTCTTTAGCTATCTGGATCTAACAGTAGGAAAAGG
>DAIQOQ010000335.1:0-2622 GCA_036787795.1 Paludibacter sp. | reverse complement strand
CCATCGGGTACTTATCCAACCGTTCTGTTGGTCTTTTTTCAGGAAAGTCCATGCTACAATGCGACTCACCTTTGTTCCCTGATTCATCGGAATGGTTTTTACTTCCAATGCTCCGGCATGTTTCAGGGCTTCATATACCCCGGGCAGATGCGATTGTTTTGATATTTGGGTCGTAAACCAAAAACAGTTGGATCCAAACTGCTTGCTTTGGCGAATCATGTCGCGTACAAAACGTTCTTCGCCACCTTCACACCATAGTTCGGAGTTCTGACCGCCGAAGTTCAGCGTAGGTGTGGTTATTTTTTTATGATTCAGGCTACTTAGTTTTTTGAGCGTTCCTTCCTGTGCTTCTTCGGCTGAAGAATGGAAAGGCGGATTGCAAATAGTCACGTCAACAGGTTCACTGCGTTCCATGATGCCATGAAAAATATCTTTAGGATTCTCCTGATAGCGAAGATCAACATTTCGGTTCAAAAAATTATTGTAGGTAATGATCTTAGTTGCCGAGTCAAGCGCTGCGGTATCGGTATCGGACCCGATAAAAGACCAACCATACTCTTTATTTCCGATGATAGGGAACACACAACTGGCACCAACGCCGATGTCCATACACCGGATTTTGAATCCGGTTGGAATTTTCCCGTTATTACTGGATGCCAACAGATCGGCAACCAAATGAATATAATCGGCTCTGCCCGGAATGGGCGGACACAAATAACCACTCGGAATATCCCAGTATTCAACGCCGTAATACTGTTTCAACAAAGCTTTATTCAACCATTTGACCGCTTTCGGGTTGGCAAAGTCTATCGACTCATTGCCATACGCATTGGGTTTTACATATTTTCCCAGTTCCGGACAGGTAATGATGAGTTGTTTAAAGTCATAAAGTCCCCGGTGTTTGTTTCGGGGGTGTAAAACGGTTTTCTCTGTTGGTAGTTCTTTTTTTATATCGGGCATCTTGGTTGAATTTGTTCGTTTGATTGCAAAGGTAAACAATGTCTGCGTAGTTTAATCCGATTTTGTCAGGATAATTCACTTTCACAGCTTAGCTGTTTCATTATTCCGCCTTATTCCTCTCATTTTTCTCCAAACCCCTGATTTTTTGAAACAAAAAGAGCGCTCCGGTAGCACATCACTTGCAAAAATTTCGGAAAATTGCATAAATACCCAAGCAATTTATTGTAAATCAAAACATTTGACCGCCAAACTTGTTCTAACGCCATGTACTTGAAAAGCAGTACATGAATTTATTTACAATAACAAACTGAATATGCAACAATCGCAAAACACAAGTTCAGCTAAACCAGAGCCTTCCGTTGAAAAGGAAGAACCGGTTCAGCCTTTCGAGTCATTTATTCAAAACTTTAAGAATACGCTGAAAAGAGTATTCCACGACGAAAATGACATTGACAAAATGGGAATAACCCGCGGCATTTGCCCCAAGGTATGGGGACAAATCATGGATTGTAATCCACTTTCGGTAGTGATTCCTACCGAATACGGAGGCAGAGGAGGAGCCGTGCAGGATAGTCTGGAGCTTTTATCCACCGCTTCTTACGAATCGCTGGCTTTATCTCTCACCCTGGGCATTAACAGTGCTCTTTTTCTTCAACCTTTTGCCAAGTACGGGCAGGATTGCATGAAACCCGAAGTGTTTGGTCGGTTTTTGAATAACCAAAACATGGGAGGACTCATGATTACGGAATTGGGATTCGGGAGTGATGCCCTGAACATGCAGACTTCGTATACCGAAGAAGGCAATCATTATCATCTGAAAGGAACAAAACACTGGGCGGGATTAACCGGACAGGCAGATTACTGGTTGCTCTCGGCCAGAAAACAAACAGAGCAGGGCGGACTTCAACGGGACATCGACTTCTTTGTATGCGACAATACCCAACCGGCTCAAAACATTGTGGTGGATGAATATTTCGAAAATCTGGGTCTGTACCAGATTCCTTACGGACGTAATATTGTGGATGTAAAGATCCCTAAACTGCAAAAACTAATTCCTCATACCAACGGCATTCAACTTATGCTTGATCTGTTGCACCGTAGTCGCCTGCATTTTCCGGGCATGGGCATGGGATTTGTCAAACGTATGCTCGATGAAGCCATTACCCATTGTCAGGGTCGTCTTATCGGAGGAAAACCTTTGTTTGTATACGATCAGGTTCAACAGCATCTGGCTCGCCTGCAAGCTAACTTTACCATTATCTCTGCTTTTTGCAAACATAGTGCCGGAGTAGCCGGCATTGAAAACGATTTAACGGGCTTAGGTCTGGAAGCCAACATTATTAAAACAGTAACCACCGACCTGATGCAGGAGTCGTCACAGACTTTACTTACGTTGGTGGGAGCTAAAGGGTATAAACTGAACCATATTGCCGGTCGCGGAACGGTAGATAGCCGTCCGTTCCAGATTTTTGAAGGATCTAACGACATTCTCTACGCTCAGATTGGCGAAGCATTGGTAAAAATGATGAAAAATGCCAAACAGAACGGACTGTATCTGTATCTGGAAGGACACCGACTTACCGAACGCGCTGCTAAATACCTGAAAGAGTTGATTAACTTCGATATTGATATTCAAATGTCGCAACGCAAGCTGGTAGAGAT
>DAIQOQ010000123.1:6152-8136 GCA_036787795.1 Paludibacter sp. | reverse complement strand
CCACCGGCAATAAATCCCGATGCCAGTAAAGTACCTTTTTCCTGGCGGGCAGTATTTAATGCTTTATCTTTGCTACGCGTAGATACATACCAACTGATGGCTCCACCTACCAGAAGCGGTGTATTCAGTTCCAACGGTATAAACATTCCCAATGCAAAAGCCAAAGCCGGAATTCTGAAATAAGTCAATACTAACGCTATCACAGCACCTATTGCATACAAAAACCAGGGTGCTCCCACTCCCGACATCAACGGTTCAATAACAGCCGCCATAGCATTGGCCTGCGGAGCAACCAAAGCACCATCGCCCGTAAATCCGTAAGTTTTATTCAAGATCATAATTACACCACCCACCGTGGCAGCAGAAACAAGCGTACCCAGAAACTTCCAGGTTTCTTGTTTGGCAGGCGTAGTTCCAATCCAATAACCGATTTTCAAATCGGTGATAAATCCTCCGGCCATCGACAAGGCTGTACATACCACCCCACCAATGATCAAAGCCGCAACCATACCGGTAGTTCCGTTGAGACCCACAGCTACCATAACCACCGAAGCCAAAATCAGGGTCATCAAAGTCATGCCCGAAACCGGATTAGTGCCCACAATGGCAATGGCATTGGCCGCAACCGTTGTAAATAGGAATGCTATAATAGCCACAACAAGAATACCCACAATGGCATGAAGTAAATTATCGACCACTCCGAAATAGAAGAATATAAAGGTAGCTATCAAAGCCAGTATAACTCCGATAACGATAATCTTCATGGAGATATCACGCTGTGTACGTTTTACCTGAGCACTTACAGCCTGACCCTTGCCTTTAAATTCGCTCGAAGCCAGCCCAACAGCACTTTTAATTATGCTTCTTGATTTAATGATACCGATAATTCCGGCCATAGCAATACCACCGATTCCAATATGACGGGCAAAGGTTTTAAAAATAACTTCGGGAGGTAAGCCCGACAATGCTCCGGAAAAAGCAGGGTTCAGGGCATGCAGTAAATCCGGCCCCAATATGGGTAACACAGGCACAATAACAAACCATACAAGAGCCGAACCGGCACAAATAATGGCAGCATACTTCAGTCCGACTATATAACCAAGGCCTAAAACCGCAGCACCGACATTCACTTTAAATACCATCTTCAGTTTATCGGCAAGCAGCGTTCCGTAAGGTAATACACGCGATGTAAAGGTTTCAGACCAGGTTCCGAATGTGGCTATCAGAAAGTCAAACAATCCACCAACAATACCTGCCATGATCAATGGTTTAGCCTGATCACCACCTTTTTCGCCCGACACAAGCACCTGCGTAGTTGCCGTCGCTTCAGGAAAAGGATATTTGCCATGCATATCGGATACAAAGTATTTGCGGAAAGGAATCAGAAACAAAATACCCAACACACCACCCAGCAAAGAACTGAGAAATACCTGCAAAAAGCTAACGGTAATTTCAGGATATTTAGCCTGAAGAATGTATAATGCAGGCAACGTAAAAATAGCCCCTGCAACAATAACCCCCGAACTGGCACCAATAGATTGTATAATGACGTTTTCGCCCAACGCATTTTTCCGTTTAGAAGCACTCGACAAACCAACAGCTATAATAGCTATGGGAATGGCAGCTTCAAACACCTGTCCGACCTTTAATCCTAAATAAGCAGCAGCAGCCGAAAAAAGAATTGCCATAAGCAATCCCCACGATACCGAACGAACATTCACTTCCGGGTAATCTTTATCCGGCGAAAGTAGAGGTTTATATTCTTCCCCATCAGCCAACTCACGGGATGCATTCTCGGGTAACCCTGTGATTTTTTCTTCTTCCATAAAATACAAACTTTTAATTCTGTTTCTAAATTGATATTAAGTAGTTACAAGTAAATAGTTACGAGTTACAAAACAGTTTATCTTTATTTTGCTTCAAGCAAACATATTATTAAATATTATGGTTTACTTATAAGCAAATGAACCTGACATATTTTTTT
>DAIQOQ010000123.1:3438-6052 GCA_036787795.1 Paludibacter sp. | reverse complement strand
TTTCTTTCAATTGTCATCATCATTATCCACTTCGGGCATTATTGATTAATATATTCTTTAAGATCCGAAAAAAGTAAATCAAATCTGTTTTAAAAACACCTTTACTTTCGCAAGACACCAAATACCTCATCTCTGAATCTTGAATTTCGTCGAGCGAATGAGGCAGATCGGCATAAAAAGGAGGTAATAAACCCGGTTTAAATTTCAAACGTTTCTTTTGTAAATCAGAGTTATACAAACTATAATATTGCTTACTTAATGGTCGGACTCCAACCAGCTTCATTTCGCCGTTAAACAAGTTGATAAACATGGGTAATTCATCAATCCAGTACTTACGCATAAAACTACCCATAGTAGTAATTCTTATATCCCGGTTAAACTTTCCGTCGACATTTAAACTATTCCGTTTGTAAATATACCCTTGCAGATATTCAGAAAAAGGATGCATTGTTCGCATCTTATAGACTTTGATCATCTCTCCATCCTTACCATACCTGGTCAAGCGAATCAAAGACCCGTAAATTCTCTTCTGTGTTGTTTCCGGTTCTTTTTCCCGTTGCGCAATCACATAAGTTAACTGTCCTATTTTCTTTTCTAAAATTACTTTGAATCCCGAGCAATACAACCTGCCCAGAACTTCTGCTTTAGAAAAAATACGATTATTACCACGTGTAATATAATAATATAACCATTTTGTCAAGATAAACTTAGGCATTACGCGTTTAAAAAGAAAATCAAACACATAAAGGATATAATTTATAACCTTAGGATTATTTTTCAAGATACGCTTCTTCCGGGTGCTCTTCGATTCAAAACAGCATACAAAAATACCATTATCCGGCAACTTTTCATTAATTATTGCAAGTTTTTTATTTATCTCCCTCATATTATTCAACCGCTCAAGCTGAACTATGGCGTCATATTGATAAACAGGAGAGTTCTTTAGATCAGCAGCACTATTACTTGTAAAAACCAGCGTATTGCCACTAGTCAGATCAACCTGTTTTTTTAAAAATCGGAGTCCAATTGCTGTAGACTGCTTGGATATCATTATTTCCAATTGTGCATAAGCTTCGGGAGTAAGCTTATCGGCCAATTTTACCGTTGCATTAATTCTTTTTTTTCTCGGTTTTAAGCTTATCTCATTGTAGTCTACAGCAAACTTATAGGCAAAATAACAGGACAGTGCAATGTAATTAACAAGAAATGTTCCTACCGTAATGGCTAATAATACATATCCCGAATAAGGCTTAAAGAAATAGTGTATCAGGAAAGCAAAAACAATAAAATTAATGGACGAAACATAAAATAGCCTTAACGAGGCGGCAAAATATTGTTGTTGTTTTAAAGGTCTGTATCTTTTCAATAGATAAGAAAAAATAAACCATGAGAAAATAAAACAAAGAGAAGCACCTGAATATTTGGTAAATGGAGAGTTTGTTGTTAGCGGAAACCAATCTAATACTACGTACAGGCTAAGTATAAGTATTACAAGATCAATAATGAGGTAAAAATAAGATGGCTTGTAAAATATTTTCATATTGTAAATTATATCAGTGCAAATATAATAAAAAATACGACAACCTCAATACTAAAAACAACGACAAACAAATTAAACCATTCATTTGTTCTTCCTCACACAAATTATTCTAAAAATGAACAATAGACTTGTAATAGCATGAATTCTAACCTTTATATGCCTTTCAATAATCTGTTTTAGTTCTCACGATAAATATTTTTAACGAGTTCTTCACTCTCTGTTTCAACAACTCAAGGTACCATTCTATTGAATTGTTCGTCCAGCGCTGCGGATGGGTGGTTATCATAACCATATTTTGATTTACAGCAACTTTCAGCCAGTCTATCACATCAAAAGTTGTATGAATTTTACTATTTAGCTTAGCCTCATTATCCTCTGCCAAGTTCCTGTATTGTACTTTATCTTCAGATACTTTGCTGTTCCTGTTCGAATGTTGATTTCGAATTGTCTGAATTTTGTCTCTTACATTATATTTATCTCCATCCCACATTCGTCCGGTATCAGTAAGATAAACCAAATCTTCAATTTTTTCAGACTCGTTATTCAACAAATCAAAATAGGGTTCACCCACTATTCCAAAGTCTCTATAATCAAATGTTTGCCAAAGATCCCGATTATCCCATTTAGAAGCCGGACTTCCATGCATACATATAGTGCGAACCGGATAGAACTGACGGAAGTAAGTCAATTGCTGCTCAAAATGCTTGATTGATTTTTCCTTATCTCCCTTAAATAAAGACAGATCTTCGTAATGATAGCCTATCTCATGTCCTAAATTCGCTATTTCTTTTATAATTGAAGGAATATTACTTTGAGGAACGACACGAAAATAGTACGAAGCCCGAATACCCATTTCAGCTTCAATTTGAGCAATAACAAGCGAATTGTTCGCTTTTAAATCAACATCGTGACGCAGTACAACATATCGTCCGTGTGCTTTATTATCACACCAGTCCTCAAAAGTAACAATAGAATAACCTGCCTGCAAAATAGCAAGCAATAAGAGTCGATAAGTCGATAATGTAAAATCTTTGGGCATAAAAGGAGATTCTTTTATCTACAAATTAATTGATT
>DAIQOQ010000123.1:0-3338 GCA_036787795.1 Paludibacter sp. | reverse complement strand
TTAATCAATTTATTACTTCCCTCCCACACAGTCACCGGACGTTCAGTATTGGGACGTACAGTCAAACAAGGAATATTCATAAATGTCGTCTCTTCCTGAATTCCACCCGAATCGGTTAACGCAAATGCAGAACGACTCACTAAATGAATGAACTGCAAGTATCCCAATGGTTCTATAAAAAAGAGATGAGGATACTTATCAATTTCTGTTTGAAGCCCAAAATGGAGAATATTTTTATAAGTCCGGGGATGGACTGGAAATACCAATGGTATTTGTTCCGAAATTTCGCCCCACAAACGAACCAGTTTTGTCAGACTTTCTTTGTCATCCACATTACCCGGACGATGAAATGTCAATGCTCCATATTGCCCTTCTTTAAAATCATCCCCAAGTACTATCTGCCTGTCCCGATTCAATAATTTAAAAACAAGTTCTGTATTTTGAGCCTTTGGTAATTGTGCGACAAGTGAATCAATCATTAAGTTTCCCAACATATGAATTTTTTCAGAAGAAACACCTTCATGCAATAAATTTTCATCTGCATCCACACTGGTGGTAATAAAAATATCACTGATAGCGTCAGTTACCAATCTATTTATCTCTTCAGGCATAGTCCTATCGTTACTTCTCAGACCTGCTTCATAATGGATAGTTTTAATTCCCATCTTAGAAGCCACCAATGTACAGGCAGCCGTACTATTTACGTCACCCACAACCAATACAAAGTCTGGTTGTTCTTTTATGCAAACCTGCTCAAAACCCTCCATAATCCGGGCTGTTTGTACTGCATGACTTGCCGATCCTACTTCGAGATTTATATCGGGAGTAGGAATATTCAGCTCATCAAAAAACTGACCGGACATTTTCACATCATAATGCTGCCCAGTGTGCACTAAAATGGGTTTTATATGCGGATGATTTTTTAGTACATGCATCAGTGGAGCTATTTTCATAAAATTCGGGCGCGCACCGGCCACAAGAATTAGTTTTGTCATATAGAGTTGATATTTAATATTGGATGATGGTATTTGAGAAACTGGTTATCTGATGGAAGTAAGAAAGTCAATCGGCTAATTAACCAATCAACGGATTAACCAGCACTGATTTTTTTCTTATTGAACCTATCTTGATATTGAGGATTTCGTTTCATTATTTTAGCGCTCTTGGGATAAGAACTAACAAACCAGGTTAAGAAGTCGGCATAATTAATTTTCTCCGAAAGCATTTTTTGTCGTCGATGCTGAAATATTTCTTTTCTGTCAGGCATAACAACTAAGTCGGAAATAGTTGTGTAAAGCTCCTCCGGCTCTTGAGTTCTTATTCCAAACCCGAGTTTGTAAACATCTTCTAACTCTTTCAAATAACCTATCCGTCCTACAAAATCATTGTACCGAACAAAAGGTACACCCAAAACTCCTGCCTCGGCAGCCATAGTTTGACTATCACCGATATAAAGCTGAGCAAATGCCATGACATGATGCATATCTAACGGATTGATAACAATTCTGTATTTTTCGAACTGAGTTTCCAACTCTCTCTCGGCACTTATATAAACCGCTCCGTAAGGTTTTAGTAATTCTATAATATGTTCAGCTATTTCAGCTTCAATCCCTCTTATTCCGTTATCATGATAAGCAGTAAGTTTAGCCAGACGAATTAAAAAATAAGGCTTATCGGACAATAGATATTTATCAGCTATTCTTTTTTCGGGAATAAAATGATCGGGGTGTAAATAAGCCAATTCATGATATGAATGATATTTTATAGCTTTCTTATCCCACCTTCCACTACAACAAACACAGGGATTTAAAATGGAATTAGCCAACGGATAGCTCAATTTAGCATAAAGAGATACTACAGCAGCATCATCTTCATTGACATTGATCACCGGAATAAACAAAAGCCTTCCTACCAGAGAGTTTTCGACACTGGTACCTGTAAGAATATCCGGTCTGTTGCGCACACAAAACGAAAACAGGCGAACAGTTCTTTTCAACATTCCTACAAATATCCCAAAAGTTGAATCTACCCGGCCCTCTTCCAAAATATTGAAATAAGTCATACCAGCTGCACGGAGCAAGTCTTCAAGCACATCTTTTTTCTTTATCAAAATGAATACCTTATGCCCTTCGCGTTCCCAATTTTGGATTGAGTTGCGATAAACATAAAAATGTGCTGGATGACCCAGATATATAAGTATCTTCATTTAGATATAAATTTTGAAGGCATTGAAGGCTGAGACAACTTTTATAATATTTATGATGGCAGGATATTTTTATGAACCAATACAAGTACCGTTTTCAGCAAACTCGCAAACGAGGCTCAAAAATACAACAAAAATGCATATTTTAGTTCTTAATTCAGCGGAAGCTATCTTGAAAACCGGAATTTTCTCTCATTATCTGTTTTGATTTGGGATAGTTTTCAATAAACCACATATAAAATGCAGTGACATCTATCTTATCTTTCAACATTTTCTCTTTACGCCGCTGCCAGATCATTTTTAAATCAGAGAATGAAAGCAGCTCTTCTATTCGGATCAACATATCATCAAATTTGTCAGGCAAAAAACCGTATGTCAAACCATACTTATGTTCCTCTTCTTCCAAATAGGAAATCTGACCTACAAAACTATTCATCCTAATAGCCGGTGTCCCTAGCACTGCTGCCTCGGAAGTCATAGTTTGACTATCACCAACCAACATCGTGGCATAATAAATAAGAGAATGTACTTTTTCCGGAGATAAAAGCAATTGATACTTCTTAAATTCAGAATCAATCTCTCTTTCTGTTGTGATAAACACCTTTCCCTTTTGTTCCAAAATGGCAATTAACTTGCGTTTATTCTCTAAGGACAAGCCTTTCACACCAACATCATGATGAGCTTTAAATGCATTAAACCGCAGCACAAAATACGGATCACCTTCTTTTAATCCTATTTCGCTCAACACCGAACTATCCGGAGTAAAACGATTCGGATGCAAATAAGCTAACTCATGATATCCCCGGTATGGGATAAGTTTTTTAGTTGCTCTTTTGGTACATTCCGGACTCAAAACAACATCTGCATAAGGATGGGCATATTTTACAAAAAGAGGTTCAACAGCATCATCATCGTCATCCAGAATGATGGAATGCATACGCGTTATACGAGAAATATGTGCCAACGTAAGAGACGAACCAAAACCGATCTCAATTTTTTCAGAAATAACCAGACTACAAAGTTGGAGATTATATTTAAATTGCAGAAAGGCTTTGCCAAGCAATGTATCATTTTTACCCCCAAGGTATTTATATGGAATATGATAAAGATCCAGTAAAGATCTGGCAGCCGGAAT
>DAIQOQ010000122.1:0-8150 GCA_036787795.1 Paludibacter sp. | reverse complement strand
AATAACTTATTGCACACGAAATGAGTGCTTCCACAGCGAGGGAAGAGAAGATAGATTGTATATTATGAGCAGAACCGGCCTGAGAAGCGGGTTTCGACGATGTTGAACTCATAAGCATCGAAGTTTTAATTGATTAATCCAATAGTACCGTTAAGTGCTGGCAAATATATGAAAAGTATTTTGTATAATAAAGCCTTTCGGGAACATTTTTTTTGAAAATAGTTGAAAACATAAATAAAACCGACTACAGGTGCTAAGTTGTAGTGTCCGTTGCAGTTTCGCTTGGCTACCTCGCGATAGGTATAAGGGTTCGGTATATTAGTTAAACAATTATTACAAATGCCCATGAAGATATTAAGTAGTGCTAAATTTAATGGAAATGAAACTCTTTTGCGGATTTAGCGTTTTATCTTTGCACCGAAAATATGAAATGTACTCTCCGAAATATTGCTTGCCAGTGTTTAATCCTGCTTCTAGCCGTTCAGACTTTTAATCTGAGCGTCGATTCGCTTGATTTCTACACTCCGTCCAGTATTTCCAATTCGGCCGATGATCAGGATTATGTCGATTCGGTGGCGGAATTTTTGGTTGAGAATATATTCGGATTTTCAAAGAGTACTTTCCACGATAAAGCAAACGCCAATAATAATTCCAAACAACAACAGAGTGTTGTTCATTTCGATTTGAAATGGTTCCCTCGTTCGCTTATTGTTTTCGATCTGGAAGTTTTTCAGAACAAGGTTATTTACGATATTCCCAAAAACGAAAATCTGGTCAATCTGTATTGTAAAGAAGTTCGTCCCAATCCACCCCAACTCCTGTCTGTTTAATTGCAGATAATAAATTCTCTTTATTTTAAGGCTTAGTGTAGTTGCACTCTCCGTTTTGGAGGTGCAGCGGCTTGTTGTACCACAAACCACAATCGGTTTTTGTTGGCACGCGTTTATCAGATAGTTCCGTTGCTTTGTGCCCGGTTACCATCTGCCCGTTGACTACGCTTGCCTCTCCGTATGGGCTATTTATTCCTTCTGCCTCAGTTATAGCAACAAAAAAATTTACGAACCTAATTCAATAAAATAATGCAAAGATTTATGAAACTTGCAGCGCTTGTCCTGTGCCTGTTATCGGCCGTAGTGGCAAAGTCGCAGTCCGACGTAGGGTTTCGACCCGATACCCTGAGAATGAAACTTGACAGTGTAGAAACTGTCTTTTTGAGAAAAAACCTGATGCTGCTGGCTCAGCGTTACAATATTGACGCTCAGAAAGCGCTGGTAGCGCAGGCCCGTTTGTTTCCCAATCCCAATCTGACTGTGGGAACAACACTTTATCAAACAGCTACCAAACAATTTTTCCCTGTGGGGAGCAATGGCGAGGTATCGGTGGGTTTGTCGCAGCTTATACTGCTGGCCGGCAAGCACAATAAGCAGGTAAAAATAGCACAGGCCAACGCCACCCTGTCCGAATATCAGTTCTACGACTTGCTGCGAACGCTGAAACACAGTTTGCGTACCGACTTCTTTAATATTCACTTTCTGATGCAGTCGGCTGCGGTATATCATACCGAAATTGCCGCTCTGCAACAGGTCACCGATGCTTTTGCACAACAAAAAGGCAAGGGTTATATATCCGAAAAAGAAGTGATTCGCGTAAAAGCACAGCTCTACGACCTGCAAAGTGAATACAACGACTTGCGAAGCCAGCTGAACGATGTGCAAAGCGAGATGCGAACCTTGTTGCAGGCTCGCAATGTGTTTGTTGTGCCTGACGTAGACGACGCTGCACTGACCAAACTCGACCCTACGAAATATCCGCTGGCTGCCGTGATCGATTCGGCCTACGCCACGCGCCCTGACATGAAAATAGCCAAGCTCAACAGCAGTCTGAGCACACTCAACTACAAATTGCAACGGGCAATGGGTGTTCCCGATCTGACGATTAACCTGAATTACGACCAACAGGGGGGATACGTAAAGAATCTTACTACGCTGGGTTTTGGCGTAGAACTTCCGGCATTCAACCGCAACCAGGGAAATATAAAATCGGCTAAAGCGCAGATAAAATACAATGAAGCAATGTTCGACGCCACCCGTGCCGGCGTGGAAGAACAGGTTTATAACTGCCTGCAAAGAGCATTCGAGAACGACAAACTGTTGAAGAGTCGCGATGCTTCGTTTGAGCACGACTTTGACCGCCTGCAGGCCGAAGTGCTGAAGAATTATCAGGTCAGAAACATGAGCCTGCTCGAATTTCTGGACTTTTACGATTCGTATAAACAAAACACTTTGCAGATTAATGCCATTCAGTTTAATCGGGTAAGTGCTTTTGAGGATCTGAATTTTTATAGTGGTGTAGATTATTTTAAAAACTAAAACTTCGATTTATGAAAACAATAAATTCAATATCAATAAAATTAATTGCCGTCCTTTTTGTTCTGACTCTTGCCGGTCAGGGATGCAAAAAAGCCGATTCCACAGCTGCGACCGACAGCTCAAAATATGTGTTGCCCGACTCTCTGCTTAAAACGCTGACGCTTGATACAATACAGGCTTGCGCTGTGACCAACACCATTACCCTTTCGGGAAAAGTATCGTACAACGACGATCATGTGGTAAAAATATACCCCATGGTGAGTGGCGTTCTTCAGAATGTAAACGTGATGCTGGGTGACTATGTGCGCAAAGGGCAGGTGCTGGGAGTGATAAAAAGTTCCGAAATGGCCGGATTCAGCAACGACCTGGTAAGTGCGCAAACCAACCTGCGTGTGGCTAAAAAGAATCTGGATGCCACGCAGGATATGTTTAAGAGCGGACTGGCTTCGCAAAAAGAATTGCTGACCGCCGAAGCTGCTCAGGAGCAGGCGCAGTCCGAACTCAACCGTGTAAGACGTGTGCTGCACATCAACGGTGGCAGTGCCAACGGCGATTATGTGGTGCGGGCACCCATCGAAGGTTTTGTGGTCGAAAAACAGGCCACTAACAGCATGTCAATTCGTTCCGACAACAGCACCAACCTGTTTACCATTTCCGATTTGAAAAACGTTTGGGTTATAGCCAACGTGTATGAGACTAACATCAGTATGATTCACCTCAACGATCAGGTAGATGTAACCACTCTTTCGTATCCCGACAGAGTGTTTAAAGGAAAGGTGGATAAAATTATGAATGTGCTCGACCCCACCAACAAAGTAATGAAAGTACGCATCGTATTGCCCAACCCGGGTTACGTACTCAAACCCGAAATGTTTGCCAACGTAAAAGTAACCAATCAGGGAAACCGTGCAGCGTTGTGTGTTCCGTCTTCGGCCATTGTCTTTGATCATAGTCAGAACTACATCATGGTTTATCATTCCAATGCCAACATTAAAATCATCCCTGTGGGGGTGATAAACTCTACGGCCGACCGCACTTACATCACCGGCAGTGTTCAGGTGGGCGATAAGATCATTGCTTCGCAGTCTATCCTTATTTACGATGCGCTTAATAATTAACCGGATGAAATTCGCCATGATTCATTCATGGTATGGTTGTCTGAAAAAACAAAAATTTTGTCTATGAATAAGCTATTAAAAAATATAATATCATTCTCGCTGAAGAATTATTATTTCATTCTGGCTGCCACAGCCGTGCTGCTGGTGGCAGGTATTATTACGTTTAAAAATATGCCCATTGAAGCATTTCCGGATGTAACCAATACCGAAATAAGCATTATTACTCAATGGCCGGGACGTAGTGCCGAGGAAGTGGAGAAATTTGTGACCACCCCCATTGAAATTGCTATGAATCCGGTACAGAAAAAGATGAGTCTACGCTCATCCAGCATCTTCGGATTGTCTTATGTAAAGTTGGTTTTTGATGATGGTGTGGTAGATAAAGATGCCCGCGTGCAGGTTATGAACCTGCTGGCTAATGCCGATTTGCCTGACGGCGTTCAACCGTCGGTACAACCTCCTACCGGACCCACAGGCGAACTGTTTCGGTACACGCTGCGGAGTAGTTTCCGGAGTCCGCGCGACCTGAAAACTATGCAGGATTGGGTGGTGGATCGTCAGCTACGGTCGGTACCGGGTGTTGCCGACGTGGTAAGCTTTGGTGGCATGGTGAAAACCTACGAAATAAAAGCTGATCCGGGCAAACTGAGCACGCTAGGCATCACTCCACTGGATTTGTACACGGCGGTGAGCAAAAGTAATGTCAACATTGGTGGCGATGTCATCAACCGGAACAATCAGGCTTACGTAGTGCGTGGAATCGGGTTGTTGAACAATATCAACGAAATAAAAAACGTGGTTGTTCAAAACATCAATGGCATTCCGGTGCTGGTAAAAGATGTTGCCGACGTAGAAGTTTCCAACCTGCCGCGCTTAGGACTGGTGGGACGTTCGGATGCTATTTTCGATGAGAAAGGAAAACGCAGTACTACCAACGAAGACGATGTGGTGGAGGCTATTGTGATTATGCGTAAGGGCGAAAATCCGACGGAAGTAATCAATGCCGTAAAAGAAAAGATAGAAGATGTAAACAGCAGAATTTTACCACGCGACACCAAGATTGTTCCGTATTACAACCGGGAGAACCTGATTAAATTTTCTACCGCTACGGTGTTGCACAACCTCTTTGAGGGTATTTTGTTGGTAACGCTTATCGTATCGCTGTTTATGTTCAACTGGCGAACGACTCTAATTGTATCCATCATTATTCCGCTGTCGTTGCTCTTTGCCTTCATTTGTCTGAGTCTGATGGGAATGAGCGCAAACCTGTTATCGCTCGGTGCTGTCGACTTCGGTATCATAATAGATGGGGCCGTGGTGATGGTCGAGGGGCTCTTTGTGGTGCTCGACCAAAAGGCCAAAGACGTGGGCATGCTCAGGTTTAATAAAATGACTAAAACCGGATTAATAAAACGAGACGGTGCACGCCTGGGTAAATCGATCTTTTTCTCCAAACTGATTATCATTACCGGGTTGTTGCCTATTTTTGCTTTCCAAAAGGTAGAAGGAAAAATGTTCTCGCCTTTGGCCTATACCCTTGGTTTTGCCTTGCTGGGAGCACTGATCACTACGCTCACGTTGGTGCCGGTACTCATAAAACTATTGTTGAAAGAGAACGTAAAAGAAAAACACAATCCGATTGTACAGTTTTTAACTGATCGGTTGATGCGTGCTTTTGATGTCACTTACAGCCATAAGCGAATCACATTGCTTGCCGCAAGTGTTGTCATTGTTATCGGTATTTCTTCGTTCAATTTATTGGGAACCGAATTTCTTCCTGAAATAAACGAAGGGGCCATCTGGCTTCGGGCACAGTTGCCTTACTCGGTTTCGCTGGATAAATCCATAGAGGTTTCTAAACAAATAAGGGCAACGTTGATGAAGTTTCCGCAGGTACAGAATGTGGTTTCGCAAACCGGCCGTCCTGATGATGGAACAGATGTTGCCGGATTTTACAACAACGAATTTGACATCCAGCTTTTCCCCGAATCGGAATGGGACCCGAAAATAAGTAAGGAAGAACTCATTGATCAGATGAATAAAAAGCTCTCGGTTATTCCGGGTGTGGATTATAATTTCTCCCAACCTATTACTGATAATATCGAAGAAGCAGTATCGGGAGTCAAAGGGTCTATCTGTGTGAAAATATTTGGCGATTCGTTGGATTATATGGAAAGTAAATCCACCGAAGTATATAATGTTCTCAAAAAAGTAAGGGGAATTTCCGATCTGGGAGTTATAAAAAACATCGGTCAGCCCGAACTGGACATAGAACTTGATCAGCAAAAGATGGCACTTTACGGTGTTTCTACTGCCGATGCCAATGCTGTGATTGAAATGGCCATCGGGGGTAAAGTAGCTACGATGCTGTACGAAGGAGTTCAGAAATTCGACATCCGCATTCGTTTCCCTGAAAAATACAGGAACACCGTGGACGACATTGGCAATTTAATGATACCCACTTCGAGCGGATCGAAAGTGCCTATTAAAGAAATAGCCGACATTACTATGAAAACAGGGCCCTGCCTCATTTTCCGCGATGCAAACAAAAGATATTCGGCCGTAAAATTCTCCATCCGCGATCGCGATATGGGTAGCACGGTGCAGGAAGCACGCGCCAAAGTGGCTAAAGTGATAAAACTGAAAAAAGGCTATGATATGATTTGGCAGGGAGACTTTGAAAACCAGCAGAGAGCCGTGAAACGACTTGCTCAGGTTGTTCCGTTGAGTCTGATTCTGATATTCCTGTTGCTTTTTGTTATGTTCGGCAACATGAAAGATGCCGGGCTGGTATTCCTCAATGTTCCTTTTGCCATTGTCGGCGGTATTGCGGTACTTTTGTTCACCGGCACTAACTTCAGTATTTCTGCCGGTATCGGATTCATTGCTTTATTCGGTATCTGTATCCTGAGTGGCGTGTTGCTGATTAGTGCTTTCAAAGACAACATAGAGCGACTGAAAGGCGAAAAGAACCTTTTGCAACGATCCATCCGGTTAGGTGTTCAGAGTATGATTCGTCCGGTGATGATGACGGCTCTGATGGCTGCCATCGGTTTATTTCCGGCCGCTATTTCGCATGGTATGGGTTCCGAAAGTGCGCAGCCTTTAGCACGTGTTGTAATTGGCGGTATCTTGTGCGCTATGTTTTTCTCTTTGCTTATCTTCCCGCTTATCTTTGCGTGGGCTTACCGAAAGGTGGGAAGCATGCACGAAAACAAAACACTGGATAAGCTATAAAAACCCGAATAAATATCTTATTAATAAAAGGCATAGTTTTAGGTGACAGGCTAAGACTATGCTTTTTAAATTACTACGAATGGTAAACATTCTCAAAAAGAAAGACGTTTATCTTTTATAAATAATAAAACCAACGCCAATCGGAATGAAATACAGTATTATACTCTTTGTCTTTTTAAATATTACGTTTACATTGTATGCAACTGATGTTGATTCGCTGAAAACAGAGAATTTCTCCATCCATGCGCAAACAACTATTATCAATCAGAATAAAACATCTTTTAGTGCAAAATATTTAGGTGTTAATAGTTTGACCACTGCTGCCGAGAGTCAGACTTCTTTGACATCTACTTTGTATCTTGGAGCCCGTTTGTGGAGCGGAGCCCATGCTTTTCTGAATCCGGAAATTGCCGGCGGATCGGGGCTTAGTGGTGCGTTGGGAATTGCCAGCGCAACCAATGGTGAGACTTTCCGCATTGGTGATCCTGCGCCTAAAATGTATATTGCACGCCTGTTTTTTACTCAAATATTCTCATTAACTCAGGCAAGCACTACGCAGGCAAGTGATTTGAATCAACTGGCAGGGAGAATGCCAACAAAATACATTTCGGTTACACTGGGGAAAATCAGCATTTCTGATTTTTTCGACGACAATAAGTTTAGTCACGACCCCCGAAGCCAGTTTATGAGCTGGGGATTAATGAGTAATGGCGCCTGGGATTATCCGGCCAATACACGTGGTTATACTCCCAGTGTTGTGTTGGAATATGTAACACCTTCTGATGAAATCCGCTATGCATTTTCACTTGTTCCTACCGTTGCCAATGGTGGTGACATGGACTGGAACATATCAAAAGCAGGCTCGAACACCGTGGAATATACACATCGGTACAAAATTTCAAATCAAGATGGTGCAATTCGTTTGTTGGGCTTCTTTACCAATGCGCACATGGGTAATTACCGTGAAGCAGTGGCTCTGAACCCAAGCAATCCAAACATTCATTCTGTTGAAAAGTACGGCAATACAAAATATGGATTCGGAATAAATGCTGAACAGAATATTACGAAAGAACTTGGCTGTTTTTTTCGGGCAAGCTGGAACGATGGAAACAATGAAACCTGGGCTTTTACTGAAATAGACAGAAGTTTAAGCGCCGGACTATCTTTGACCGGAGAGTCATGGAAAAGGAAGAATGATAATGTGGGACTTGCTTATGTGGTTTCCGGCATTTCGAATGCACATCAGAGCTATTTAAAAGCCGGTGGCAACGGATTTATACTGGGAGATGGAAATTTAAATTATACTCCGGAGCATTTGACCGAACTGTATTATTCTTTCCAATTAAATCCGAATATTTACTTTAGCGCCACCTATCAACTGGTATTTAATCCCGGTTATAACGCCGATCGTCAAGGTCCGGTAAAT
>DAIQOQ010000334.1:0-2674 GCA_036787795.1 Paludibacter sp. | reverse complement strand
AAGGTAATATTACCCATATTTTCGCATCAGACTCCGGTTAATTAAAAAGAGCATGATTTCTGTGAGGACCGCTGCTTTTGAGCTAAAGCAGAATTGAATTTAGCGAATCAGATTATTGAATACTATCAATTTAAAAACCAGCATACAAATCATTTCAGATAAAGTTTTTCTTCCATATTCTTCGTGTAGAAAAAATAATCTACCTTTGTCTTCGCATTCGGTTCACTTATCCGCGCATCGCGGGGAGTGATTAAAAGGGAATCAGGTGAAAATCCTGAACAGACCCGCTACTGTAAGCTCTTTGATTAATGATTAATTGTAAATGATTAAGCATTAATTAAACATTTTGAACAAAACTTTTGCCACTGGAACATCAGTTATCAGTCATCAGTTACCAGTTATCAGTTAAAGTCAGTCTGACTTTTTTACTGCTTACTGCTCACTGCTTACTGCTCACTCATATCGGGAAGGCGTTCAACAATGGAGTAAGTCAGGAGACCTGCCATGTAATAAAATAATCAATAATCTCGTGGGTTAGATTTTGATGTAAATCTCAGTATCTTCTATTTCTCTTTAATGTTTGCCCGGGCTTGTCGTTTCGGCGCGCAGCAAAAAGATTAAGCAGCTTGTTTATTTCAAAAAAGCTTGTGTAATCCGTGCAGCATTCAAAGTTGATACAGACTGAGGTTTATCCAGACTTTTCCACACAAATCAACAAAAACAATGGAAACAATTTGTCCTCGCTGCAAAAAAGCGTTTAAACCTAAAATGATTACTCCCTACCAATTTCTTTTTTATACAAAAACAGATCCGCTGATAGTTCAGTATATCAGCGATAACTACGACAACAGTATATGCTCCGAATGTACAAAAGCTATTGAAGACAGTTTTTATACATTTAGTGTGAATCCGGCAATACTTAGTAGACTAAAAGGAAAAAGCAGTGAAATAAGGTGAGCCTGGTGTAAATAAATCAACGCTTCGTACCGGGAATATATATCAACAGAATGTAAACCCCGGAGATTCAATTTTCTGTAGAGGAAAGATAGCTCAGATATACTTTTCTGATAGTTGCATGGAGGGTGGATAGAAAACGGCGGTAATAATCAAAAAAAAGAAGCGACCCTGCAATGAGCCGCTTCTTTTTGTTCCTTTATACAAACAATTTCCGGTTTACCCGGGCAAAGTCGGTAATAATCTCGTACGAAAACCGACTGTAATCTTCGCCATAGGAATTGACAATATAAACTCCTCCGGCTCCTGCCGTTTCGGCGGCTATAATTCCGGGAACGGAGTCTTCGAATATAATGGTTTCCGAAGGTGCCAGATTGAGTTTTTTTGCTGCTGCCAGAAAAACATCAGGAGCCGGCTTTCCGCGCAAGGTACCATCGTTGTATGCCACCTTTTCAAAGTCAAACCAGCGGGTCAGGTTCATGTGTTCGAAATAAAAAGCCACATTTTCAATGCCGGCCGAAGTGGCAATGGTGAAAGGAACTTTGTTTTCGGCTAAGAAATTAAACAGGTCCTCCGCGCCTGCTGCCAGCTGCAAATCGTTTACGCAGAGGTCGCGATAAATTTGTTCCTTTTCCTGAGTCAGATCATTTACTTCGTTGTCGGTTAGCTGATCACCAAAAATGGTGCGCATAATATCGGGATTACCTTTACCATGTATTTTGGCCCGTTTTTCGTCAGGAGTCATGAGCATTCCTCTTTTTCCAAGGAATATATCAAAGGCTTCGTCGTGAAAAGCTGTATCCCAGAAAAGTGTTCCGTTGAAATCAAAAATAGCGGCTTTAAAAGTCATTCTTCTTTATTTTATTGTTTTATAATTGATAAGTTTCTAAATTCAAGTGCTGTGCCTTCGTTCTGAAAGCCTATAAATCCGGTAGTAGCTGTAAGTCCTGTAAGATTATTCTGAAGCACTCCGTTTACATAAACTTTGAGTGTTTTCTTCCGGCAAATAATCTTCATGGAGTTCCATTCGCCCAAGGCTTTTTCGTTCGAAGGTTGTGTTTTTCTTACAGTGAACTTTACCGAGTCGGTGCATTCTTTGGCCCACAAACCATTCATACAGATAATATCGCCTGCTGCCTTCGCTTTTTGTTGAACCTGATAGCATCCCGGCCAAACAGTGTCTTTAGGCTGAATATGCACCAATACACCGCTGTTTCCAAGCGACTTTGTCCAACGCCATTCCACATTCAAGGTGTAATCGGAAAACTTCTTTTTCGTCCTCAGATATCCGGTTGAAAGTCCGGTTATTTGCAACGTACCGTTTTCCATCTTAAAGACATCCGCAGCATTGACTTTTTTGTCTTTAATGATATAAACCCAGTTCGCAGCATCTGCTTTGCTGAAATACGAAGTCTTGGTTGGTTCCTTTGCCGCAGCCGGCTGTAGTGCAACTATACCGGTAAATGCACAAATAAAAAGTGCAGAGAGAATACTCTTTAAATTTAGCTTCATAAGAAAATAATTGTTTTTAAAAGACAGATAGAGCCTCCCAAATCATTGGTTTTCGAAAAGACGATTGTTACCTACTCCATCTGTTTTGCAAGAATAGGCGTTTGAAATTCGGCACAAAATTAGCGAATAAACCTAACTTACTTGCGAATGAGATTTTTCTTTAACGTATTATCACGTCCGATTTCTCAATAAAACAACATGGAAAAGA
>DAIQOQ010000121.1:0-8292 GCA_036787795.1 Paludibacter sp. | reverse complement strand
CTATGCGTTCGTCGGTGCGCATCGACAAATTGATGGATGCGCACGCACGAAAGTGTATTTCTATAACACTAATTCTTTAAACAACTTTTCTACTTCTGAATCTAGGTTTTCGGCATATCCCGGGTGTGGGCGTGAAGTCTGAATGCAGGAACTACGCACGGCAGTAAGCCAGCGGAAACGTTCGGGGATGTCGAACTGAGCAATGACACCTCCTTCCTTGTGTCCACAGCAAATTTTATCAAACGACAGCAACGTATTTTCAAGCAAATCGAGATCTAACTCGCTGGAAAAAGAATTCAACCGTTGCTTGTCGAGCTTGTACAGCATGCGGATATACTTAGCCCGCTTAGAGAACAGGATAATGCCCACATTGATGAATTCTTCGCGCTCCACTTTGGGCAACACGCGAATGACGGCATATTCAAATAAGTGTTTTCCTTGCATGGAGAGCTTCGTTTAAAAAGTTAGCGGAGTTTTCTACTCTTCGGGATAAAAATTGATAATATACCTCGCGAATGTCGTTAGCGGACAAACCTTCCTCTGCGTTGGTTGCCCATTCGTCGGGAATCATATCCACGACTTCACGAATAACATTCGGAGTGAGTAGTTGCCTGAATTCGGCGTCTACGATTTCCAGTTTATCGGCAAAAGGCAGAAGCACATGATCTTTGATCAGTGAAAACGGACTGAGTGCCTGTTTTTCCCAGTTTGTCCAGGTATGATGAAAATAAAGGGTCGCGCCATGATCAATAAGCCACAAATCTTTGTGCCACATCAGCATATTGGTATTGCGTACGGTGCGGTCCACATTAGTCAGAAAAGCATCCATCCACACTATTTGCGAAGCCTGTAATCCATCTACCTTAGTAGTGATAGGGTCGAAGGTTAGAGCTCCCGATAGAAAATGCAGCCCCAGATTTAATCCGCGACTACTTTGCAACAGATCCTGAATTTCTTCATCACCCTCGGTTTGTCCGAAAGCTTCGTCGAGTTGTACAAAAACCAGTTCGGGTATACGCAGATGCAATAACTTGGCCACTACTCCGCCAATTAATTCCGAGATAAGCGCTTTAGCTCCATGTCCGGCTCCACGAAATTTGACTACATAATTGAAGCCGTCATCAGCTTCGGCCAATGCCGGCAATGATCCTCCTTCGCGCAAAGGAGTGATATAGCGGGTTACATTTACGGTACGTAAATCCATATTTTTTTACTTTCTATATTTGTGTTTTAGCCTTTAAAAAGGACTCTGAATGCCTCTTCCACCTTCTTGACCTGTACCAATTCAATGTTGAGTTTGGCACTGTTGATGCTTTTCAGGTTGATTTCCGGAATAATCATTTTGCGGAATCCCAACTTTTCGGCTTCCAGTATACGCTGTTCCATCCGGTTAATGGGGCGTATCTCGCCCGAAAGACCGACTTCGCCAGCCATACAAAGTTGTTTTTCGATGGAGAGATCCATATTTGACGACAAAATTGCCGAGATCACCGCCAGATCAATAGCCGGATCGTTTACCTTGATGCCGCCGGCAATATTGAGGAATACATCTTTCTGTGCTATTTTGAATCCGGCACGTTTTTCGAGCACGGCAAGCAGCATGTTGAGTCGACGCAGGTCGAAACCGGTGCTGGAGCGTTGAGGTGTGCCGTAAGCTGCCGAGCTCACAAGCGCCTGAACTTCGATAAGGAATGGACGAATACCTTCGATGGCCGAGGCAATGGCTACGCCGCTGAGTCCTTCGTGATTTTGCGACAACAGCAGCTCTGACGGATTACTCACTTCGCGCAGCCCGTTTTGTTGCATCTCAAAAATCCCAAGTTCCGATGTACTCCCGAAACGGTTTTTTATCGGACGAAGAATGCGGTACATATAATGCTGATCGCCTTCAAACTGGAGCACGGTATCTACAATATGTTCCAATACTTTGGGGCCGGCAATGCTACCTTCTTTGTTGATATGGCCGATAAGCAATACGGGCGTGGCGGTGGTTTTACAAAACTTCAGCAGGTTGGCGGTACATTCGCGCACTTGCGATACCGAGCCGGGCGACGACTCGATCAGCTCGGTAGAAATAGTCTGAATGGAGTCGACAATCACCACATCGGGCTGAATGTTCTGAATATGTACAAATATTTGTTCGAGCGATGTTTCACTCACAATGTAGCAGTCGGGATTATCGAATTTCAACCGTTCGGCACGAAGCTTGAGTTGCTTCACACTTTCTTCGCCCGAAATATACAGCGTTCGTTTTCCTTTCAGATTCAGCACTACCTGCAACACCAATGTGGACTTACCAATACCCGGTTCACCGCCAATCAGAACCAACGAACCCGGCACTAAGCCGCCTCCCAGCACCCGGTTCAGCTCATTGCAACTGGTGTCAATGCGACTTTCTTCAGATGTTTCCACATCCGAAATGAGTATTGGTTTTTGCTTGGTTATTTCAACTCCACCCACGTGAAATTTTGGTGTGGTATCTTTACTGATTACTTCCTCAACATAACTGTTCCACTCACCACACGACGGGCATTTGCCTATCCACTTCGGGGAGTCGGCACCACAATTTTGACAAACGTAAACGGATTTGGTTTTGGCCATAATATTGCTATGATAATGCTTTTGCTATGATACTGTGCTTAGACCAAAATGATATTTTATGGTCTGAAACCTTAGAATTACAAAAGTATAAAAAAATATCATTGCGGCATTATGGTAGGGTGCCGATAAATAATCAATATGCGGTAGCTCGTTTGAAATCATGTAGCCACTAGTTGGGATGAGCGAATGGATGAAATCAAGTTAGATAAAGAGAGAGAGAAATGTTTAGCCAAATATGGAAATACAAATGACACAACACAGTTCGTTAGATGACGCTTTTAATGGAAATTAGTTTTATACCGAAATCATGTTACAATTTTATAAATAAATACCCATAATTGGTGATTGCCATTGCTGTGAGCTGCGGCTAACTTGCGCCCTCAATTAAACAAACAAGAAGATGAACAAAACAAAAGCAATTTACCTTTATCTATTTTTTTTAATAGCCACATTTTCAACAGAAGCAGCTACTGTAAAAGGGCTTGTCATAGATAGTAAAAATAAAACAATTCCAGGTGTTTCTATCTATATAAAATCGATACAGAAGGGAGCTGTAACCATTATGGACGGTAGTTACTCTCTTTCCGGATTGTCGGGCGGAAGTTATAGCATCCGGTTTAGCTTTGTAGGATTTCAGTCGGAAGAGCACACTGTGATTTTAGAAAATAAAACAGTTTTAGATTTGAATGTTCAATTGAAAGAAGAGACAAATTCGCTTGATGAGATTGTGGTGTCGGCAGGCAGGGTGCCAGAACGATTATCGTCCATACCTGCATCGGTTACTTTAATCAAGTCGGGCGATTTGGATGAGCTTGGTAAGTCTACTTCTAACATGAATGAAATGTTGGAACTGAAAGTTCCGGGTATGGCTTCTCAGTCGGGCAGTTTCTCTAACTGGGGACAAACATTACGCGGACGTAAGATATTGACTATGATAGATGGTGTTCCGTTGTCAACCCCACTAAGAAATGGTCAGGTAGACATGAAAACCGTCAATGCAAATGATTTGGAGCGGGTAGAAGTGCTTAAAGGGGCTTCTTCTATTTACGGAAACGGAGGTGATGGAGGTTATATTAACTACATCACCAAGATGCCTGAGAAAGGAAAGAAAATTTCGGGTACTACCGACCTGTGGGGTACTCTGAATTTAGCTAAATCGAAAGAATCTTTGGGCGGTGGACTTTATCAGTCGCTGAGTGGCACTTCAGGTAAGATTGGTTATGTTGGAAGTTTTAGTTATGAGAAAACAGGGAATAAATATGATGCACATGGAGTTCCGGTTTTACCAACTTATGGTTTAGATAATACTAAAATCATTTCAACGTTTGGAAAAATTAATTATCAATTATCGGACAAACAACAGTTGAGCTTATCGGCCAATTATTATAAGTCGAAACAAGAAACTCCTTTTGAACCGGTGTTGTCTACTTTAACCGTTTTGAATGCAGCCGGAGATTATGTGCTTACTCCGGGCTATGGTAAGCCCAAATCGGCTAACTATCCGGAGTCACCTACCGGAGCATCTTCATTCAACACAGTGCTGAAGTATAATTTGGATAAGCTTTTTGGTGGTACAACATCTTTTTCTGCTGATGCTTATTATCAAAAGTCCCGAAATATATTCTTTTACTCAACCAGTTTTCAAAATGGTGGGCAGTCGGTAATTAATTCGGAAAAAATAGGAGTCAGACCTGGTTTTAATACTGTTTTGAAGCTGTCGGAAACCAGTTTTTCTTTTATTTATGGTGTAGATGCATTGAAAGACAAAACCAATCAGGCTTTACTTGATGGGCGGATGTGGATACCAGACATTAAATTGCAAAGTGTGGCTCCTTATTTTCAGACTAACATAAAAATAGATAATCTGTTTAATATAAAAGCCGGTGTGCGGTACGATGATATGCGATTGCATATAAATGATTACAGCACGTTGCCTTATTCAGCAAAACAAGATGGCAATTTTACTTCGGCTGTGGCTGTGAAAGGAGGTAAAATGCAGTTTGATAACCTGGCTTTTAATATAGGGTTGAGGTATGTGGAGAGCGAAAAATTTATTCCGTATGTGAATTACTCTCAAAGTTTTTCGCTACCCGATATGGGTAGTATCCTCCGTAGTACGGATAATCCCAATATTGTAAGTAGTGTGGATGTGGAGGCAGCTGTTACCAACAATTATGAAGTTGGTTTCTTGGTTTACCTGAAAAATATAAAAATAGAAGCTGTAGGGTATTACAGCAGCTCTAATATTGGCACCGGACTAACTTTTAATGATGCAAAGAATCGTTTTGAGCCTTCACTCACTCCTCAGAAGATATTTGGTGGAGAGTTCTCTGTGGACGGCAAATTCTGTAATAATAAATTATTGCTGGGTAGTTCTTTTTCATGGGTTGAAGGGCTGAAGTATGTGGGTACGAATAAAAACTCTTTTGTTTATGTGGCTGGTGATGTTATTGCATCGCCCAAACTAACCGGATATGCTTCTTATCGGTTTACTTCCAAGCTGTCGTCAAATGTGAGTGTAGTGTATACCGGTGACCGCAACCGATTTGCACCTATTCTGAATAAAAATAATGTTTGGGTATACAACAGTGGAGAGGCTCCGGTGAAAGGATATGCTGTGGTTAATATGTCTGTATCTTACGATTTATTGTCTAATTTGGGCATCTCGTTAGCCGTAAATAATCTTTTGAATAATTATTACTTGCCGGCTCGTTCGCAATGGGCTGCACCGCTCGGTAGTCAGACTTCTGTGGCCGAAGGTGCTAATGCCCGGTTGTCTTTAAAGTATAGTTTTTAATTATAACTGGTTTGTGGTATATTCTTCGTTTTAATCAATCTGTATTTTATTGTTCAATGAAAGAGTAATTATGCAAAAAAGGTGGAATCATTTTGTTGATTCCACCTTTTTTGCGGTTGTATTTCACTGCTTGTATGTATGAGTAAAGCCGATAGTGCTGCTTGTCTTGTCAGTAAGATTGATAACTCAGGACTTTTATCAGAGTTCTTTTTTTCGCCAGTTTCCTTTCAGTAAGTACCAATATCCGAGCCCGCCTATAATGCTCCAGTACACAAATTCCGACATCCATACCACGGCTACGTGGCTGGGGTGTATGATGGTGGTATAATATACATAACTGAGATAAAAGAACAGGGTCAGGAACTCGATGGCAAAGGCTGTGCGGGTATTTCCGGTGCCTGAGATGCCATTGAATATGATGTTGCCCACGGCGCAGAATATCATGGCTACCGATACCACGCGCATGACGGGTACGCAGGCTGCTATGAGGTCGGGATTGTCGGTGTAGATGCGCGCAAACAGTTGTGGAAACAAAAAAGTGAGTGCCAGCACGGGTATTACCAGCAATAAGGCTATGCCCACCACGCGTTTGATAAAGGGCAGTACTTCTTCTTTTCGACCTGCCCCAATGAGGTTGCTTACCAGTGTGTTTACGGTGGTAGAAAGTGCCGATCCGGGAATCATAAGCAGGGTGTAGAGGCTGCGACCTATGTTGGTAACGGCCAGCGGACGTTCGCCCATGCGTTCGATAAAGATAAAGAACATAAACCAGGTGGATATGGAGATAAAATACTGGAACATGATGAAGATGGACAGGTCCAGGATGGATAAAATGGTTTTTAGTTCTACTTTTCGGAATTCAAACAGACCGTATAGTTTCATGTCGGTGCGATAGACGGTGTGCCAGATGAGATAAAGCAGGGTGACTACCTCGGCAATGACCGATGAGATGCCTGCGCCTTCGATGCCGAGACGTGGAAAGCCAAAGTTTCCAAAAATAAGCAGGTAATCGAACACAATATTGGTGATGGCCATCAACACAGCCGACACGGTGAGCACCCGGGTTTGGGTGATGCCCACATACAGTCCACGGAAAATGACGTTGATAAACGAAAAGAAGAAACCGTAGATGCGCCAGTCGAGATAAGCAATGGATGCGTTGTATACGTGCTCCGAACTGACCAGCAGTTTCATGATGTGTGGAACGCCTTTGACCGAAAAACCAAAAATGACAAGGCTTATCAGGAAATTGAACAGTAATCCGTTGTTGAAAATAGGTCCTATCTGCGAAAAATTCTTTTCGCCGTTGCGGCGGCCTATCAATATCTGTACTCCCTGGCTAAATCCGAAGCCAATCATATAGATGGCAAAGTAAAATACTCCACCTATGGCCGATGCGCCCAGTTCCACTTCGCCCACACGACCCAGAAAAGCAGTGTTGGTTACGTTGATAAGATTTTGCGCCAGCAGAGTAAGAAAAATAGGATAGGTGATGTTGAATAGGTTTTTATTCGAAGTCATATAGCTTACAGGGTTTAGAAAAACAGGAGTTGGAATGTTTTGCAAAGGTAATAAAATTCCATGTTCGCAACATAGCCTGTTTGAATGTCTTCAAATGAGCTATGTTAGCGACATAGCTCATTTGAAGGTCATCAAAACCTCTATGTTGCTGACATAGCCGATTTGAAAGCCCTCAAAACTTCCATGTTCGGAACATAGCGTATTTGAAGGTATTCAAAAGCTCTATGTTTCGAACATGCTCTGTTTGAATGAACAGAACATTAGGTTATCGGGCCATTTATCCGGATTTTGGTATTATATTTGCTTTCCGTTAATCAAAATTATAAACTTTTTGGCTGTATGAAAAAAAGTATTGCTTTTATTGTTTTTGCTACGGTGGTTTTTGCCACTATTCTGTTGGCTCAGAAAAATACTGTTCCGCTGGCTAAGCGTTGGAAAACGGTGGAGGAGTTTGCCAAAAAACAATTGCCCGAATCGGCTTTGAAAGAGGTGGATATTATCCTGAATCAGGCACAGAAAGAACAAAATCAGACTGAAGTTATCAAGGCGTTGGTTTATAAAATGCGCTTTACGTTGGATAAAGATCCGGCTGAGGCTCCTGCACTGATTCGTCAGTTCGAAGTATTTACCGACCAGACTACTGATGTGGCCGAAAAGGCATTGTTGCATTCGATGACTGCCGAATTATACCAAAAATATTACCAAAGCAATGCCTGGACGGTAGACCGCAGAAAGTTGCTGACCGGCGCAGTGCCCGACGATATGAAGGAGTGGAGCCGCAATATTTTCTTTGATAAAATAACGAAGCATTTAGACGCATCGCTGGTTGATGCCGCCGTGTTGCAGCAAACCGATGTGCTGAAATTTGCAGCACTTCTGCATGTGGGGGCCGATAGTAAAACTTTGCAGCCTACTTTATTCGATTTTTTGAGCTATCGTCGCATCGCGTTGCTGGAAGAGTTGTCGCGTGCTTCGTCGGTCATCAATCCGTTGAAGGATGCAGCTTATTTTTCGGATCTCTCAGCCTTTGTGGCGTTCGGTCAGGATTCGGTTTACCGTAACTCGGTGGAAAGTCAGGTGGCCGAAACCTACCGCCGGTTGCTGGCATTTCGCTCGGAGTCTGACAATGTTCCCGCTTTGCTGTATGCCGATGTGCAAAGGCTGAATTATATGCGTGCTCATGCCACGCAGGAGGGGGCTGATTCTTGTTATCTGGCTGCGCTTGACCGGTTGGAGAAACGTTATTCCGATAATGAAGCCGTGGTGGAAGTGTTGGCACAAAAGGCGGAATACTATTTGCAGTCGGCTACCGACGATAAAATAAATCGTAAAACGGCTTATGATATTTGTAGCTCCGGACTGAAACGTTTCCC
>DAIQOQ010000333.1:0-2679 GCA_036787795.1 Paludibacter sp. | reverse complement strand
ACGATGGTACTATCGGCAACCGTTGCACCCGAAATACTTCCGGGCTGGATGTATCATACCCAAACGCCCCCTCCAACACATATTTACAATGCTGCTTTGTCAGGGCTTACGTGGGTCGATCTGGTTTTTCCCTTTTTTCTTTTTGCTATGGGAGCAGCATTTCCTTTTTCCATTGGTAAAAAGATGGAGAGAGGCGAAAGCCGGTTTCGAATGGTTTGGGATGCTGTACTACGCGGATTGCAACTCACGTTCTTTGCCATTTTCATCGAGCACTTTTATCCTTACATGCTAAGTTCTCCTCAGGATCCACGTGCATGGGGTCTTGCCATAGTAGCATTTGCACTGCTTTTCCCCATGTTTATGCGTATTCCGTTGAAGATGCCGGTATGGGCACATAGGGTCATTAAACTATCAGCCTACGGTTTGGCTTTTCTGCTTATGATAACCGTACAATATGCCGGAGGCAGAACCTGGAGTTTGGATTCCAGCAATATCATCATTCTGCTACTTGCCAACATGGCTGTTTTTGGTTCTATCGTTTATACCCTGACCAAAAAGAACCGTTGGTCGCGCATTGCAGTACTCTTTTGCTTAATGGCTATTTTACTATCATCAAACGTAGAAAGCTCGTGGGCTCAGGCACTGTTCAATTTCACACCCTTTCCGTGGATGTATAAATTCACTTATCTGAAATACCTCTTTATAGTCATTCCCGGTAGTTTTGCCGGAGAATATCTGCTGGAATGGATGAATCAACGCAATACCGGAGGAGGCATCCAATTTAAAAATGACCGCAAACTGTCGGTACTTTTATTGGTATTGACTATTGTCCTTATTGTGTCAAACCTCTATTTTCTGTATTGTCGATTGTTGGTTGCCAACTTAGTGGTTACTGCTTCGTTATTGGGTGTCGGTTATTTCCTGCTTCACAAAGAAGATGGCTTCAACCAGCAATTATGGAAGAATTTATTTTATGCAGGGGCTTATTTGTTGTTCCTCGGGCTTTGTTTTGAATCATACGAAGGAGGAATAAAAAAAGATCCACCGAGTTATAGCTATTATTTTGTAACTTCGGGGCTCGCATTTATGGCGCTGTTGGCACTGAATATCATCTGCGACTTTTATGGATGTGTGCGTAGTACTAAGTTTTTAGTTATGTCGGGGCAAAACCCCATGATTGCTTATGTGGCCGGCGACTTGTTTATTATGCCTGTTGCGGGTTTACTGGGAATAACCCCCTTACTCAAATACCTTAGTCTGAATGTGGGACTGGGCTTTCTGCGGGGCATTATTCTCACAGCTATTGCCGTATTGGTTACCATGTTTTTTACCCGAATTAAGTGGTTTTGGAGAACATAAGCCTTACAAGGAGTGTTAAAGGATATAGATGAATAATCACTGTTGTCTGGCGAAAAACAGTAGATTCTTCACTTCGTTCAGAATGACAAATATTACATTCTCTTTGTAAGGGATGGGGGTAGGTTGGCGGCTTCGCCGCCAACCTACCCCCATCCAAAAACATAAAACATTGATTGTCACTTCGAACAAAGTGAGAATTGAAAATCGGCATTAGCCAAATCTCTTATATTATATGTCTGCAACACCTGATTTGTATTACTTAAAGTCTGCTGAGAAACTATTATGTCAATGAATTATAATGAGATAAAAATACATTTTTGATTTAATGTGCAAAGTTTTTGAATTCAAGTGCTCAAAATCCATGCACTTCATTGTTTAAACAAGAATCTGAATCCCGTAGGGATTAACTATGCATAACCCCCAGTTCAACTGGGGGAATGAAGAAAAGAGAGAGAACAGAACCCCGTAGTGGGTTCAACAACAAATAATTATTATGTTCAACCCACTACGGGGTTGTATTTCAGAGGACAGTTCCATCCCCCAGTTGAACTGGGGGTTATGCACAGTTTAACTCCTATCGGAGTTTTTCAGTAGGCCCTACTTAGAAGTCGTCAAAACAAAGGCTTTCATTTATCGAACTAATTTATTTAAATAAAATAAGATGCGATTAATAATCCAACCTGATTATTCAGGAATATCTACCTGGGTGGCCAATTACCTTGTCACCAAAATACGGAGTTTTGCCCCTACAGCCGAACGTCCGTTTGTATTAGGCTTGCCAACCGGATCTACCCCACTGAGCACTTACAAAAAGCTCATCGAGATGTATAATCTGGAACAGGTTTCGTTCAAGCATGTAGTTACCTTTAATATGGACGAATATGTTGGCATTCCAAAAGCTCATCCGCAGAGTTACCACAGTTTTATGTGGGATAATTTTTTCAGCCATATCGACATTCTTCCGGAGAATGCACACCTGCTGGATGGTAATGCCCCCGATCTGGAAGCTGAATGTGAAGCTTACGAACAAAAAATAAAATCGTTGGGAGGCATTCAGGTGTTTCTGGGCGGAATAGGTGCCGACGGTCACATTGCTTTCAATGAACCGGGATCGTCCTTACACTCCCGCACCCGCATAAAAACCCTGACGCAAGATACCATCATCGCTAATTCCCGGTTTTTCAATAATGATGTGAACCTGGTTCCCAAGCTGGCACTGACAGTAGGAGTCGGAACAATTATGGACTCACATGAAGTGCTGATTATGGTCAACGGACACAACAAAGCACTGGCTGTTCAGCAAGCTGTGGAAGGTTCGGT
>DAIQOQ010000120.1:6901-8312 GCA_036787795.1 Paludibacter sp. | reverse complement strand
GATAAACGTCTCCATCGTATTATATAAGCACTCGCTTGCCGAAGTTACTTTTTTGGTAGGCACATTGCGGAAGTCGTCTATGGTTTCCAGCATATTCCTCATCGACAATTCCCCGGTCTACAATTCTGAATTCAGTATGTTACCTGTAACTTATATTTTCAACAATAAGAATTTGGGATATGGTGCTGCACATAATATCGCTATTCGTAAAACTATCGATCAGAAACTTCCCTACCATTTGGTTGTTAATCCAGATATAACGTTCGATCCGATAATCTTGAAGAATATTGTCAATTTTATGGATAATAATTCAAATGTTGGATTACTAATGCCCAAGGTGTATTATCCTAACGGAGAAATTCAGTACCTTTGCAAGCTATTACCAACACCTGCTGATTTAATCTTCAGACGTTTTTTACCGCAAAAGTGGACACAAAAACAGATAGCAAAATTTGAGATGCATGCTTGGGGGTATAACCGTACGATGGATGTGCCCTATCTTTCCGGTTGCTTTATGTTTCTAAGAACAGAGGCTGTCCGTCAGGCGGGAATGTTTGATGAACGCTTTTTCATGTATCCCGAAGATATTGATTTGACAAGGCGGATTCATCGGAAATATAGAACCGTGTTTTACCCTGAAGTGTCTGTCGTGCATCAACATGCTCAGGGCTCTTACAAAAATCTGAAATTGTTGTTTATCCATGTCTGGAATATGATTAAATATTTCAATAAATGGGGATGGGTTTTTGATAAAGAAAGGCGGGAAGTAAACAACGAGACTCTTAAACAACTGATTAATTGATTTCCAGATATAATAATTAAAGAATAAAAACTATGAACTTCAGCTTTGTACAAATTACCAGTGCTTTTATGGTTCTTTTTGCCATTATCGATATCTTGGGCTCTATCCCCATTATTCTTAATATCAAAAGCAAAGGGCAAAGTGTGTATGCATTAAGAGCCAGTGTAGTAGCGCTACTTATTCTTATCGGTTTTCTGTTTTCGGGCGAAGCTGTATTAAGGCTGTTCAATGTAGATATTCAGTCATTTGCTGTGGCAGGCGCATTGATCATTTTTATATTCTCATTAGAAATGGTTCTTGATGTCGAAATTTTTCGCAACAAGGGACCCGAAGGAGGTTCGTCCATTGTTCCCATTGCTTTTCCGCTTATAGCCGGACCCGGTTCATTCACAACCCTACTATCACTAAGAGCCGAATATGCCACCGAAAATATTATTATTGCTTTGCTTTTAAATCTGATCTTTGTATTTATTGTATTAAGATCGACCTCAAAAATAGAGAAACTTATTGGTGAAGGAGGAATTTACATCCTTCGGAAATTCTTTGGAATTATTCTATTGGCCATTGCCGTAAAATTATTCACCTCCAACATCGGGTCATTATTAAACT
>DAIQOQ010000120.1:0-6801 GCA_036787795.1 Paludibacter sp. | reverse complement strand
AAAAATCTACTTGACACGTTTAGATGGTAACTTGTGGTCTTTAGATGGTCACTTGACACGTTTAGAAGCTTACTTGACTAGTTCAAAAACCTACTTGACTAGCTTAAATGGTTACTTTACAGTTCAGAAACCTACTTGACTACGATAGATTCTTACTAATCAATACTCAAACCGTCCAAATTCACTTTCAATCAGTAGCTCGGCTTTATCAGAAGCTTCACAGCGACCCACTATTTGCGCTTCAATATTAAATGATTTGGAAATGTCAATTACCTGCTGAGCATATTCGGCGGGCAAATACACTTCCAACCGATGTCCCATATTAAACACCTTATACATTTCCTTCCAGTCGGTTCCCGATTCTTTCTGAATCAACTGGAACAAAGGGGGCACAGGAAACAGATTATCTTTCACCACCTTCAGATTTTCAATAAAATGAAGTATTTTGGTTTGTGCACCTCCGGAACAATGTACCATTCCGTGAATATTCGGACGCAGCTCTTCCAATAGTTTTTTTACCACCGGCGCATAAGTTCGGGTTGGCGACAACACCAGCTTTCCGGCATCAATACCCAAGGCTTCTATTTTGTCTGTCAATTTACAAGATCCAGAATAAGCCAATTCCTGTGGTATATCAGCATTATAACTCTCGGGATACTTAGTAGCCAAATAGTTGGCAAAAACATCGTGACGCGCCGAAGTTAATCCATTACTGCCCATACCACCGTTATATTCTTTTTCGTACGTAGCTTGTCCGCTCGACGAAAGTCCCACAATCACGTCGCCCTGTTTAATATTTGCATTATCAATCACGTCCGACCGCTTCATCCGGCAAGTCACCGTGCTGTCTACAATAATTGTACGCACCAAATCACCCACATCGGCAGTTTCACCTCCGGTAGGGTAAATCTTCACTCCCATCGTTGCCAGTTCATCTACCAGCTCATTGGTACCATTAATGATGGCCGAAATAACTTCGCCCGGAATCCGGTTTTTATTGCGCCCTATTGTGGAAGACAGAAGTATATTATCTGTTGCACCCACACACAGCAAATCGTCCGTATTCATTATCAACGCATCCTGAGCAATGCCTTTCCACACCGAAATATCACCGGTTTCTTTCCAATACACATAAGCCAACGACGATTTTGTTCCGGCTCCATCAGCATGCATAATATTGCAATAGTCGGGATCATTTCCCAGAAAATCAGGAATTATTTTACAAAATGCTTTAGGGTATAAGCCTTTATCTATGTTTTTTATTGCATTATGTACATCTTCTTTCGAAGCCGATACACCTCGTAAATTATACCGTTGATCGCTCATGTTATTGTTATTATATTGTATATTCGTTGTTATACTGGGTAAATTATTAAATCATTAGGTCATGAAATTCTGATATAAATCAGTTATCACATCCAACTCATCGTCCGGATTCCTTAATCATCTGTGTTATTTTGCTATTAAATTCTTTTTCTTTCAGAAGCTGTTCCAGCGTCATATGCATGCGGTAACACCAAAAGTTGCGGGGATTACTTGGCACATTGATCCGTTCGGCAAAAGGATGTTCCAGACACAAAGTCGAATCCAACGCCATCCAGTCCTGCCAGGGAAGGATAATCAACATGGCCTGCGACTGTAAGTGCTGCTCAATAATGCGTTCGGCTATCCATGATTCGCAAGTAGCCGGAGCAGGTCCCTGCATGGCTAGTGCTCTGTTATAAAATCGCTGTGTCAGTACCGGATCCTCTTCCCACCAGGCGCGGATTGGATTCATATCATGCGTAGAGGTGGTGCAGACCGACCGATACGGAGCTTCCGAAGGCATGGCAAATTCTGTATTCGGTTTCTTGGGCATCCGTTGAATTTCGAGACTGATAATTTCCAGCTCATTCATCACATCAGGTACCGAATCGGGCACCATACCCAAATCCTCACCGCACACCAACATGTTAGTTGCCGAAATTAATGCAGGTAATTTCTTTAAAGCTTGCTGTTTCCAGAATTCAGTGTGCCGGTGGTAAAAATAGTCCACATAAAGTTTATCCAGCAGCCGACGCGTATTCTCCGGCAAATCCCGAAAAGTAGCCGAACTATGCATGGAAATGCGGGGGTGAAATTTATCCGGTTCATGTGAATCACGGACAAAAAGAACTTCGCAATGCAACATGTACAAGCCATCACGAATCAAAACCTCTTTATTTCCAAAATTGTATCCCAGCGATGCAAAATGTTTTTCGATCTTTTTCTGGGTATCATATTCCGGCTTAAACTTATAATTCTGCCACCCATCAGTCAACAGGTATTCACGAATCACATCGTCGGTGTATTTACCAAAAGTAGCATAAAGCACATGCTCTTTGAGATAGGGTTTGAGAAAACGGTTTTCGTCCATCCAAACTCCTCTTGACTCCAATTCACTTCGCGTAAAGGGTAAAGCCGGACGAAAACTTCCGGTTAAACCCCATACCGCATCAACAGGAATTTCCCATATCCGAAAGAATCCCAGTATATGATCAATACGGTAAGCATCAAAATATTCTGCAAGCTTTTGAAATCTCTTTTTCCACCATTGATATCCGTTTTTCTCCATGAGCTCCCAGTTATAGGTTGGGAAACCCCAGTTTTGACCCGTAGCCGAGAAATCATCGGGAGGAGCACCGGCTTGTCCGTTTGCATTAAACAGATCGGGTTCCACCCAGGCATCCACACTTCGTGGGCTTACTCCAATAGGGATATCACCTTTTATCGCAATTCCATTAGCCCGTGCATAATCATGCACTGCCATCAATTGTTTATGTAAGTGATATTGTAGAAAGTAAAAAATGGCAATATCATTGTAATGAGCTAAGTCCGGAGACGACAACGCTTCTATCTCAGCCTGATTATAGATACCGAAATCCGGCCATTTTCCAAACTCAGGCGTACCGTTCAAATCGCGTAAATACGAAAAAGCAGCATAGGGCACAAGCCACTCTTTGTTAGCTTCAAAAAAAACTTTATAGTCATCTGAAGCAAAAACGGCAGGACTTTCCTGCGGATAAATGAGCTTAAAGAATTCCCATTTGGCATTCATCACATTCTGATAATCAGAAAATGTCTGTGCATTCAGCTCAAGCTTTTTTACATGAAAATAATCTTTTTGCTTTTTTGTTTTTAGTTTTCCCAAACTTTCCATATGCAGATAAATCGGGTGCAAGGCATATACCGAAACTGCATTATAAGGATACGAATCGTAGTTGGTATGATAAAGAATGGTGTCGTTAATCGGCAAAGTCTGAATAATGCGTTGACCAGTCTTTCTGGCCCAGTCCACCATTTTTTTCAAATCATCAAATTCACCTATTCCAAAACCAGACTCACTTCGAAGCGAAAACACCGGTATGGCTACCCCCGCACCTTTCCACGAAGGTATGGTACGGATAAAATGTTCGTCATTGACAACCGTAAGAGAATTTTTATCAGCGTTCTGGAGTAATCGGTTAGGACCACCACCCCAAGCCAGCACCTCATCTGTTTTTGTATCAACAATCAGGTATTTATATTCGAGAGGAAAAGTTATTTTTTTAGCATCCAGCGCAATACTCCAAACAGGATACTTCGATTCATCCAGCCGTACCTTATGAGCAACATCCCAGTTACCAAGTATATCCTGATTTCCGACAATAGCAAAATGCCGGTCAGACTCCATTTGCGGACAATTGACCCGCAGTACAACATTGCCTTTTTGATCAGGACTTAAAGTTTCTAATGGAGACCGTTTAAAAAAGCAATCCGAAAAAGCAGCCGTCACAAATGGGCTATCACCATACGAAGCTCGCCAGTTATCATAGATAATAACAGATTCTTTTAGCACCTGAAAATCTATTTTTCGAATTCCGCCATACTCAAACTGCAAGGATTTATCCTGATCAATAATAGCATATTGATAAGAAACTGAATCAACAGTGTCTGTTATTATCTCAGCATTCCATTCTGATTTTTCGTTGCATCGCATTATAAAACCTTCGGTGGAGACCTCTTCTGAATCTCCAGAGATGGGGTAAATCAACAAGTACAAAGATTGTCCCCATTGAGTTTTATAGTGTATATTGAATTGTACCTTCATAAATCAGAACTTATATTGGCTACAAATTTACGAAAATAAAGCACAAGAAAAAAGCTGAACTCTGCGGCTCTCAAAAGATTGGATGCAAACGTTTGAATTTTAGTCAATGAAGACTCATAAATAAGTTTCAAAAGCTATAAACAAGTAAACTCTCAGATATTCTACCCAACAACGAAAAGGATTTCAACAATTTCGTTCTGCAAATTGTTTCAATGCAGAATAAAACTCCATTCTAACTCTGGAATTCCCCGATAAAACCATTTAAATTAAAGAAGATATGAAATTATCAAAGTTCATTGGTATTGTTTTAGGAACACTTGTTGGATTAGTGCTCATTATAGCCCTGTTTGTTCCTAAAGAATTTAAATATGAAAAATCGATCGTAATTAATGCCCCTATCGAAAAAGTTTGGGAGAATGTCAATTCGCTATCAGCATTAGACAAATGGAGCCCCTGGAATGCCCACGACCCCAACATGAAGAAAGAACTCATTGGCGTGGACGGAACAATTGGAGCAATGCAAAACTGGGAAAGCAAAATTGTCGGATCCGGAAGCCAGACCATTGAAACAATCGAAAAACCTGCTTTTTTCGAAACAAAATTAGATTTTTACAAACCCCACAAAACCCAGGGTAAATCATACGTGAAACTTACAAAAGAAAAAAATGACACCAGAGCCTACTGGGGAACGACCGGAAAAATAGCTTATCCCGTTAATATTATGATTCTATTTATGGACATGGAAAAAGATATGGGAAAGGATTGGAATAACGGACTGTCGAAATTGAAAATGATCAGCGAAAGCAAATAAGGCTAATGTATCTGAAAGAAGAGGCAGTCTCAAAAACACAGAGTCATCGATCTTTGAAAATTTATTTCTAAATTTGTCGAACCCATTCAGAACTCTCACTGCGAATCAAACATGGATACTCCATTTCAAATAATTAAAATTACCAAAGAATTTGTTGAAACACTCCGTACCACCCGGGAAGATGCTCACTTCCACGACTTCGAAGAACTAGCCATTGTTACCGAAGGAAGCCTGGAACATTATATTGATTTTCAGGTTGAGGTTATAACAGCTCCTTCGGTAAGTTATATTTCAATGGGTAAGATGCATCGGGTTGTTGAACGAGACGATTTGCGTGGGTGGCTTATCAAGTACCGGACCGAATTTATCCCCGACTCAAAGCTAAACTTTTATTCTAACTTTTTCACCTCAACCAGTATTCCAATAGCCCCAAATGGCTGTACAAACCGGTTCATAAATCTCTGCGAGATAATACAAACCGAATATGAACACGAGAATCCGGATTTCCAAACCATCCGCTATCTTACTACCGGATTAATTTCAATGATAGAATCAGAACGAAAAAGAATCATCCCTATTGAAAGTAAAGTAAAAGCATCTCAGATAGATACTTTTAATAATTTCCTAAAAATCTTGGAACAGAACTTTCGGAGAGACGAAGGCGTATCGTTCTATGCCGAAAAGATGAACATGTCGGAACGAAATCTGAATATTATTTGTAAAAATAATTTTCAGAAAAGCGTTTCGGAAATTATAGAGACCCGCAAACTAATAGAAGCTAAGAATCTATTAATACACACAGAAAAATCGATATCAGAAATTGGTTATGAGCTGGGATATAATGAGAAATCTTACTTCACACGCGTTTTTCGGAACAAGCTTTCGATCACTCCTACTGAATTTCGCGAAATGACTCGCGCAATGATTTCCTAAAAGTACCACTCCTTTTCCGAAAACTGTTACCGTTGACTTTAGGGAGCACTCTATCTTTGCATCATAGAAAAAAGAACAGATGCTACCAAAGGCATTCTGTTTGCAGATATAGAGAATAACCTCTTTATCTTAAACACATTTTACAACAAAAAAACATGGAACCAAAAATTGCTCAGAAAGGACCTTTTGCAGTAAAACTAGAGGCTGGAAAAAATTATCACTGGTGTGCTTGTGGCAGAAGTAAGAATCAACCATTTTGCGACGGATCACACAAAGGAACTGAATTTACACCACTTTCTTTTACTGCCGAAAAATCAGGCGAAGCTCACCTATGTGGTTGCAAGCATACTAAGAACCCTCCTTATTGCGACGGATCGCATGCAAAGCTCTAACCTTATTTGCAACTAATGTTGTATTTATTTAGAATTATGGCCTTTGATTCATTAGTCGAAGGCCATAATAGCAAACAGCCAAGATAACAAATTCCAACCCAAAATCAACTATTGACCAAGCAAGCTACTTACTAAAACATATTATATATGACCGAATTAAATACAATAAAACAATCTATGGACAATATCAGTCGTATGCCTGTATTGTTCGTCGGGCATGGTAGCCCGATGTATGCCATCGAGGAGAATGAGTTTGTAAGAAACTGGCAACATCTGAGCGAAACATTCCCAACACCCAATGCCATAATCTGCATTTCGGCACATTGGGAAACTCGAGGTACACAAGTCACTGCTATGCAGAATCCGCCTACAATTCATGATTTTGGTGGATTTCCACAAGAATTGTATGACGTTCAGTACCCGGTAGCTGGTAGCCCTGAACTAGCAAAGGAAATTATCAAATTTGTTTCCGGAACTGCAGTTATTGCCGATGAAAAATGGGGACTGGACCATGGCGCATGGAGCGTAATCAGACGTATGTATCCCAAAGCAAATAT
>DAIQOQ010000119.1:0-8350 GCA_036787795.1 Paludibacter sp. | reverse complement strand
AGAATGGCTTCCATATCGGCATTCTGACCGAAAAGATGTACCGGAACTATAGCTTTTGTACGGGGGGTAATGGCATTTCTTATTGCGTCCACCGAAATATTAAATGTATCCGGATCTACATCCACAACAACCGGTGTAAGACCAAGTAAAGCCACTACTTCGGCTGTGGCTATAAAAGTAAAAGTGGGTGTTATTACTTCGTCTCCCGGTTTTAAACCCAGAGCCATCAGGGCAATTTGTAAAGCATCGGTTCCATTACCAACGGGGATAACATGCTTTACTTTTAAGTAAGCCTCCAATTCATCCTGAAAATCAATGACCTTACCACCTTTTATAAAAGCGGTAGTGTCGATCACTTCCTGTATGCCGGCATTGACTTCTTCTCTTATTTTTTCGTATTGACTGCGTAAGTCAACCATTTGAATGTCTTTCATAATAGAAGAACATCTATTTTTGTTCCAGAATGAATTCCACTTCCTGCGGTACGATTCGGATATTGGAAATATGTGAAGTATTATTTTTGATCTTGAGTGCCTGTTTTGTCTGCTTCGACAGCTTTAATTCGTTATAATCCAGATAGACTTGAATATCCGATGGAGATAAAATATTAAATCTACTCAGACCAACAGTATATGTAGCATTGACAAACGCCGGAAAAGTCCGGATAGATAAATTATCAGGACAATTTAGCGTAACAATAGAAATTTGAACCTTACGTTCGGTAAACGGTTCAACAAAAACACTTACTTTGGTTTTCTTTACAGAAAAATGAACATGCTTAATTGGTTTCAATTTTACTTGAAAATAAGCAGTATCATTCAGATTCTTTTGTTCAAGAAATTCGGTAGATATATATTTCAAACTATCCAGCGTTTTTTTAGGACCAAATACAGTAACTTTGTTAGGTTCGAGGACTATTCTGTCACTCAGCATATATTGATGAGCTAATCCTATTTTCGAAGAAAAATTAATAGGTAAAGTTTTAGTGCATAACTTTTCGTATCGGATATAAATTGAATCGGGTCTGACAGCCAATACGGTTGTTGTTGGTTTTAAATATCCTCTAATCGTAGAATTTAATTGATCTGAAGTTATCAGAAATACTCCTTTGCGTGCAAAAACTTTATTTACATCAATTACCAGTGGTGCCATTTGTTTATTTGCATAATCCAGCAAACGTATTCCCTGATCTTTTATATTTAATGATATTTCAGTTGGAGGTGAATTTGTAACGGCAATATTTAAAGGCATTCCCGTATAACGTATAGGTACAGTAATATGAGTCTCGCGCTCTTTACCCAATGCATGGACAAACCAAAAAGCAGATGACAAGACAAGAAAAAGCAAAAAGCTTAAAATATCTTTTGATAAAAAGAATGATTTAAGCTTTTGCGAATAATACTGAAGAAACTTTATGCCGTTATTATCAGCCATAAAACTCTTTTATTTTGCAGGAGTTTGAATATCATCTGCTGTTGCGAAAACAGAGTTTTTGTCTATTTTGATACGAACATTTTCAGCTATTTCTACAATAACCGTAGTGTCTTTAATTTCTTTTACTTTACCGTAAATACCACCTGAAGTAACCACTTTGTCACCCGGTTGCATAGCTTCACGTTGTTTTTTGATTTCTTTTTGACGTTTGCTTTGTGGACGAATCATGAAGAAATAGAAAACCACAAAAATCAACACCATCATTAAAATTCCTGAGTAACTGCTTAGACCACCAGCTCCGGGGGCAGCCGCCTGTAATAAAATGCTTAATAGATTCATATTCTTTCTTGTTTAATTGTTATACTTGCAAAAATAGTTTTTTATTTTTTATTATCGCTAAACATCACTACTTTGATCAACTTATTTTCTTTTTTAAGCTGCCCAACGATATTATCCAGTACACCATTGATAAATGTTCCGCTTTTCTCGGTACTGTATGTTTTTGCAATTTCGATATATTCGTTCAGGGTAACATTTACAGGAATTGTAGGAAAGCCCATTAATTCGGCCAATGCTACTTCCATGATTACAATGTCCATAAACGCAATTCGATCCAGTTCCCAATTTTGGGTATTAGCATCAATCATACCACGAAAAGTCTCTCCTTTGGATAATACGCTTCGTAAAAGTATACGGGCGAACTCAGCATCTTCTTCATCTTTAAACATAGGTAAAAGAGGTTGCTCGTCACCTTTAGCAACATCAAAACGTTTAATTGTTTTTATAATAAAACTAATTACCATTTCGATATCATCAGTCCAGTAGATATTCTGATCCTGAATGGAATCATCCAAATCTTCACTTTGCAGAATTATCTTTTTAAATATCTTACGCCAAATATCTTTATCAGCAGCATAATCAGCTGAAGGAGCATTCATGTATTCCGCATAAAAATCGGAAGCTATTATCTGGTCAAACAATAGTTTTATGATTTCCGAATCATTCACCCACGATAGTTTGTGAGCTTTTAAATATTCATTGAACTCAATGTTTTTGGAAAGCTGTTCTACAAAAGAATTGTCAATAAAACGGGTATTGGGATGAAGATCCTCTTCTGTAGGGCGAAGTTTGTTTCTTTTCGTTTCAATGCGGTCTGCTGCAAATCGTGTAATTTCAATTGACAGTTGAAGCAAATGATAATACAGATCGTAGGTTTTTTCGATACTATGAAACAACTCTTTTTCAGCGACAGGAAACGATTTGCTGTCGCTTTTATAATAGGAATATAAGATTTGAACAATCTTAATACGCAGTAATACTCGGTTAATCATAAAATACAGTGAACGCTTTTTTATTTTCAGTGCAAAGGTAGCTATTTTTTTTGTTACTTCAGCATATTTCAAATAGCAATAATTATCATTGCTAAATAGAAAATTATCAATTGGTTAAACCAGCCAAGGAAACCTAAAGCAGGATTCATCATATAAACAATAATCGGCCACTCCGTTTACTGCCAAAGTTTTTACAACAGCAGCTTCTGACAATAATTCTTTGGCAAATTCCAGTGTTGTTCCGGTTTTTACTCTGTCATCCACCAATAGTATTCGTTTGCCTTTAAAGTCAAAATCAATCTCAGCCAATAGTTTTGGTTTATCATATAGTTTATTCTGCATGGCATCGCGCAGGTTCAGTTTCAATAACTGAAATTCGCATCCAAGACGTTGATTAATCATCGCTGCAGGAATAATACCTCCATTGGCAATAGCCACCACTATATCAAATGTCTCTGGAATCTCAATAGCCCGCACACGCTCTAATACCTCATCAAAAGACTTCATTCAAATTTCTATTATTTATATCAAACAAGGACAGTTGCATTCCGTTTGCCGTAAGTTTTTTAAATTGGAAATTACCATTTTGCAATGGCTTTTAAACAGAGAAATCCGCCAAAAAGTTGAAATAATATACCGGGAAAACCAATTCGGATATCCTGCAGAGCAGCTGCAAAACTATTTGTCAGCCCAAATTCGGCTATCATTCCGACTCCCTGATAAAAAAGAATAACCAATAGAATATTTTGTAGCTTGATTTCCTTAGTACGTTGAGCCATATAAGCGGCTGCAGTTGCCAATAAAGTCGATTTAATAAGAAGGATTGGCAAAACTTCTATAGGTGGCATGCCAAAAAGCAGATGGTTGATTAACGGAGAAGCTACGGCTGTAAGTAAACCGGTGAAGAAACCGTATTTATAAGCGGCAATAAGTGTAAAGAAATAAATCGGCAATAACATTTGACCTCCAGATGGAAGCAAGTGGCACAATTGTGGTAACACGACATTACCTGCTACAAAAATAGTTGCAAATGCATACGCTTTAATATCAATGACTCTTAGCGTGTGAAGTTTTAAAGTTGATTCCATTATCAAAAGTATTTTATATGACTACGCAATAGATTTATAAGTGAAAGTATTCTGGTTGGCAATAATTTAAGCTTATTATCGTTATATAAAGCAATAGCATTCAATCATATCAAGAATGATTTAAGTCACAAAAATAAGCATATTTTTTTGTTTTTTGTTCGAAATTAGTTGATAAATAAATTAAATATGAGGCGTGTCTATATTCATCAGGTTATTGTGCTTAAGCTATGTTGTATAACGAGTAAAAAAGAGAACTATAAAATGACAAAATGCAGATTATTTTTCATCTAATCGAATAAAATTGTTTGTATTATTTGATATATTCAAAAAAAATGCAGAAATTTGATGCGTAAAGTAAAATGATTTGATAATTCTGTTGATATTAGTGGTAAATGTTTCGTTGATTTTAAAATCGGACATTTAAATTTGATGTTCTTTAATTGTTTAGAAAAATCAATAACACGATGAAAATTGAAAAGAAAAAAATTGAAATAGAAAAAAAAGATAACGAAATCATTTATTCTAAAGCTATAAAAGCAGGAAAACGCATTTATTACCTGGATGTAAAAAAAAGCCGGAGTGAAGAATTATTTTTAGCTATTACCGAAAGTAAGAAGAAAGTGGTAGGCTCGGTTGATGACATGCAGGTTACTTACGAAAAACATAAGATATTTCTGTATAAAGAAGATTTCGGGCGATTCATCGAAGGATTGAAAGAGGTCGTGAGCTTTATTGAGCATGAACAAGGCGAATCCATTTCTCGTTACGAGGAATCTACAGAATCAACAATTTCTGGAGAACCCAAATCTAAAAGTTTCTTTGGTAAATTTAAATTTTGAATAAACTATTTAGAATAAAGAACAGAGAACCAAGACTAAGAGAATCAACTCTTAAGTCTTGGTTCTTTTCTTTGTTCATTTTATAAAACAACCCTCTTATATATTTTTTAATGAAATCTTTCGCTAGTGACAATTATTCGGGAGTGCATCCCGAGGTTTTCGAAGCTCTCCAACGCGCTAATGCGCAACATGAAATTTCTTATGGTGCCGACACCTTTACCGAAGAAGCCAACCGACTTTTTGAAAAACTGGTTGGAAAAGTAACCGTTCTCTACACATTTAATGGCACCGGTGCCAACGTAACCTGTTTAAAATGCTGTACACTGCCGTTTCAGGCTGTGGTTTGCTCGGAATATGCACATATATTGGCCGACGAATGTGGTGCTCCCACACAACAAATTGGTTGTTCGCTCCTACCCATTAAAACACCCGATGGTAAACTGACACCGGAAATGATAAAACCGGTACTTAACCGTATAGGGAATGTACACAATACACAACCTAAGGTTATTTATATCAGTCAGACTACCGAACTGGGAACTCTTTATTCGCTGGCGGAATTGAAGGCATTATGCGACTTTGCGCATGCAAACAATATGTATGTTCATCTGGATGGTGCTCGTATTTCGAATGCTGTAGCTGCTCTGGGAGTTAGTTTAAAAGCTGCAACTGTGGATTGTGGCGTAGATATTATGAGCTTCGGCGGAACAAAAAATGGTATCATGTTTGGCGAAGCGGTATTAATCTTTAATGAAGATCTGAAAGCCAATGCGCCTTATTTTCATAAACAAACCACTCAACTATTTTCAAAGAACCGTTTCATTGCAGCACAGTTTATTGCTTTGCTAAGCAATAATTTGTGGTATAGATTGGCAGATCGTGCTAATAAAATGGCTGCCTTATTGGCTGCTAAAGTGAGCGTATTGCCCGGTGTGCAGATAACTCAATGCGTAGATGCTAACGCTTTGTTTGTTATTATACCCGAAAAAGCCATTCAACCTTTACGGGATCTATATCCTTTTTACGAATGGGATGCTCAAACGCACGAACAACGTTGGATGTGTTCTTTTGATACAACCGAAGATGATATTGAACAGTTTGTGAATACATTAAAGAGCCTGCTATAAATAGGTTCACCTAAATTTCATGAAAAGAACCTGAATCAAAAGCCTGAAGTAAGCATTTGATTCAGGTTCTTTTTCATTTAAACTCAGAATGAAATTGAACTTAACACACCGGCAGACCATTTTACAAAACATTAGTAATGAATGTCTGTATAGGGCATGGAATTTGGAGATAAAGAAAAAAAAGAACTTTTATCATGAAATCCAAACTTCTTGTTTTTCAAATTAGTGTATTACTTTTTTCTTCCTCTTCATTCGCTCAGGTTTTAAACTCCAATTATATTGACAAAGTAAACCTGCAAATAGGATCATCTACCTTTTCAACTTCCAAAGACACCGTAAACTATCAAAACAAAAACTATTTATCTTTTGTATATTCCAAAGAGAATGAGGTTTGTGATGTGAAAATATTCCCATCCACCAAATATAGGATCAAAGATATATCACTGGTTGAATCGGCTGATTTTAAATTAGTAGATTCGGTAGTAAATTACAATAAAGAGTATTATACTTTTAAGGTACAGTTTCTGCACCTATCCACTACCGATTTTTTACGTTTCAGATTGAATATTGAACTTGACAGCTCCACAGTAATTCAGGATATACCGTTGCTTCCGGTTACCAATACCACCGTAAAACTAAATACCAAAGATGATGATTTGACAGTAGGTGAAGAAAAGGTCTTTGAATTGATTTCCAATCACCCGGAGAATATTAAGCCGATTCCCGACTGGCAGGCTACACAAGGTGCCGAATATCGTATTGTGGAAAGTAGTCAGTTATTTGTGCACCTGCTGGCAAACACGGTGGGAACAAAGGCTATTCCCATTGCTTTGCAAACCTACAAACCTTCTTTAGTCAATCGGACTTTAAGCTGTGACTTGCCTGTGTTGAGTCCGGAGTTTACAATCAAAAAAGCCGGACTCTTATTTCTGCAAACCGACAAAAACGATTTTATTCTGGACGATAAACTAAAAAGTGAAGGCGTTGAAATTCAGTTGGACAACAGCCGGTATCTACAATTAAACAATACCTATCTGGTAGAGACCAAAGAAGCTGCCGGTTCGGCACTGATAGCTGAAATATTTACCAAAGAACGTTTGTCAAACAACCGAGTATTGTGTCAGCTACGGGCTTTTAATTATCACCGTAAATCCGATGGTTATCTGTATATAAAGGACGATAATGTAGCTAAATTCATATCAAACTTTAATGTCATTTCCAAAGTGAATATTGAGCATATTAAAGTGATGAATAATGGTAAAGACTGGAAAGAAGATGCCACGGTATATCCTGGTGAGATCTTTAACCTGAGGTTGGAAGGGCAAAGCATGGATAAATCGCGCTTTCGTTTTAATGAGTTGGTAAATCTGAGCGGCGATTCGGTACTCAGAACCGAAAACAGCGTAGAATATAAACTCAAAGTACCACTTGATATATCCAAGAAAACGATTGAGATTTTTAATTACACCGAAAATACCGGAAAATGCCTGACTATTAAAGAATATGCTAAACCACATCCATTTGATTACATAAAAATAAACTATGGCAACGGCAACAAAACCCTGTCTGAAATACATGGACCGGAATTGTACGACAAAATGATTAAAGATGTGGTTATTTCATTTCAACCCAATAAAATTGATTCCATCAATAATTTGTACGGAAAACAATACCTGACACTGGAAATAAAGGTACTGGGTAAAAAAGATGAAGTTATTGATGTTGCTACCATAGATGATATAGCCATATGTCCCGGTGATAAATCTCCACGTTATTTGTTTTACGATAAATCCGATTGTAAAAGCTCTGAAATCAGTTTGAATTCAAAAATAACGAATACCACCTATAGCTTGAAAGACTGGTCGAAGATTCGACTCACCTTTAAAAATACGGCAGATAAATATCCGCAGGGGGGAGCACAAGAAAAAACGGTGGAAATAGTACTTCAGAAACACTCAGATTTTGATATTGATGTATCTTTTCCAACCGGTTTACTGATAAAGAAGATGAATTCTTCGTCATTAGGAAATTTTGGTGGAGTAAGTATGGCGGTAATAGGGCAATATAGCTTTTACAAAAAAGACAAAATAAATAGTCTTGAACCTTTTAAAATTGGTGCCGGCTTTTTGGCCCTGAATGCTTTCGACTTTAGTAGTTCTACATCGTCAAGAGATTTGGGAGCGGTAGTATTGGGTACGCTCAACCCAGTAAATACCGATCGGAAACTGTCTTTTTCAATTTATTTTGGTGGAGGGTATCTTATCTCGGCTAAAACTTTGTTTTGGTTGATTGGTCCGGGCATTACCGTTCAGTTTTAAATAAAATGGTGGTACCAAAAGCACACAACTAACGCAAACAACACAAATTTTCGCAAATAAGATTTGTAAAGTTGAATATAAAATTCTGAATTGGTTCAATATCAACAAACTATTTTAATATTCAACCCACTTCGGGGTTGTGGATGTAGGGTCATTCATATCCCCCAGTTCCGCAAGCTTCACTGGGGGTTACTCACATTTAGCCACTTCGTG
>DAIQOQ010000118.1:0-8366 GCA_036787795.1 Paludibacter sp. | reverse complement strand
TGGAAAGAATCAGATTCAGCATGTATTTTGCTTTCATGAATCTTAGTATCAATAGAATATTGTTACTAAGACCCAATTGGCAAAAAAACAAACAGGAAAGGTTATTTCGTTTTAGTATGTATCCCGGCAGATAATTACTTTACACAACAAGAAAGAGTGACTAAATATCCACTCCTTCTTGTTTTACAGCTTTTTATATTTTATTTTGTTTCTTCAGGTTTGTCATCGTCTTTTCCGTTACGCCCCTTGCGTTGTTCAATTATTTTATTGTATCGATCTACCCGTACATTCAAATCTTTGACAAACGCTTCATATTTAGCAACCCCATTTACCTTTATCAAAGCATCCAATTGGTCGGCTATACCGCGGTAGGATTTATCTACCTGTAGTCTCACCTCCCTCATCTGGAGCTCGGTTTTGGCTACGTCCTCGGCATACCGGGCTTTCATCTTGGAATCAAAGCTGAGATTTATAGTTTCCAGCTGATCAATCCATCTCATTTGTCCCAACAATGTAATATCGGCCAAATAGGTTGTACGTGCTTCCTGTATTAGTTTATAAATAGCAGGAGTTTTATCATCATAAGTCTTTCGGGCAATATTGCCATACTGATCCAATACCACTTGCAGACGCCTGGCTGCCATATTGATCTTTTCATCCGGATTATTGAGATCCGATTTCACACCGTCGGCATATCCTCTGAAAATCTGGTTACGTTGTTTATCAATTTTTCCCAACTCTTCGGTGCTAATTGTCTTGCGGATGACATTAAGCGCTTCGTACTCCTGTGCATAAAGAATCAGGAAAGCCTTAAACAGGTCTTCGATATCAATAGTACCGGCCTTGTACAGGTTTACCAGATCTTTGAACTCGGTGTGAAACTGAAAGTGCTCTTCGTTGTGAAGATACGGCAGATTAATTTTAATTGTTTTCATTGTTTCTTACCTTTATGATTTATATTGACAGAAAAAAAATATTCATCATTAAGCTAAATTTCTACCCGGGCATTTATTCTGAAATGAGTTTTTAATACAAACTAATTCATAACATGCAGCTATTTTCCCAGATATTCTATATAAAACAAGTATGACAATCCTATTAATCATCAGCGGCAGAACTGACAGTACGGCGAACATATTACTCAACCGGCAGTTTTCAAACCTTCATTCAATCATCCTTGTTTCAAGTTTTTGAGCCGTACACCTACGGGAGACTTTCTTTATTCTAAGTCATCGTGCCATAAGCTTACGGTAACCTTTCTTTACTCTAAGTTTGCCCGCCGTAGGCCTACGGCAAGTTTTCTTTACTTTATGCCACCCCGCCGTAGACTTACGGCTGGTTTTCTTTATTGAATGCCTATACACCGAAGGGCCTCAGCACTGCATCTACATTATAGAGTCGAATAAATAAGGCAGTTCCTGTTGTAACCAAAACAATACACTCTGTATACTGTAAACTTACAGAAGGATTTCTACGCTTATTTATCGCCCTAAATAAAAAATCCTTCGAGTGAAAGATCTCTGTTCCGATTCACTAATTAAATCTGGAGTCAAAGGTAATTCATCATTGCCTAATGGAACAAGGCGGAAAACCCTGAAAATTCATTAGTGTAAACCCTAGTTTTTGTTATAAAAGCAAGAAATATTGAGAGCTGGAGAATGAAATGTATTGAGGTATTTGAATAAAAAAAGGCATATACGCAGCACTGGTAAGTAAGCGAGCGTAGATTAATATCCTATTTTCTTCTGAAAATTCTTAGACGAAACTTACAAAATGGCATATGTACCAGATTCCGATTACTTAATGTCCTCTAATTCTATCAGTTTATTTTTGATTGCATACAATATCAGGTTGATTGTGTTTTTAGAGTTTGTTTTGTGGAGTAATGAAGAGCGTCGGCCTTCTACAGTTTTAACGGAACGAAAGATGCGCACAGCAATTTCAGACACTGTAAGACCTTGACAAAAATAGCGTAATACTTCAAGTTCATTTTCAGTGATTTTGGCGCTTGAAGTGCTGGGAAGTGCAGCAGCGACACTCTGACTGGCATGCTGATTTAGTATGATCCGGCGCAACAAATCAGTAGAATAAAAGCTCTCGCCTTCGGTTATCGCTTTTATTGCTCTTTCCAGTTCGCGCTTACCTGCTGTTTTGAGAATGAAGCCCATTGCCCCGGCATACACCATATCCAGATAGTTGGCTTCTTCGTCGAACATGGTAAGTGCCAGCACTTTCAAATCGGGATACAGGGATCTGGCCCTTTGGGTAGCCTCCATTCCTCCCATCACCGGCATTGCTATATCCATAATTACCAAATCGGGGTGATATGCGGGTAATAAATCAAGAAATTTCTGTCCATTTTCGGCTTCAGCCACCACCTTCCCCAGGCCTTCGGTTTCTATCAGAAGTTTAATCCCCTCGCGAAACAAAGAGTGATCATCAACGAGTATAATTTCATGCATATATCAACTATCATTAGAGGAGTTTCCTCCGGTTATTGTTGTTTATATTATTGTCAGCTAACTATTTTTGTACAAAGCAACATGTTCCTTAATTGATGAATGCCTAGACTACTCCATACCCACAACCGACTCCTCTATCGGAAAATCGATATATGCTTTCATACCGGCTCCTTTTTTCGATTCGAGTTTGAGCGTTCCGCGCATCACCCGCACCCGGTTTTCGATACTCATCAAACCCAAACCCAAAGCCGATTTTTCTATTTGCAACCAATCGAACCCAACACCGTTGTCAGTATAAGAGAGTGTAATACTATTCTTAATTATATCGATATTAAAAATAATACGGACACGAGTGGCCTGCGCATAAGTCAGCGTATTTTTTATCAGTTCGGTGGTTATCCGGTAAAGATTTATTTCCTGAAAATAACTAAACCTATCCTCTTTATTGAATACAAAATTAATATTTATTTTCTTAGCTGCATTAATCTGTTTTGTAAAATCTGTGACTGCAACAACATAACCGGATTTCAGAAGTAGTTGGGTGCTGAGTCCCCGGGCCATCTCGCGGGTGAGTTGAATGGCAGTTTCGATACTTTCATTTCCTTTCTGGCTAATTATAGCCATTTTATCGCGGTCACTAGTTTCAGAAAGCCACTGAAAATACATTTTTACCAGCGAGAGTAATGGTCCCATGCCGTCGTGCAACTCGGCCGACAGTTTGTTCCGCTCACTGTTTTCTACTTCGGCAGTAACCCGCAGCAAGTTATTCTCAGCCTCTATTTTATCCGTTACATCCCGGTTGGATACACGCACTCCCAGATACTTATCATCCACATTGATGCTGCGGCACACATGCCCCATCCATCGCACTTGCCCATTTTTTTTTATTATCCTTACATTTATTTCGGTACTCACATCGTTAGGCGCATTGATCCATCGTTGCTTTTTATGGTGTTCCCAGCTCTCAACATCACTGCTATAAATAATCTCATCGAACAATTCGGGATTCAGAATAAACTCTTCTACCGTGTAGCCCGTAATCCGCTCCACAGAGGGCGACATATAAACAAGTTTTCCTTCGGGATTTTTCCAATATTCCCAGTTGTAAGTAAAATCGGCTACAGTACGGAATTTTTCTTCGGTAAGCAGTAGCGCCGAATTCATATCATTCAATTCTGTAGTTCGGTCGGCAATACGCTTTTCCAGATCATTATTCAATTCTGTCAATTCTGTTTCCAACTGTTTCCGCTGCGAAATATCGGTATGAATACCCGATATAATAAGAGGATCACCGTCAGGAGTTCTGTCTATTATAGAAGCCCGTTGATACATCCACACCCAATAACCATCCTTATGTTTCAACCTACATTCATGCTCATAGTAAGGCATATTGCTTTCCATGTAACGTGCGTGTGCTTCCAATGTTGTCCTTATATCGTCGGGGTGAACAATTGCCCGCCAACCTCCCGGAGTAGATTCATTTAAGATTTCATTCATTTCATCAAAGGTATATCCTAACATTTTGGGATAACCCTGATTAAAAGCAACCTCACCTGTCAACACATTTAGATCCACAATGCCTACATGCACTGCCTCTATGATGCCATCGAGTTTTAAGCGGGTTTCGATCAAAGCCTCCTTGGTCATATTCACCTCAGTGATGTCATATAGCAACCCGGTCCAAATCACATCGCCAGACGGCAACATCTTAGGGCGCGACTCCAGCCGTATCCACGAAAGCTTCCCATCAACTACCAGACGCCCTTCCCAGTCAAAAGGAGTAAGCGAAAGGTTGGCCCTTTCATTCTTATACATAAATGTCCTGGTATCGTCAGGATGTATCATCTCTAAGATGAAAAATGGGTTCTGCTCAAACCGGCTACGACTCACCCTCATTATTTCGTAAAACCGATCACTACCCAACTCCATTTTATATGGAGGATTATCAACATCCCATATATTTTCAGACCATTTCGACCTTGGAAACACCCGGATGCGGTAAACACCCACCGGCTGATTATTTACAATATCCTGATAGATTTCATATTCTTGTGTTACAGCGGCATTCGCAGCACAAAGCTCTTTGTTTTGCTTTTCCAGTGAAAGCTGATTATCTAAAAGCCTCCTGATCAGACACAAGCTTTCGGCTTCCGAAGAGCCCTTATCAACCCTTTCAGCTTCCCGCCTCAGCCATTCAGCTACCTTTTCTTTTAATTCAGAAGATGCATTATCAGTCATACTATTCCGATGTTGTGGTTAATGTTTAATCAAGACCTTAATTGTGCTTTTTCGCACCATTATTATCTGGCATGAAAGGCTGGTGAAATTCAAGGCCTGACATGTAGATACAAAGATAGTTAATTCTGATTACATCGCTTAATCCGGAAATAAAATTCAGCTGTTTTTTTACTACTCATTTTCGGGCATTAATTATTGAATTATGACAACAGCAGTACGCTGTCAACAGATTAGGTGAATCTATCCAAACAAAACAGCATTTTCTGCTGTTACTTATCCTAAAATAGAAGAACGTAAAAACGAGTAAATACTAAACGTTTATACAATTGATGTGCAGGAGCAAGCAGTTACATTTTACACAAAATAAACTTCGCCACCTGATCTATAAGCTTTTTTAAGCATAAAACGAAACTCTGATAACCATTAAATGTATTACTTTTGCACACCCAAAAAACAATGTATATGGCAGAAGAAAAAAAAGATCCATGGCTGAATTATCTGGCCTTAACCACTATCATATTTGCAGTAGCAGCTACCTTGTCAACATTCAAAGGCGGAGGATACTCCACCCGATCTATGCTTAGTCAGGAACAGGCTTCGAACAAATGGTCGCATTTTGAGAGTAAGAGTATCAAGCTATATCTTTATGAAACACAAAAGGATGTACTAGAGCTGGACACCAAACGGTTTTCGAAATCCGAAGCCTCGGCACTAGATGCTTACCAAAAGAAAATCAGCATCTACGAAGAATCATCCAAAAGGTATGAAAAAGAAAAAGCTGAGATAAAAAAAGAAGCCGAACACTTTGAATCCGTACGCGATGACGCTCAAAAGCACTCTCAGGCATTTGGTATGGCAGTCATCTTCCTTCAGATTTCCATCCTGCTTTCATCCATCGGTGCATTAATCAAGCGCAAATATCTATGGTACATGGCTATGGGAATTGGAGTTGTCGGACTGTTTTATTTCATTGACGGGTTCTTATTATTTTTATAACCACCGATTAAACCTGCAATTATTAGAACTATAACAGATCAGATTGTATATAAAGCATAACGCAACTGTCAACAACGGTTGCGTTTTCATTTAAATACGAATAAATGTTGTATTTTTGCACTCCGAAAAACTATAGACTTCACTACATTATCGCAACTATTGACAACTGATTCAAAATGGCTAAAACTAAGAAACCGCATCCCATCCTTACCAATGTAACCATCACCGATATTGCTGCTGAAGGCAAAGCCATTGCAAAGGTAAACGACATCGTTGTGTTTGTTCCGTTCGTGGTACCGGGCGATGTGGTAGACCTGCAGGTAACCCGTAAAAAGAGCCACTTCATGGAGGCACGTCCTGTTTTTTTTCATAGCTACTCCGAAAACAGAACCAAAGCGATTTGCGAACATTATGGAATTTGTGGTGGCTGCAAGTGGCAGATACTCCCCTACTCCGAACAAATCCGTTACAAACAAAAACAGGTTGTTGATAACCTGACCCGTATTGGAAAAATAGACTTACCCGAAGTCACCCCGATATTAGGTTCGGCTAAAACCGAGTTCTATCGCAATAAGCTGGAGTTCACGTTCTCGAACAAACGCTGGCGTACAAACGAAGAAATAGCCGAAGGAAAGGTTTTTGAAACCATGAATGCCGTAGGCTTTCACATTCCCGGTCAGTTTGACAAAGTGCTGGATATTAATAAGTGCTGGTTACAAACCGAAGACTCAAACGAAATAAGAAACGAAGTTCGACGTTATGCTCTGGAACATGAATTGACATTCTTCGACTTACGCAGTCAGGAAGGATTCTTGCGCACCATGATGGTTCGTACCACTTCCACCGGCGAACTGATGATTATTATGGTGTTTTTCTACGAAGATAAAGAAGCACAGGAAGCACTTCTGCAACATATTGCCGATAAATTTCCTCAAATAACGTCGCTCCTGTACGTCATTAATTCCAAAGCTAATGACACCATTACCGATCAGGAAATACTGGTTTTCAAAGGCAACGAATGCATTTACGAAGAAATGGAAGGTTTGAAGTTCAAAATAGGGCCAAAATCATTTTATCAGACCAACTCCGAACAGGCCTACGAGCTTTACAAGATTGCGCGTAATTTTGCACAACTCACCGGCAATGAATTGGTATACGACCTTTACACAGGGACGGGTACCATAGCTAACTTTGTGGCACATCAGGCAAAACAGGTTATTGGCATCGAATATGTTCCCGAAGCCATCGAAGATGCTTTTGTAAACTCCAGGCTGAATAACATTGACAATACACTGTTTTATGCCGGAGATATGAAAGACATTTTGAATGCGGCCTTTATTGAAAAACACGGCAAACCCGACGTTATCATCACCGATCCCCCACGCGCGGGGATGCATGAGGACGTGATCAACGCTATACTTTTTGCCGAACCGAAGCGCATCGTATACGTAAGTTGCAATCCTGCAACTCAGGCGCGCGATTTGTATTTGCTCGACAACAAATACAAGGTAGTAGCCATACAACCGGTTGATATGTTTCCACATACGCATCATGTCGAAAATGTGGTATTGCTCGAACAAAAATAATTCTCTACCTTTGATACTATCAATTCAAGCAACCATATCAATTATACATATATTTCAAAGTCTTTTTTATTTAAATAGGAACTAAATTTATCAATATGCAAAAACAGATTTTTCAAACAAATTCGTCAACTCGCTGGAAGAGTTTTGTTTGGTTTGTACGAATTCTGATCGTTTTTTTATTGGTTATCATGGCCTCTGTAGCCATATCATTGTTCAATAAGCGGAGTTATGACCTGAAGGTACTCACTTATAACGCCAAGAAACTACCAGATATAAATGCTGATAAATCGAAAACTTATGTGTCAAGAACGGAGCAAATTGCTTTTGCCAAGCATCTGGAACGCTACAGGAAAAAATATAAAAGAACCAGTAAAAATAAGCTGCATATTAAACACACGCCAGCAGCGGCTAAGTTTTTACCGGTCAGAGCAGGTTTTTATGTGAACTGGGATTTAAATTCGTCTATCTCTTTGCATAAGAATATCAACCATCTGAATATGGTATTGCCCGAATGGATCTTCCAAAAAGATGCCAAAGGAAATCTTGATGTAAGAATACAGAATGAAACGCTGGATTACATTCAGAATCATAAGGTCGCAGTAGTACCAATGTTGAGTAATTTCTTCAACAAACGTTGGAACGGAGATAGCACATACTTAATGCTCAAAAACTCCAAAACACGGAGAACCCTGATATCGCGTATCAAAAACCTATTGGAGAAAAACGATTTTCAGGGAATTAATATTGACTTTGAAAACCTGCCTAAAGGATCCCATCCCTATATGTTACAGTTCTCGAAAGAACTGTCCTCTACGCTACACGCCGACGGCTATATCACAACAATTGACATCAACCCGACTGATGAAGGTGTTAGTTATAAAGACATAGCGCAATACTACGACTTTATCTTCTTAATGGCGTACGACGAACACGCTCCGGATGATCCCCCCGGCAGTATTTCGTCATTAAACTTTGTAGAAAGATCAATCGATGCAGCCATGAGAGAGGTAGCATCCGAAAAAATTGTGGTCTGCGTTGCATCCTATGGTCGTGACTGGGAAAAAGGAAAATCCGGAACCAAGAT
>DAIQOQ010000332.1:0-2720 GCA_036787795.1 Paludibacter sp. | reverse complement strand
ATTTCGAAATAAAAACGACTGAGCAAGCTTACGAAACCATGGAAGGTACAGCCAGGTATGTAGAATACAATTTATATAGTAAATTTGCAGTGATGAGTCCTGATTATAAACTGGCAAAGTCAGACAGCTCTTATCATGCATATAGGTATTTCAAAAGTTATAAAATTGAAAATGATCCGTGGTTATATCTGACAAATAAGACTACCTATTTCTATGCTACCGGTTTCAATATGGCACGGCTTTTAGATAAACTAAAAATTGAATATAAATCGAGGTTGTTTAATGAAAGCGGATTATCGTTGGAACAGGTATTAAGAGAAAGTAGCTTGAAGTAATAGAAATTAAATAATATTCTATTTTTAAGAGAAGCATTATACGATACGGTTGTAATTTTAAGTCCCCTTTAGGGGATTTAGGGGCGGTTTGAAAATCGGTTTTGCTACCCCAAGCCCCTCCCGCCTTGCGGGATAAATGGCAGGGATGTTAAATACTATCGTCTTTGAAAAATCAAAATGGTACATTATATTCGTACCATGACTTAGAGATAACCAGCGAGATATTTTAAGAATACTATGACATAATTTGGTAGCATTTATCTTTGTGGAAAATAACAATACAATGAAAATACACGCACGCTTTCTGGCTTTTCTTTTTTGTTGGGTGGCAGCAAGTTCTTTTGCGCTAAATGCTTCCCGATACAGTATTACCCGCAATAATAAACCAGTTCTTATCTATCTGGACGAGCATGCCGATTCTTTAGTGGTCTGGGCTGTGAATGATCTGGCCGATGACATTGAAACCATTACGGGAAATAGACCGGCAATACAACGAACGAATGTGATTCAGCCCAAGTCCGGCATATATGTGGGAGAATTCAAGGATGGACTTATAAAGTCAATTCAGCTGGCTCAACTGGAAAACCTAAAAGGAACATGGGAAAGTTTTTATATTAATAGCTTTGGTGAAAATCTGCTTATTTCGGGTAGCGATGTGCGTGGTACTGTATATGGTATATTTGAAGTGTCTAAACGCTTAGGCATTTCGCCCTGGAAATGGTGGGTCGATGTAAAACCTCTGATCCGGAAAAATCTGACTCTGGAAATAGAAGATGGAGGTATTGTTCAACAGCCTTCGGTGCAATACCGGGGCATCTTTCTGAATGATGAGGATTGGGGACTACAGCCCTGGGCAGCAAAAACGCTGGAACCCGAGACGGGTGACATAGGCCCTAAAACTTACGAAAAAGTATTCCAGCTCTTGTTGCGTTTAAAGGCTAATACTATCTGGCCTGCTATGCATCCTTGTACCAAAGCATTTTTCAGTAATCCTGCCAATAGCCTGATGGCTGATAAATATCATATCATTGTGGGAACGTCACATTGCGAACCTATGCACCGAAACAATGTGAGCGAATGGGACGAAAGTAAGTCTGGTGCTTTTAATTATTTTACGAATAAAGAGGCTATTTGTAATTACTGGCAGAGCCGCATATCCAACTTACCCAATACTGAAAATATCTTCACACTGGGCATGCGTGGTGTACACGACGGGAATATGCAGGGAGGTAAAAACAGCACCGAAAAGGTGCACATGCTGGAAGATATTCTGCTAACCCAGCAAAAGATGCTTAGCAACACTTTGCATAAATCCACTGACTCTATAGCTCAAACGATGGTGTTGTACAAGGAGGTGCTTGATTTGTATGACCTGGGACTAAAAGTGCCCGATAATGTTACCCTTATGTGGTGTGACGATAACTATGGTTATATCCGGAGGTTAAGCAACGCAGAAGAACAAAAGCGATCGGGAGGAAGTGGTGTTTATTATCACTTGAGCTATTGGGGTTCTCCACATGATTATTTGTGGTTAAGCACTACGCAGCCCGGGTTGATCTATTACGAAATGTCTAAGGCTTATGCCAATGGAGCAAAAAAAATATGGATTGCCAATGTGGGCGATATAAAACCGGCAGAATACAATACCGAGCTTTTTCTCGATCTGGCATGGAACATTCATACCGTGAATAATGATAATATTGACCAACATCTTTATGCCTGGGCAGCGCGGGAGTTTACCGGAAGTATTGCTACTGACGTAAGCCGGTTGATGATGGAATACTATCGGTTGGCCATGCTTCGTAAACCTGAGTTTATGGGATGGAGTGGGGTAGAGCCTAAAACCAACGTAAAGCTTACGGAATTTAATCAGGCTGCCAATGGAAATGAGCTGCAACGAAGAATCAGCTTATACAAAGAACTCTATACAGAGGTAGATAAACTGAAAAAGTCGGTGCCCGGTGATAAAATGGATGCCTGGTTTCAGTTGGTGGAATATCCCGTAAAAGGAGCGGCTTTGATGAATTGGAAGTTCTTATATGCCCAATTGGCCAGCGAAACAACAGATCTGCTAAAGCGGAAAGAATATATGCAACTGTCAGATAATGCTTATCAGGAGATTGCAAGTATGACACGCTTCTACAACGATACCCTGAGTTCGGGTAAATGGAAGAATATGATGTCGATGAATCCCCGCGAACTAACTGTGTTCAATCGGGCTGAGCTGATAAAGATAGATAGCAATGTGGTAAATAAATCTGTTGCTACTAAAAATAAACAGATACTATGTATTCAGGCTAACGAATATACAGGGCTGAAAGGTTTTGAAAACTATAACTGGAAAACAATAAAAGGCTTAGGTTATAGTAATAATGCCATTACACT
>DAIQOQ010000331.1:0-2727 GCA_036787795.1 Paludibacter sp. | reverse complement strand
CTTTTTCTGGCCGATTTGGCCTGGGGAAGTATTCATATATCGTTGAGCGAGATTATCGATGTCTTTTTCCGGAAGAGCGGGAGTGGAATTAATTCCGAGATACTGCTCAACTTCCGTTTGCCCAAAGCCATTACGGCTATACTTGCAGGTGCTTCGTTGTCGGTAGCCGGTTTGATGATGCAGACTCTGTTTCGCAATTCGTTGGCCGATCCGTATATTCTCGGGGTAAGCTCGGGTGCCAGTCTGGGTGTGGCATTAGTCATGATGGCTGCCACGGTACTTCCCGTAGCCTTTGTCAGTAGTGGTTGGGCATTGATTGTGGCGGCCATTATCGGCGCATCGGTAGTGTTGGTGTTGGTGGTGGGTGTGTCGTTTAAGGTACACAATGCCGTTTCGCTACTTATCGTGGGGTTGATGTTCGGCACCATTGCCGGTTCGCTGGTCAGTGTGTTGCAAAACTTCAGCAATCCCGATGCCATCAAGCTATTTGTTATGTGGACTTTTGGTAGCCTGAGTGCTGTAACCTGGAGTTATATGCATGTTTTGCTGCCTGTGGTATTAATCGGGTTGGGTATGGCTTTTTCGTTACAAAAACGACTCGACGGCTTGTTGCTCGGCGAAAATTATGCGCGCGGATTGGGCATCTCCATTCAGCAAACGCGGTTTCTGATCGTTATTGCCACCGGATTATTGGCCGGAGGCATCACCGCCTTTACGGGCCCGATAGCCTTTGTGGGGGTAGCCATTCCGCATATTGCGCGCGGACTGTTTCGGGTGTCGAGTCATCGGATATTGTTGCCCGCCACCATTTTGTGCGGAGCCTCGCTGTTGCTTATCTGCGATATTATTACGCAGATACCAACCTATACGCTACCAATTAATACTGTAAGTGCACTGTTTGGTGCTCCGATTATTATTTGGATAATATTGAAACGGAGATAGAAAAAACGACCCCCAACCCCTAAAGGGGAGGAAGAAAGAGAACCCCTAGCCCCTAAAGGGGAACAGAATTAGTATTGATAATTACAAAATAATTATATGGAAACGAATCGAAACAATATAACAGAAGAAAGTAACTTCAGTTCCCCTTTAGGGGTTAGGGGTCTATGAGTCTATGAGCATTCTAACCACACAAAACCTATCCATCGGTTATTCCAAAAAAGGGAGAACCGACATTATTCAGTCGCAACTCAATTTGCAGTTGCAGGCTGGGGAGTTGGTGTGTCTTATTGGCCCAAATGGTAGCGGAAAATCAACTTTGCTGCGTACGCTTGCCGGTTTGCAGAAACCGATGTTGGGCAAAACCTGCATTGACGACCGCGAGATTATCACGCTAAAGCAACAGGAAAAGGCTTTGCTGATAGCCCTGGTGCTGACAGAGCGGATCGATATTGAAAATGCCACGGTATACAACCTGGTTTCGCTGGGGCGCCATCCGCACAGCAACTGGTGGGGAAATATTACCGACGACGAAGATGCCATTATCCGCGAAGCCATAGAAATGGTGCATCTGGAGCATAAATTATCTCAGAATATCAACGAACTGTCCGACGGCGAACGGCAGCGGGCTATGATAGCCAAAGCGCTGGCGCAGGACACGCCCATCATTATGCTCGACGAACCTACGGCGCACCTCGATTTGCCCAACAGGGTGGAAATAATGTTGCTGCTTCATCGCCTTTCGCACAAAACGGGCAAAGCCATTCTGCTTTCCACGCATGAACTCGATCTGGCGCTGCAGGCTGCCGACCGGATCTGGCTGATGAGTGCCGACAAAGGGGTGGAATGTGGCGTTCCGGAAGATTTGGTGTTTAATGGAAGCTTCAACCGGGCTTTCGAAAGCAAATCTTATTTCTTTAATGCCTCGAACGGAAACTTTTCGATGAACTATCCCATGACCAAAAAGGTGTGGGTGTCCGGCGATAAAACCCGTATGTACTGGACCTTTCGTGCTTTAGCACGCGCCGGCTATGCTGTGGTGCAGGATGCAGGAGTTCAGATTCTGGTAACCGAAAGCGGCTGGCTGTTGAATGATAAAAGTATCGCAACGGTAGAAGAACTGTTGCAAGAACTGGGCGCTCTGTTTACAGATCAATAAACTTATTCCCGAAATTTTTCGGACAATACGCACTGCATGAATAACAAGTTTCTCCATCTGTTCTTTTTTTTACTTTTGTCGGTAAACCTGTTGGCTCAAACCAACGTGCGTGTTTACGGATATGTAATTGATACGAATAACCGGGGTGTTGAGCTGGCAAATGTGCATGTGAATAATAGTGCAACGGTTGTCAGTACCAATCCAAATGGATACTATGAGTTGTCGGTGCGTGTGAAAGATTCGATCACGCTGGTTTATTCCATGGTGGGCTATCAAACTATCCGGCACACCATTCATCCTCATCAGTCGGTGATGCAACTGTCGGTGCAACTACCGCCTTTGTCTACTCAAATAGGCGAAGTCAATGTGGTTGGTCAACGTCGGCAAACCTCTACGTTGGATGTGCTAGATCCGTCGAAGTTTCGTGTTATCCCCAATACTTCGGGAGGAATAGAATCATACCTTATCACTTTTGCCGGAGTAAGTTCCAGCAATGAGCTCAGCTCGCAATACAATGTTCGCGGTGGAAATTTTGATGAAAATGCTGTGTATGTCAACGGCATTGAGGTGTACCGCCCCTTGCTTATCCGTGCCGGACAGCAGGAAGGGCTGAGCTTTATCAATCCCGA
>DAIQOQ010000330.1:0-2738 GCA_036787795.1 Paludibacter sp. | reverse complement strand
TTATTTATATAAAGAACAACACCTGCCTGCAACAATCGACGGCGGCATTGGAAATACTAACCGATTTGGGTGGAATGTGGCGCTTGTGGGGCATTTTTAAACTCATCCCGGAGGCAGTGCGAAACGTATTTTACCGGTTTATTGCCGGCACACGTTATAAAGTATTTGGCAAAAAAGATCGTTGTATGGTTCCATCATCAAAAATTCGAAAAAGATTCTTATCCTAAGCCTTTGAAAAGGTACATAATTCCATCTTTTACCTTAACTTTGCACCCAAAATCTGAAAAACATTATGTGGAATACAATTAGGACACTACTCACCGCTCTTGTAGAGTTAATTAAAGTTTGGTGGGGAAAACTTTTAACTCAGCTTCCAATTTGGTGGAATAAATTTATTACCTGGCGTAAAGCGCGATACAAACGTTACAAAGGGCTGGCGTGGTATCTCAAAATTCCGAACGTGGTTATCACAACCATCGTTTTGTTTTTACTATACCTGTTCATTGTCGACATCAATTTTTTGTGGTTGTTCGGTAAATCGCCCGGAATGCGCAGCATCAGCAATCCCGAACAGAGTGTGGCTTCGGTCATTTATACCTCCGACGGAGAAGTGCTGGGTAAATATTTCCGCGAAAACAGAACGCCGGTAACCTACGAAGAAATTTCGCCTAAGCTTATCAGAACCCTGATATCTACCGAGGACGAACGCTTTTATCAGCATTTTGGTATTGATTTCAAAGGTATTTTTGCCGCATTGAAAGATATGACCAGAGGCCGGAGCCGTGGTGCCAGCACCATTACCCAGCAGTTGGTAAAAAACATGTACAAAACCCGTAACCAGTATTCCACGGGGTTGTTTGGTTACATTCCCGGAGTAAAACTGATTATCAGCAAAACGAAGGAGTGGACCACTGCAGTAAAAATTGAAATGTTTTTCAGCAAAAAAGAGATTCTTACCAAATACCTCAATACAGTAGACTTTGGTAGTAATGCATACGGTATTCATACGGCGGCCAAAACGTTTTTCAACACTACGCCGGCCAAACTTAACTACGAGCAATCGGCTACGCTGGTGGGACTGCTGAAAGCTACCACTTCGTACAGCCCGATAGCACACCCGCAGCGGTCGATGGTACGTCGAAATGTGGTGCTGGACAATCTGGCTAAGCTAAAAGTAATAAACCGGGCCGAATGCGATTCGTTGAAAGAAATTCCCATCCGGTTGAACTATAGCATAGAGCAATCGTACGATGGCGATGCACTTCACTTCCGCGCTTATCTGGAAAAATATTTGCAGAAATGGGAAGAAGAAAACGGATACGACATCTATTCCGATGGATTGAAAATTTACGTAACCATCGACTCCCGCATGCAGAAATATGCCGAAGAGGCATTGCACAAACAAATGCGCAGTCTGCAACGGAAGTTTGACGACCACTGGCGCGGACAAAACCCCTGGCAGGACGAAAACCACAAAGAGATTCCTCACTTTGTGGAAGATATTGCGCACAAAACCAAAGCTTACGCATCGCTGGTAGCCAAATACAAAAATAACTACCCCGACTCGATTACCTATTTTCTGAACAAACCCCACAAGGTTAAAGTATTTGACTACGACAGGGGCGAAAAAGAAATGACGATGAGCATTATGGACTCTATCCGCTACATGAACCGCTTTATGCACAGTAGTTTTGTGGCCATGGAGCCCGAAACCGGAAACGTAAAAGCCTGGGTGGGCGACATTGACTTTAAATTCTGGCAATACGACAAGGTGGCACAGTCCAAACGTCAACCGGGATCTACTTTCAAACTGTTCGACTACACGGCGGCCTTCCTGCAAGGTATGTCGCCCTGCGATATGATGACCGATAAACCGGTGAGCTGGAACTACAAAGAAGGCGGCGGCGATAAAACATGGACTCCCCGCAATGCCAACGGATACAGTATAGGTTATGCCGTTTCGCTGAAAAATGCCTTTGCACAATCAATCAACACCATAGCCGTGCAGGTAGCACAACAGGTGGGTATACCCGAAATTATTAAATGTGCGTATCTACTGGGAATCAGAACCCCACTCGAAGATAAACCGTCGACCTGCCTCGGTTCGTCCGATGTTTCGCTGCTGGAACTGGTGAACTCCTACGCCACAGTAATAAACGAAGGGATGTATCACGACCCACTATTCATTACCCGCATTGAAGATAAAGATGGCACAGTAGTATACGAGAAAAAAACAGAACAAAAACGCGTGATACCTTACGAAGTATCGTGGCTGATGACCGAAATGCTAAAGGGCGGTATGACCGAACCCGGTGGTACTTCGCGTGCACTGTGGAGCTGGGATTTATTCCATTACAACACCGACTTTGGTGGAAAAACCGGAACATCGTCCAACCACTCCGATGCTTGGTTTGTGGGTGTTTCGCCTAAACTGGTAGGAGGTGCCTGGGTGGGTGGCGAGCAACGCTGCGTACACTTCCGCACCGGCGAACTGGGACAAGGAAGCCGTACGGCACTGCCTATATTCGGTATGTTTATGGAAAAAGTTCTGAAAGACCCAAAACTGACCCAATATCGCGGTAAATTTCCGACCAAACCCAAGGAACCAATCTCGCGCAATTATACTTGTGTAACACACTTGCGGGTTGACACCACTGCCACCGACTCATCGGGCATGGGAGATATAGACGCACCTGAAGGTATTCCAGTGGGCGACGAAACGCCACAAGAATAAGATA
>DAIQOQ010000117.1:0-8484 GCA_036787795.1 Paludibacter sp. | reverse complement strand
ATCAATTTAAAAACAATAATATGACAGATCCAATAGCAGATTATCTAACCCGATTGCGGAACGCTATTAAAGCAAACCACCGAGTTGTGGAAGTTCCCGCTTCGAATTTGAAAAAAGAATTGACCAGGATATTGCACGAAAAAGGCTATATCTTAAACTACAAATTTGTAGAAGAAGGTCCACAAGGCACTATTAAAATTGCCTTGAAGTATGATTCAGTAAATAAAGTTAACTCAATTAAAAAAATGATCAGGGTTTCTACTCCTGGTCTTCGTCAATATGTTGGTTATAAAGATATGCCACGTGTATTGAATGGATTGGGTATAGCTATTCTTTCTACTTCCAAAGGTGTTATGACCAACAAAGAAGCGCTCGACTTGAAAGTGGGTGGTGAAGTTATTTGTTACATTTATTAATAGGAGGAAAGAATAATGTCAAGAATAGGAAAATTACCCATTAGTATACCTGCAGGTGTAACTATTACAGTGCAAGATACCACTGTTACTGTAAAAGGTCCAAAAGGAGTCTTAACTCAAGAGATTGATCCCAATATTACTGTAGCAGTTGAAGGCGGTGCATGTATTGTATCGCGTCACGATGACGAAAAACAAAATCGTGCTTTTCACGGTTTGTATCGTTCATTAATACATAACATGGTTACAGGTGTTTCAGAAGGTTACAAAAAGACCTTGGAATTAGTTGGTGTTGGTTATCGTGTGTCGAATCAAGGTCAGGTTTTAGAATTCGCTTTAGGTTATACTCATAATATATTTTTGAGTTTACCTGCCGAAATCAAGATCGAGACTAAGAGCGAACGTAATCAAAATCCGGTTGTTATTTTGGAAAGTTGCGACAAACAATTGATTGGTCAAGTTTGTGCAAAAATTCGTTCATTTCGTAAACCGGAACCATATAAAGGAAAAGGTATTAAATTTGCTGGTGAAGTACTTCGCCGTAAAGCAGGTAAATCAGCAGGTAAATAATTTACGTAAACTTGTGAAATTATGAAGACAAATTTAGATAGAAGAACAAGAATAAAAGCGCATATCCGTCACAGATTGTCCGGAACTGCTCAAAAACCTCGGATGACAGTATTCAGAAGCAATACACAGATTTATGCTCAACTTATTGATGACGTAAATGGCGTTACTTTAGCTTCAGCTTCATCGATAGGTGTAAAAGATAAAGTAACTAAAACAGAACAGGCTGCTAAAGTAGGCGCATTGGTAGCTAAAGTTGCTCAAGAAGCCGGAATTACAGAAGTGGTATTTGACCGTAATGGCTATTTGTACCACGGTAGAGTTAAACAATTAGCTGACGCTGCTCGCGAAGCTGGTCTTAAATTTTAATCAAGTATGGCAACAAATATGAATAAAGTTAAATCGACCAACGATTTGGAATTGAAAGACAGATTGGTAGCCGTTAATCGTGTAACCAAAGTTACCAAGGGTGGACGTACTTTCAGCTTTTCGGCAATCGTTGTTGTTGGAAATGAAGATGGAATTGTAGGTTGGGGACTTGGTAAAGCAGGTGAAGTTACCGCTGCTATTGCCAAAGGAACTGAAGCTGCTAAGAAAAACTTGATTAAAGTTCCGGTTTTAAATGGAACTATTCCTCACGAACAAATTGCAAAATTTGGTGGTGCTCAAGTATTCATCAGCCCTGCCTCGCACGGTACCGGAGTTAAAGCTGGTGGTGCAATGCGTGCGGTACTGGAAAGTGTTGGAATTACTGACGTTTTGGCAAAATCAAAGGGTTCGTCGAATCCTCACAACTTAGTGAAAGCTACAATTGTAGCTTTAGGTGAATTGCGTGATGCTCACATGGTGGCTCAAAACAGAGGTGTTTCGCTTGATACAGTGTTTAACGGATAAATCAAAAAATTATGGCAACAATAAAAATTAAACAGGTTAGAAGTAAAATCAAATCTCCTAAAGTTCAAAAACTGACTTTGGAAGCATTGGGTTTGAAAAAAATGCAAGCCGTAGTTGAACATGAAGCAACTCCCCAGATTTTGGGAATGGTTGCTAAAGTGAAACATTTGGTAGAAGTGATCAAATAATATTATTCTTAGACTCTTTAAATTATAAGATATGAATTTAAGTAATTTAACCCCTGCAGCAGGTTCTGTAAAAACTAGAAAAAGAATTGGTCGTGGTACTGGATCTGGATTAGGTGGAACCTCTACAAAAGGGCACAAAGGACAAAAATCACGTTCGGGATATTCCAAGAAAATTGGATTTGAAGGTGGTCAGATGCCTATTCAACGTCGTTTACCAAAATTTGGTTTCAAAAACATCAATCGTGTTGAATATAAAGCTATCAATCTTGATACGCTACAAATTCTTGCAGAAACAAAAAAACTTGCTAAGATTGGTTTAGTTGAATTGAGAGAAGCTGGTTTTCTTTCAAAAACAGCTTTAGTTAAGATCTTAGGCAACGGTGTTTTGACTGTAAAAGTAGATGTTGAGGCTAATGGATTTTCTAAATCGGCAGAAGAAGCAATTGTTGCCGCAGGTGGAACTGTAGTAAAACTATAATCCCATGAAGAAACTAATAGAGACAATCACAAATATCTGGAAGATCGAAGATCTCAGAACCCGATTACTTACTACTATTTTGTTTGTAATGATATATCGTTTTGGTTCTTATGTAGTTCTTCCGGGTATTGACCCAACTGCTTTATCAGCGTTAAAAAGTCAAACTCAAGGTGGTTTGTTAGCTTTGTTGGATATGTTCTCCGGTGGTGCGTTTGCTAATGCTTCTGTATTCGCTTTAGGTATCATGCCATATATTTCGGCTTCTATCGTTATCCAGTTATTAACTATTGCTGTTCCGTACTTCCAAAAGATGCAACGTGAAGGTGAAAGTGGTCGACGCAAAATGAATCAATTAACACGTTATCTAACCGTTGGTATCTTGCTTCTGCAAGGTCCTTCGTATTTGGTAAACTTAAGTGTACAATTGGGTCAATCGGGTTCTGCACTTCCGGGTGGATTTTTGTTCACGGTTTCTTCTACATTGATTTTGTGTGGTGGTAGTATGTTCGTTATGTGGCTAGGTGAACGAATCACTGATAAGGGTATCGGTAATGGTATTTCTTTTATCATTTTGGTTGGTATCATTGCCCGTCTCCCAGGAGCTGTTATCAAAGAGTTTGCTTCTCGCTTAGGTGATGCAGGTGGAGGTTTGGTTATGTTTCTTGGTGAGCTGATCTTCCTTTTGATTGTTATTGCTGCTTCTATCATGTTGGTTCAGGGAACTCGTAAAATCCCGGTGCAGTATGCTAAACGTGTTGTTGGTAACAAACAATATGGTGGAGTACGTCAATATATTCCATTAAAAATTAATGCTGCTGGTGTGATGCCTATCATTTTTGCTCAGGCAATTATGTTTATTCCTATTACACTGGTTGGATTCTCAAAATCAGAATCGATGAGAGGGTTTGTTGGAGCATTTATGGATAATAATGGTTTTTGGTATAATTTGGTATTTGGACTTTTGATCGTGGTATTTACGTATTTCTATACGGCTATTACCATTAATCCAACCCAAATGGCTGAAGAAATGAAACGTAACAACGGTTTTATTCCGGGAATTAAACCTGGAAAAAGAACTGCTGAATATCTGGATTTGATTATGTCTCGAATTACATTACCGGGATCTATCTTTTTAGCAATCGTAGCAATTTTACCTGCTTTTGCAAAAATTATGGGAATCAATCAGGCCTTCGCTTCTTTCTTTGGTGGAACTTCATTGTTGATTTTGGTCGGTGTTGTACTTGATACACTTCAACAAATTGAAAGTCACCTATTGATGCGTCACTATGATGGCTTGCTTAAATCGGGACGTATAAAAGGACGCACAGGTGGTGCTTCTGCCTATTAATAAAATAAAGATCGAATGATTTTCTTGAAATCTGACGAAGAAATTGAATTTCTAAGAATCAGTAATCAAATAGTAGCTAAAACGTTAGCTGAGCTTGCTAAGATAATTGCACCAGGTGTAAGCACGATGCAATTAAATAACGTTGCTGATGAATTTATAAGAGATAATGGAGCCGTTCCTAATTTTCTGAATTATGGCGGTTTTCCATACTCTATATGTGCTTCGGTAAACGAGCAAATTGTACACGGTTTTCCATCCGAAAAAGTTTTTTTAGAAGATGGTGACATTATATCGGTAGATTGTGGTGCATTAATTAATGGTTTTCATGGAGATTCGGCTTATACTTTTTGTGTAGGCGATGTGAAACCTGAAATTAAAGATTTATTGCGCACAACTAAAGAATCTTTGTATAAAGGTATAGAGCAAGCTGAAGAAGGTCGTCGGTTAGGTGATGTGGGTAGTGCTATTCAAACTTATTGTGAGGAACGTGGTTATTCCGTTGTTCGGGAAATGATCGGACACGGAGTGGGGCGTAAGTTGCACGAAGCACCTGAAGTTCCTAATTATGGAAGAAAAGGGAATGGTATTATGCTCAAATCGGGTATGACGATTGCTATTGAGCCTATGATTAACTTAGGTACGAGACATCTGGTCTTTGAAAAGGATGGATGGACAACCCGAACGTTAGATCGCAAGCCTTCTGCTCATTTTGAGCACTCGGTGGCAATACGACGTGGCAAAGCCGATATTTTATCGAGTTTTGAATATGTAGAACAAGTTTTAGGTAACAAAGCAATATAATTTATGGCCAAACAAACAGCAATTGAACAAGATGGAAAGATAATCGAAGCATTATCCAATGCCATGTTTCGTGTAGAACTGGAAAACGGTCACGTTATTACGGCTCATATCTCTGGTAAAATGCGTATGCATTACATCAAAATTTTACCTGGTGATAAAGTAAAAGTCGAAATGTCGCCCTATGATTTGTCAAAAGGAAGAATTTCTTTTAGATATAAATAAAAATAAAATATTTTCAACATGAAAGTAAGAGCATCTGTAAAAAAGCGTACAGACGATTGTAAAATCGTTCGTAGAAAAGGTCGCTTGTATGTTATCAACAAAAAAAATCCTAAGTTTAAACAACGTCAAGGGTAATTAATTTATTTTAGAAAAAGAATAGTTTATGGCTATAAGAATTGTCGGAGTAGATTTACCCCAAAACAAAAGAGGGGAAGTTGGATTGACTTATATCTACGGAATAGGTCGCAGTAGTGCAAAAAAGATTTTAGAATCAGCCGGTGTTGATATTGACATCAAGGTAAAAGATTGGACTGACGACCAAGCAGCTAAGATCCGCGAAATCATTGGAGCTGGATTCAAAGTGGAGGGTGACCTTCGCTCTGAAGTACAAACGAACATCAAGCGTTTGATGGATATCGGTTGTTACCGTGGTGTTCGTCACCGTATCGGTCTTCCATTGAGAGGTCAAAGTACGAAGAATAATGCTCGTACTCGTAAAGGTAAAAAGAAAACTGTTGCTAACAAGAAAAAAGCAACTAAATAAGGTTTAACTGTTAGCGAATTTTAGAAAAGCTAAATAATATTAGAATAATATGGCAAAAAAAACAGTTGCAGCCAAGAAAAGAGTCGTAAAAGTAGAGGGTGTAGGACAATTACACGTACACTCTTCTTTTAATAACATTATTGTTACTCTTACAAACAACGATGGTCAAGTTATTTCTTGGTCTTCGGCAGGTAAGATGGGATTCCGTGGCTCAAAGAAAAACACTCCTTATGCTGCACAGATGGCAGCTCAGGATTGCTCGAAAATTGCAGTGGACTTAGGTTTGAGAAAAGTAAAAGCCTATGTAAAAGGACCAGGTAACGGTCGTGAGTCAGCTATTCGTACTGTACACGGAGCTGGTATTGAAGTAACGGAAATCGTTGATGTTACTCCACTTCCACACAATGGTTGTCGTCCTCCTAAACGTCGTAGAGTTTAATAATCGGGTTTCCCGGCAGTCGAATTGGTGAAAATTTGAAAATAGATTGCAACTCAAACCTCTCTGCAATCGCGGCTGTGGTAATTTTCGACCGATTTGTGTACGCGGAACGCATAACAAATTTAAATCAAAAAAATAAAAGATGGCAAGATATATTGGACCTAAGTCAAGAATAGCTCGTAAGTTTGGTGAAGCTATTTTCGGACCAGATAAAGTGTTGGCTAAAAAGAATTATCCCCCTGGACAACATGGTCAGGGACGTCGTAAAAAAACTTCGGAATACGGTATCCAGTTGCGTGAAAAGCAAAAAGCCAAATACACTTATGGTGTATTGGAAAAACAATTCCGTAACATGTACGAGAAAGCTCAACGGACTAAAGGTGTTACTGGTGAAGTATTGTTACAATTGTTGGAATCAAGATTGGATAACATCGTATTTCGTTTAGGATTTGCTCCTACACGTTCCGGTGCTCGTCAATTAGTTAGCCACAAGCACATCACTGTTGATGGTAAAGTGGTAAATATTGCTTCTTATCATGTACGTGCCGGTCAGGTTATTGCTGTTCGTGAAAAGGATAAATCAATGGAAGTTATTGCAGCTTCGTTGAATGGCTTTAATCACAGCAAATATCCTTGGATTGAATGGAATGCAGCTTCTTTATCGGGTGTGTATTTACACATCCCGGAACGTGAAGATATTCCTGAAAATATCAAAGAACAGTTAATCGTTGAGTTGTACTCTAAATAATAAGTGAAACCATGGCTATATTAGCATTTCAAAAACCTGAAAAGGTAATCATGTTGGAAGCTGACGCATTTCAAGGAAAATTTGAATTTCGTCCGTTGGAACCCGGTTACGGTATTACAATAGGTAATGCTTTACGCCGCATTCTCTTATCTTCACTGGAAGGTTTCGCTATTACTTCTATTAAAATAGAAGGAGTAGATCACGAGTATTCAACTATTCCGGGAGTAATTGACGATGTTACCAACATTATTTTGAATTTGAAACAAGTTCGTTTCAAACAAATAGTGGAAGATATCGAAAATGAGAAAGTAACTATCAATGTTGCTGGCACAACTTCATTTAAAGCTGGCGATATAGGTAAATATTTTACCGGATTTGAGGTGTTGAACCCTAAATTGGTTATTTGTGAACTTGACCCTTCTGCTAGTTTTCAAATTGATATTACAGTGAATAAAGGTCGTGGATATACTCCATCGGAAGAAAATAAAACGCCTAACCAGGAAGTTGGTGTTATTCCGATTGATTCTATCTTCACTCCTATTCGTAATGTAAAATATTCTATTGAAAACTACCGTGTAGAGCAAGTTACCGATTATGAAAAATTGGTATTGGAAATCACTACCGATGGTTCTATTCATCCAAAAGATGCTTTGAAAGAATCGGCTAAGATTTTGATCCATCACTTCATGTTGTTCTCTGACGAAAAAATTTCGTTGGAAGTGACAGAAGGCGAAGGAAGCGATGAGTTTGACGAAGAAATTCTGCACATGCGTCAATTGTTGAAAACAAAACTGACTGACCTCGAACTATCGGTTCGTGCACTCAATTGTTTGAAAGCAGCTGATGTTGACACATTGGGTCAATTGGCAGGTTATCACAAACACGATTTATTGAAGTTCCGCAACTTCGGTAAAAAATCGCTTACAGAGTTAGAGGAAAAATTAGAAAGCTTGAATCTGTCCTTCGGTATGGATATTGCCAAATATAAATTAGATAAAGAGTAAAGAGATGAGACATAATAAAAAATTCAACCACTTAGGCCGTACAACATCTCACAGAAAGGCAATGTTGTCTAATATGGCTTCTTCTCTTATTCAACATAAGAGAATTGCTACTACACTTGCTAAGGCTAAAGCTTTGCAGGTTTACGTAGAACCACTTTTGACTAAGTCGAAAGAAGATACCACACACTCACGTCGTATGGTGTTTAGCCACTTGCAAAACAAAGAGATGGTTACTGAACTATTTCAGAATGTATCGGTGAAAATCGCTAGCCGCCCGGGAGGGTATACCCGTATTTTACGTACAGGTTTCCGTTTGGGTGATAACGCAGAAATGTGTATTATCGAGTTAGTTGATTACAACGAAAACATGTTGAAAGAAAAAGCTGTCAAAAAAGCTGCTCGTACACGTCGTGCGGGATCTGCTAAAAAAGCTGAAGTTGCTGCACCTGCGGCGTCTGCTCCGGTTGAAACTCCAGTGGCACCTGCTGTTGCTGAAGAAGCACCTGCTGCTGAATAATTCAGTATACAAAATACTTTTTTGAAAAAAGGAATAAGCTTCGGTTTGTTCCTTTTTTTTGTCAACAGACTCACTATATTGACAAAAATTTCACTTGTTTTGTTTGTTTTAAAAAAGGAAATTGCACATTATAAAATAAAATGCGCATTATTTTTGAAATAATTGCACGTTTGTCGAAATATTGTGTAATTTTGCAGCGCTTAAATTAAAATTTGTTTAACATCGGGTGTTTGATCACTGAGGTCTACCTGTGTTCTGCAATAACAAAAACAAACATTTTATATGAAGAAACTATTATTCGTTCCTTTTTTGTCATTGATT
>DAIQOQ010000329.1:0-2750 GCA_036787795.1 Paludibacter sp. | reverse complement strand
TTATGCAAATATACAATAATAAGATTTTGGAAATAAGATAGGAAGGTATCTATTTTCATCAAAAAGGTATCAATTAGCAATAATGTAAGATTCGTGTACTCATTTGTAAGAATAAGATACTCTGTTTCGGTTGGTAGTGGTCTACATTTGCGGTATAATTTTAAACTATAAAAACATTATGGATATCGCAAAGCGTTCAATAAATAATCCATTGCTCCGTCCGGCTGATTTAAAGGCCGAAATAGATGGAATGGAAATTACCTGCCTGCTCAACCCCGGAGTTTTTCGGATGAACGGAAAAACATGGCTTTTACTTCGGGTTGCCGAACGCCCGACACAAATTGAGAATAAAATCAGTTTTCCCATTTACAGTAAGGATGGAAAAATCGAAGTACTCAGCTTTGATAAAAACGACCCTCAACTTGATGCCACCGATCCGCGTGTCATTCTTTATAAAGGAAAGAACTACTTAACAACATTATCCTATCTGCGACTGGTTTGCAGCGATGATGATATCCATTTCCACGAAGATCCTGCTTATCCACCCATTTTTGGCGAAGGCGACCTGGAAGCTTTTGGCATCGAAGATTGTCGCGTGGCTACTATGGAGGATGGCTTTTACCTCAGCTTTACCGAAGTTTCGTCGGTGGCCGTTGGTGTGGGACTTATTGTTACCAAAGACTTTCAACATTTCGACCGCAAAGGAATGATTTTCCCACCTCATAACAAAGACAGTGCCTTATTCGAAGAAAAAATAAACGGAATGTATTATGCATTTCACCGTCCTAGTAGTCCCGAGTTGGGTGGAAATTATATCTGGCTTGCCGAATCACCCGACCGTGTGCATTGGGGAAACCATAAGTGTGTAGCCATTACCCGCGAAGGAAGTTGGGATTCGGCACGCGTTGGAGCCGGTGCCGCACCTATTAAAACCTCCGAAGGGTGGTTGGAAATTTACCACGGAGCTAATGGTGATCATCGTTATTGCCTGGGAGCTTTATTACTCGATTTAAATGATCCTTCCAAAGTACTTGCCCGCAGTGTAGAACCCATTATGGAACCGATTGCCGAATATGAACAAACCGGATTTTTCGGAAATGTAGTATTTACAAACGGACATTATGTGAATGGCGACATCGTTAAGATATTTTACGGAGCCAGCGATGAAGTGATTTGTAGTGCAGAATTTTCCATTACCGAAATTTTAAACTCATTAAAGAAAATCTGATGACCAATAAATTGACCGGAGAATTTGCATTCTTCAAAACCCAGCCTAAGAACGTCCGTACAATATTGGTAACCAATATGCTGTATGCACTGATATTGCCGATTATTGAAATCTTTGTCGGTGCCTATATCATGCGGAATACAGGGAATTCATCGTATGTAGCCATTTATCAGTTGTGCATGTACATTGGGGTAGTGAGCACGTCGGTGCTGAATGGAGCCTTACTCAAAATATTCAAGGTAAACAGGCTGTATAGTTTTGGTATTATTCTTACCGCCATTTCCTTAATGGTAATGATGTTTGTACAATCGCTGGGAATAGTGCAGTTGGGTATTGCCGGTTTTGCACTCGGAGCATCTACCGGGTTTTTCTGGACAAACCGTTATTTGCTTACGCTTAATTCTACCAATGATCAAAACCGGAATTATTTCTTCGGATTGGAATCATTTTTCTTTTCGCTTTGGAGCATTGTTGTTCCGCTTATCGTCGGTGTGTTTTTGGCAAGTATTGATGGTAAAACGTTGTTTGGTCATACCTTCGATGTAAATGCCGGTTATAAAATGATTACCGTGGTGGTATTCTTTATTGCCATTGGTGCTTGTATTGTATTGGCAAAGGGTGATTTTGTCAATCCGGTTCAAAAAAAGTTTGTCTATTTTAAATATCATGTTTTATGGCAAAAGTTCCTTGCCTTGGCAGGTCTGAAAGGAATGGTTCAGGGCTTTTTGGTAACTGCACCGGCTATTCTGGTTATGCGCCTGGTTGGTAATGAGGGTTCGTTGGGTTTGATTCAGGGAATTGGCGGTGGTGCCACGGCTATTATTGTTTACGTTCTGGGACGTCTTGCAAAGCCGAAACACCGGATGTATATTTTCGGATTCGGGTTGGTGGTGTTTTTTATCGGAACTTTAGTGAATGGAATTATGTTCTCTGCATTAGGCGTTATCATTTTTGTACTTTGCAAAGTACTTTTCCAACCACTTCACGATTTGGCTTATTTTCCTACCATGATGAAGACGATAGATGCCGTTTCCGGAATTGAAAAACGAAATGAATATGCTTATATCCTGAGTCACGAAGTTGGTTTATTCTTTGGGCGCGCCTCCGGAATGATCTTGTTTATTTCACTGGCCTATTTCGTTTCAGAAATTTTCGCGCTGAAATATGCATTAATCATTGTAGCTGCCCTGCAACTCATTTCGTTGCCTTTGGCAAGACATATAATCAAAGAAATTGATACAAAATACAGCGGAAAAGCAGAGGTAACAGAAGTGAAAACTGTTCTGATACCGGTTGCGGAAGAATTAAAGAATTAGGTATTAATGTGAATCAGGAGCTCCGGACATATAAATTCTATTTATAATAAGTCATTTCCCGTAGGGAATATATATCAATAGAAAATGAAACCAGATATAACCAATTCCCCGTAGGGGATAAACATAGAACGATGTGAATGTCCTACGGACAATAAACATACATAGCCGTTTATTCTATGGATATGTAAGTCCTACGGACTATTTTC
>DAIQOQ010000018.1:15276-24710 GCA_036787795.1 Paludibacter sp. | reverse complement strand
GAATTTTAAATCTTTGTGTATTTCCTCTTTCTCACTATTTGATATCCAATTCCCAATAAGGCCAGAAGAATGATTGGTGATAATACATTAACCACTTGCCAAACAGTTTTCTCGTCGCTCGAAATTTGTTTGTTGAGCAGGCGCAGCTTTAATGTGCGGTTTCTGAGTTGTATCCAACCGTCATTGTCGGCCAGGTAAAGTACGGCATTTTGGATGAAGTCTTTGTTTCCGAATTGTTGATTCGTATAGCGGTCAAAGCCTAACGGAATGGAAGTGCTGTCTTTTATCGAAACCTCATTTCGTATTATATCTCCGTCGGCAACCACTATCTGACGGGTCTTCATGCTTTGTTTTAGTATGGGTAAAGTATTTGTCAACCCTTTTGGAACCATTCTATTGGCAAAATCCGAGTCGAAGTTTCCTTCCATTGCAACTGCTACAGGTACATAACTCACATTAAAATATGCTTTGTCATTTGCTTTAAGTTTTTGACCCATGTCGATGGTGGTTGGAGTGCCAATAATGTGTGTGTTCTCTGAACTAGCCAAAAGCAGGTTGTAGCTAACCTGTTTGTTTTGCCCCACTACATCAATGCCCGAACAAAATTCAGACCTGACTTCGGTAATGTTCCTGCTTACCGGATGTTCCGGTGAAGCCAGCAGTAATGGAGTAAAATATAATGGAGTAGGTTCAAATTGTGGGGTAGCGTTGGCCGGCGCAATATTTACCGGAACGGAGGCACATTGAACATCTTGCAATAAAACAGGATTGATCCTTATTCCGTAACGGAACAACTGATCGTTCAGATTCAAATCGAGCTCCATGGCCGGCGAAAGTCCGATGGTGGAGAGGTTCTCTTTTGCAATACGAACCCCGTCTATTAGCCACAATACACGTCCGCCATTCATGATATACTGGTCAATGATAAATTTATCGGACTCGCTGAATGGTTTTGTAGGTTTGGCAATAATAATGGCTTTGTAATCGTTCAGAACTGCAGCATTGCTGGCCAGTACGCCTCGGTCTATCTGAAAATAACGACTTAATGACTTGCTGATATCGTAGGTCTCGGCTTCAGATAACTCGCCATGACCTTCTATAAATGCAATTTTAGAAACCTTGGTATTCACTAACCGGCGAATTCCATCTGTAATTTCAAATTCCAGATTTTCAATTGAAATGTTCAGGTTGTCTTCTCCCGAATTTCCCAGAATGTTCTTTAAAAGGCATACCGGAACTTTCTTGCCTTTGTAATTAATCTCAATCCATGGAAATATGATTTTTTGGATAGACTTTCCCTCTTTGTCGCGCTCGTAAACGGCAGTTGGATTCAGTCCGTGGGTCTGGAGTTCCAGGTATTTCTTTTCTCTTTGATCTGGCGAGTCGGCTAAAGATGGATTCTCATATTTTACAGTTATACTTTTATCGGAATAAACCGACAATTCGTCAAGTAATTCGGCAGTCGATTTTTTCAATCGTTGAAATCCCGGATTTAAATCTCCATCGAGGTATACAGTAACTTCAAGAGGAGCGTCCATTTTAGCCATCAGATTTTTTGTTTGATCGGCAATGCTATATCGTTTGTCGGATGTAAGATCGATGCGAAAGAAGTAGAAATACGAGATGATGACAAGTGCAACAAGAAGAATTAATATAATTGGATTTTGAAGGTTCCGGATTTTCATATTAAATGTTGGGCGAATGGGTGAAATTGTGCTGACAGATATGCTTTTAGTCTGAAATAGTGATGTTTTATCTAACAACTGCAAAGATAATCATTTTTATAGCTATTTGAATTTAATAATATTCAAAACTTAAATAAGCCATAGGCTTGTTCTATTATTTAATACATATTCTTCGTCTCTATTTTGCTAAATTTCATATAAAAAAAGATGTGCTTTTAGCTCTTGATTGTATTTTGCTTTGTTGGCTTAAAAAACCTTATTTCTATTTTGGCCCCTAAAGGCTTCTTGAGTGGGTGGATTTATTTTATTATCTTTGCCAATCGGTAAAAGAATATTCGTTGAAAAGGTAATAATTATAACACTCAGGTATTTGAGTTGTAGAAAAGGATGAAGGTTGTGAGTGAGTAGACGTTACAACTCAATGTCCGGAATACAAACTAAAATATCACAACAATTTCTAAATAAACTCCTTTAATTATGGGTAAAATAATCTCGTTGGCCAACCAAAAAGGTGGTGTGGGTAAAACCACAACTGCAATCAATTTAGCAGCTTCGCTGGCTTCGCTGGGTAAAAAAGTTCTGTTGGTTGATGCTGATCCACAAGCTAATGCTTCGTCTGGGTTAGGAATTGATGTTCGGTCATTAGAATTTACAATTTATGAATGTCTGATTGATAATGTGCCTTCGGTACAAGCAATTCATCCTACGGCTGTGGATAATCTGTTTATTTTACCGTCGCATATTGATTTGGTTGGCGCGGAAATTGAGATGTTGAATATGGAAAACCGGGAACGGGTTATGGAAAACCTCCTGCTTCCTCTAAAATCATCATACGATTATTTACTAGTCGATTGTTCACCTTCTCTGGGACTGATAACGGTAAACGCATTAACTGCTTCCGACTCCGTGATAATTCCTGTTCAGTGCGAGTATTTTGCATTGGAAGGTATCAGTAAGCTGTTGAATACAATAAAGATAATTAAAAGCAAGCTAAACCCGGCTTTGGAAATAGAGGGCTTCTTGCTTACCATGTACGATAACCGATTACGTTTAGCCAATCAGGTATATGCCGAAGTGAAGAAGCACTTTCAGGGGATGGTGTTCGAATCAGTCATAACCCGTAATGTTCGTTTAAGTGAAGCTCCAAGTCATGGAAAACCGGTTTTATTGTACGATTCAGAATCAAAAGGATCTACGAATTATATGGATTTGGCCAAAGAGTTGATTGCAAAGAATGAAAGTGTTGATTGATAATTCGGGAAGAAATAAATAATAAATGCAGCGTTTCGCAAAATAAATATGGCAAAGAACATTACAGGATTAGGAAGAGGTTTAGGTGCCTTAATAGATACAGAAAATATTAGTACAAGCGGATCATCGTCGATCAGTGAGGTGGAAATGCACTTGATTTTTGCAAATCCAAATCAACCTCGCAGTCATTTTGATGCGGATGCATTAACGGAACTGGCAACTTCCATTCGTGAATTAGGTGTGATTTCACCTATAACTTTGCGGAAAAATGATGATGGAACGTATCTTATCATTGCCGGTGAGCGAAGATTCAGAGCTTCGAAGCTTGTTGGTCTTAAAACCATTCCGGCTTATGTAAAAACTGCTGCTGACGAGCAGGTGATGGAAATGGCGTTGATTGAAAACATTCAACGCGAAGATTTGAATGCCATCGAGATAGCACTGACTTTTTATCGTTTGATGGAGGAATACAAATTGACACAGGAGCGTTTGAGTGAGCGTGTTGGTAAAAAGCGTGCTACAATAGCCAATTACTTGCGCTTATTACGCTTGCCTGCCGAAATTCAAATGGGAATTAAGGATAAAAAGATAGATATGGGACATGCACGCGCAATCCTTGGCTTGAATGATCCTGCTGTTCAACTCTATTTATATGAATCAATAATTCAAAATGACTATACGGTAAGAAAGGTCGAAGAGCTGGTACGTACGTATCTGGAAACGGGTAGTCTGGATGCTAAACAAAAAGAGAATGGGGTGAACCCTATAAAGCACCTGCCTGAGTTCGATGATTTACAATCGCAATTAAGTAAGGTGTTTGGAACAAAAGTTCAGTTTCAGTGCAATCCAAAAGGAAAGGGCAAAATATCTATTCCTTTTACCAGTGATGAAGAATTAGCTCGAATTATGGAATTAATTGATAAAATTTAATACAGTTGTCTTTAGTGTATAAAAACTTAAGCATTCTTGTATCTTTAATTTTCCTGCTCTCTTTTGGCGCTCACGCTCAAATTATTGATAAGAGTAATTCTGTATTTAAAGATACTGTCTCAACTTTGCAGGGCAACATGCCGGAGCCTGAAAGAGTTGTTCAGCTTTCAGATTCTCTGAAATTGAAAACTTTTAAGCCCAATCCTACTAAAGTGGTATGGATGGCTGCCATTATTCCCGGTTACGGTCAGATATTGAATAAAAAATATTGGAAGTTACCGCTCGTGTACGGAGGTTTCGTGGGGTTTGGTTATGCCATAGCCTGGAACTCCAGTAAGTATAATTCATACAAAAATGCCTACCTCGATATAAATAAGTACAATACCGGCGATGAAAATTATAAGAAGCAGATAGATAAAGACCCCAGCAAGGTTAGTTTTTATCAGGTTTTACCTAAAGGATATTCCCCAAGTACTTATGGTGGCTATACGGCTTATGAAAGTAAGCTAAAGTCGGCGCAGGATGGATACCGGAGATATCGCGATTTGAGTATTATCCTTACTATAGGCTATTATGCCCTTACTATCGTGGACGCCTATGTAGATGCCCAACTGTACGATTTTGATATCAGTCCTAATTTATCCATGCGCGTTCAGCCTGCAGTAGAGCACAACACTACGGGCAACTCTTTTGCTATGCAATGTAGCTTTAGTTTAAAATAAATTGATTTTATAGAAAAATATTTTTGAGATGAACTTTAGAATTCTAATTTCCACCGGTATCTTTTGTCTAATAACTTGTACTTGCGTTTTCTCACAGGGGAAAAGCAGCGTGCAAAAAGGAAGAATCGATGAATTGATTATGGATTCTACGTTGAATGTGCCTGCCGAATTTGACAACACGCTGGACTATATGTTGCAGTCGTGGGTTGTGCGCAGAGCCAGTTCTCCAAATTGCAAATCGAGCGACGATAATGTGTCGGTTTCCGATTCTGTATATAAACTACGCCTGTCCAAGATGCCCTGTCTGATGGAGATGCCATTTAATCCGCCTGTACGGTCGTTTATCGATTTGTATACGGTTCGTAAACGGCCTCAGGTTGAGTACATGTTGGGCATGAGTAATTATTACTTCCCGATATTTGAACAGGTTTTGAGCGCGAATAACCTGCCTCTGGAACTAAAATATCTTTCCATTATAGAATCGGCATTGAATACCACCATTGTTTCGCGGATGGGAGCTGCCGGTTTGTGGCAATTAATGATTGCAACCGGAAGAATGTATGGTCTGGAAATTAACAGCCTTGTCGATGAACGCCTTTCGCCAATAAAAGCGACGAATGCCGCTGCCCGTTTTCTGAAAGATCTGTACTCCATTTATGGTGATTGGAATCTGGTAATTGCATCTTATAACTGTGGCCCGGCTAATGTAAATAAGGCAATCCGCAAGTCGGGCGGAAAGCGTGATTATTGGGCCATATATCCGTATTTGCCCAGAGAAACGCGTGGATATGTTCCGATTTTCATAGCCGCTAATTACTCGCTTCATTATGCATCGGAACATCATCTGTGTCCTGCTGTTGTAAATATGCCGGCCATAACCGATACGATTATGGTACATCAACGAATTCATTTGGAGCAAGTGGCTACAGTGTTGAATTTGCCTATCGAGGAAGTTCGCTTGTTGAATCCACAATATCGGAAAGACATTATTCCTGGAAATATTAAACCATATGCCTTGTGTTTGCCATTGAACTATGTGAATACATTTAATCAGAAATTCAATGAAATTGTGGCTTACAAGGCCGATGAGCTGATTAATAACCGGAGGGGTGAGATTGAAATTCTTCAGGCTCCTGCTACTGCGGTTTCGCCCGGTAGTGTGGGTCGGGTGATTTATTATAAAGTAAAATCCGGTCAGACCCTCAGTGATATTGCAGCCAAATACGGTATCTCGGTCAATAAGCTGAAGAAGTGGAATAATATTCGCCGGTCGCATATTCGCACCGGTACCCGATTGAAAATTATAAAGTAATTTAGCTATCAATTTTATCATGGAAAAACTTTTCTATTCTATCTCTGAAGTGGCCGACATGTTCGGGGTCAATCAGTCCAATCTTCGTTTTTGGGAAAGAGAGTTCAAGCAACTTAGCCCTAAACGAAATGCCAAGGGAAGTCGGTTTTATTCTAATGATGACGTTCAGACAATCAAACAAATTATTTACCTGGTTAATGAGCAAAAACTAACTCTGGAAGGGGCTAAGCGTAAATTGGCTCAGAAAAAAGATGTGGTCGCCAAGCAACAAGAGGTGGTGGAACGCCTCAAAGTTATCCGGGCTGAGTTACTAGGTATCTCTAATGCACTGTCGTAGGCTTAATGCTCTGGATTTGCATACGCAATGAATTCAACTAACTCTTGCCATAGTTAGCGCATTTTATTTATTGATTTTTCTTTATAAAAAGAAATGGGAAAGATTGAGGCTGAGAAAAAGACGGTGGCTCGTATGATTCAGATTTATTGTCGGAGTAAACATGGCAGCACACAGATGCTGTGCGATGAATGTGAGACGCTCAGGCGCTATGCCGTTAAGCGGTTGGATAAATGTCCTTTTCAAGATAAAAAGGGTGCCTGCAAAACCTGTTCCGTCCATTGTTATAGTACCGATATGAGAGCCCGAATCCGAACTGTTATGCGTTTTTCCGGGCCGCGCATGATGCTATTCCTCCCCTTCGAATTTATAAAACATCGACTAAAAAGCAGGTTCTGAAATCTTTTCGGAGCCTTTTTTTTTGACAAAAGAAAAAATGAGGAATCAATAATAATTAATGATCTTCTTTCTCTTTTATCTAATTCACATATATACAGTCTTGTAACTTGTAACTGTCTACTTGTAACTATTTTTTTTGGCATGTTTTGTAAATATAAAAATCTTTTTTATCTTTACGCCATCAATCTTAAGTACATTAGTATGGAAAATCGCTCAGTCATCAAGCCCGGTTTCTCAGCCTTCACAGCTTATTTTCGCTTTCACTCTCCGGCTTACGCCCGCTGCTCATTGTTGTGCGGGTGCAATAATCTCTTTATTTTTTCTGACGAAACTCATGCCGTGCATCACGAAGGTCGTGCCGCGCGTTACGGAAGTCACGCCCGACCTTACGGAAGTCACGCCGGACTTTACGAAGGTCATGCCCAACTTTACGGAAGTCATGCCCGACCTTACGAAGGTTATGCCGGGTGTTACGAAAGTCACGCCCGACGTTACGAAGGTCGTGCCGCGTTTGACGAAACTAATGCCCGATGTTACGGAAGTCGTGCCGGGTATCGCGGAGCTTATGCCGCCTCCGACAGACGGAGTATTTCCTTGTTTTCTTTGGTTGTCCTTATATCAACAATAATAAACAAAATGTGAAACATTTAAATCAGAATTGAAAAAATGAATGAACGAATCTACAAATGTAAACAGGAAGAAGTCCCTGCCATAGCCGACATGCTTATTGCCAGCTTGAGAAAAGACTTAAATTTATTTACCGACCATTCGTCCCGGTTTACTCTGGCGTTTATTGATGGCATGGTTGCTAAATCTGATCAGTGCAAAGGGCTGACGAGTTCGGGCTTGCTAACCAAAGAAATCAAATCCACTACGACTCAAATTGGTGTGAAAGCCATAAGCCTGGGTACTAAGCTAAATCGGTTGGGTAACTATATTGAGCAAGCCGGGTCTGAACTTGATGTGGCGGAGTCGGATATGGGTATTGCAGCAGTTCGCAAGAGCCTGAATAAAGGTAACTACGAAGGGCTTGTGAAAAATATGCGAAGCCTGATGCAGGCTGTTAGCCGGAATATGACTGTTTTGCAGGCTAAAGGATTGAAACCCGAATTTGTGACCGAATTGATCGCTTTGAATGACGAAATTGACACGTTGGATGCCTTGCAAAATTCAAAAACAAGTGAGCGCAACCGTCTTACTGATGCCAATAATGGAGTACTGAACGAAATGTGGGAAATGAACCAGCTGGTGCTCGATACGGGAACAGCTTTGTTTAAAGGTGTAGATGAGGTGAAACTTAAAGACTATACGCTTTCGGTACTGTTGTCGCGTATTCATGCCGAAGGGGGTAGGGATGCCAAAACTCCGGAAGTTACCAAGTAACCAATGGGTCTTAAGCTCTGCGTGCGCATCAGTTACGGCGGAGTGTGCTAAAATAAAAAGAGGATGATCCATCGGATCATCCTCTTTTTATTTGTGATTGGATATAAATTTATATTTTATTTCAAACCAAGTTTTTTCTTAACCAATGGAGTCACATCGTTTGACTTTGGAGATTGATAAATGATACTTTGAGTGCTTAAATCAAAAAGATAAAGGTAACCATTTTCAGATCCTACTTCATTGATTGCTTTTTTTACTTTGTCAATAACCGGAGTAAATAACTCTTGTTGTTTTTTTCCTAGGTCAGTGCTGGCAGTTTGTTGGAAAGTAGTGATGCGTTGTTCCAGTTCTGCAATTTCGCTTTGACGAGCTTGTTTAATGCTTTCGGGCATAGTAGCTTGTTTGTCTTGAAATTCCTTCATTTTGGCGTAATATTCTTCACGCATTTTAGTCATTTCTTTTTCCCATTGATCCTGTAGATCTTTAATTGTTTTTTCAATAGTGACACGTTCTGGCATAGCCGTTAAAATTTCTTGTGAATTAACGTGACCTAACTTGACTTCTTGTGCCATTAAACTAAATGGAAGTGCGCAAAGTAATACTAAAGCAATTTTCTTAAACATGTTATTTTTATTTTTGAGTTTTTGTTATTTAAAAATAGGCTGCAAATTTATAAAATTATTTTGAATAACCCAATTTTTTCAGGACTACATCACTAATATCTAATTTGGGCGAGGTAAATATTATGTTCATTGAAGAACTTTTATCAAAAACAAGCTCTAAATCTTTATCTTTGCAAATGTCCTGAATGGCTGAATAGACTTCATCCTGAATAGGTTTCATTAAACTCTGCCGCTTTTTGAATAATTCGCCTTCCGGTCCAAAATAGTTTCGTTTCAGTTCCTGTGCCGCTTTTTCTTTTGCTACAATTTCTTCTTCGCGTTTAGCTTTCATATCTTCCGACAAAAAAACCAGCTCAGTCTGATAATTTTTATACATCTTCTGTACTTCCTGCATTTGCGCTTCTACATCCGATTGCCACTTTTTGGATACCTGATTCAGTTGGTCATTTGCACTTTCGTACGATGGAATATTCTTCATAATATACTCCATATCGACCATGGCAAACTTTTGAGCATGGCCTGCAAAAGCTACACCTGCAAGTAAACAGAGCGAAATAATTAATTTTTTCATGATAATTTTCTATTTAATGGTTGAACATAATTACTATGCGTACTCCATTACAAACTCTTTGCCAAAAATCCGGTTACTTATTTTATAGTTCCTGACCCAGTACAAAGTGGAATTGGCTTCCGCTCTTCACACCCGTATTGTCTTTGTCAAACCCGTAACCCCAGTCGATACCCATCATTCCAAACATTGGAAGGAAAATACGAACACCAACTCCGGCTGAGCGT
>DAIQOQ010000018.1:9806-15176 GCA_036787795.1 Paludibacter sp. | reverse complement strand
GTTTACACTGAAATTGTTGTAATGACCATCGGTAATTGGAGGCAGGTAGTACCACTTACTCAACATATACAATTGATAAGATAATTCACCCTGGAATACAAAATAGTCATCCGGCCAGCTTAAACGCTTTCCGTAGCCGAGTGATCCACCGATCGTCCGCATATATTTGGTTGGGTCCATTTCGCTTGCGTATTGGCTGCTATAATTGCTGTTACCACTACTATAAGAATTGATGTAACTGCTGTAGTTGGATGTATAACGATCACTAACGGCCGATTGCGTTGAATAATAAAGCGAAGCCGATAATGAATTCGGTCGTTTGCCACCTAACCATGGTTCTAAGAACGATATACTAAACGATGAATATGATTTTCCACTGGTCCTCGCATTTAATGTCAGCGTCTGGCCTTCTCCTTGCGGTACAATTCTATATGTACTTGGACTAAATATGTTTTGGATGGCAAAATTGCTGAATTTTAAGCCTACACTACCTACTACTCCGGTTGAACCCCAGCCAGCCGAGAATTCTATTTGATCGCTACCTTTTGTTTCCAGTTCGTAGTTGATGTCAACTGTTCCGTTTTCCGGATCGGGTTGAATGTCCGGTTTGATTTTTTCCGGATCAAAATGGCCCATTTGGGCTAATTCACGAAGTGAACGCATGATATCTTCCTGACTGTATAATTGTCCGGGTTTCGTACGTAATTCTCTACGAACGACATGTTCATAAACACGTGTATTTCCTTTAATTCCAATTTCATTGATTGTTGCAGGTTTCCCTTCAAACATTCTCATTTCAAAATCAATAGAGTCATTGTCTATTTGTACTTCAACAGGATCGACCTGAAAGAATAAATATCCGCGATTCTGGTATAATTTGCTGACTGCATCGTCATCTGTTTGAAGTCTTGCCATCAGGTTTTTATGATTGTATACAGTACCTTTTTTTATACCTAACAAGGCGTTTAAATATTCGTATGGATAAATCGTGTTTCCGATCCATTTTATATTTCGGTAGTAATACTTTTTACCTTCACTAATATTTATATGTACATCCACGGTTTTGTCGTCAAAACGAATAACACTGTCGGAAGCAATGAATGCATCGCGGTAGCCAATTTCGTTGTATTTATCTATCAGCGCATTTTTATCTTTTTCATACTCTTCGCGTACAAATTTCTTGGTTCTGAAAAAATTACGCCAATTGTGGTCGTTTGTTTTTTTCATTGCTTTGTTGATCTGAACGTGAGTCAACGCTTTATTTCCTGTGTAATACAGTTTGTGAATCTTAGTTTTCAGTTTTTTATCTACGTTTATATCTACAATCACAAAACCAGACTTATTGGGGTCATTGCGTTGATAAACATTAACCAAAACATTTAAATAGCCTTTTTCCTCCATGTATTTATCAATTACCTTTTTTGCCCGATCCGATATATTTGGAGTAATCTGATTTCCTTTTGTAATTCCAACTCTGATTTCAAGGTCTTCTTTCTCGCTTTTTTTCAATCCGATGTAGTTCACTTCCGATACCCGGGGACGCTCCTTTAAAGCTATGGTAAGCCACACTTTCCCGTCTTGTATCTTATTCGCTAATATCTTAACGTCTGAAAAAAGGCCTTGTTTCCAAAATCGTTTTACGGCATTGCTAATTGCATCTCCGGGAATATTTACCATATCGCCTATGCTCAATCCAGAAAATCCGATTAAAACAAAGTCTTCGTAATTGCTGGCTCCTGTAACTTTAATTTCGGCGATTTTGTATTTTGGCGCAGAACTAGAGTATTCAATGACTGGTGAACTTGTTGAGTCTTTTACAGAAATTGTTTGCGCTACAAGCAATTGGCTAAAAATAAATAGCAGAGAGAAAGAGAAAAACGTTTTGTATTGCATAATTTATTGGAGTGTCGAGTTATTGTTGGATTGGATAGAATTATTTGCCAAAACGACGTTCTCGTTGTTGAAATTTATAAATTGCTTGATAAAAATTTTCTTTTCTAAATTCAGGCCAATGCACCTCTGTAAAAAACAACTCTGTGTAGGCTATTTGCCACAACAAAAAATTGCTGATACGTTCTTCACCACTGGTTCTTATTAATAAATCGGGATCAGGAATTGATCTCGTTGTTAAATAGCTACTAATCAATTCTTCGTTAATATCTTCGACGGTGTGTTTACCGGCTAGAATATCTTTGCAAATTTCTTTAGTAGCATTGGTAATCTCCCAACGTGACGAATAACTCAATGCTAAAACCAATGCTAAACCGGTATTATTACTTGTCTGAGCAATACATCGTTGCAATTTCTCGCAGGCATTACCTGGCAATCTGTTTAAATCACCTATTGCTAACAACCGAATATTGTTTTTACTTAATGTAGGCGTTTCTTTTTCAATTGTATCAATCAAAATTTCCATTAAAGCATCAACTTCCGATTGTGGCCTTCCCCAATTCTCTGTTGAAAATGTATAGAGTGTCAGGTATTTAATTCCAATTTCAGTAGCAGCCTCGGTTATTTCGCGAACTGAAGTTACACCGTTTTGATGTCCGAAAATTCGATCAAATCCTCGCTCTTTTGCCCACCGTCCGTTGCCATCCATAATGATAGCAATATGCTTTGGTAAGTTGGATTTGTCTATTTTTTCTATATATGATGACATAAGATATTGCTGATAACTGAAATGTTTATTTTAAAGTATTATTCAAGCAGTTACAACGTTTTTCCCAAAAATTGAAACTAATTCCGACTGTAATTGTCGAAAGTAGATCATTGTTAAATACGTTAGACCCATTTAGATTGTCGGAATTATTATATTTCGGATTATCTTCCAAATTGTCAGAAAACAATAACCTGTTTGACCATTGAACTGAGAGATTCCAGCGCTCAGCTAATTTCAACTTTATACCCACTCCGAAAGGCAAGCAAGCTTCAGGTGCTTTTTGATTGGCGTATACATCGGTCATTATACCGATACCGGTAAATATGAATGGTGAAAATTTCTTGCCGAATCGATTTGACTCATTAATTTCCAAATCAAAGAAGTTGAACTCTGCACAAAGATCTCCAATGTTGACGGTTTTGTTGACAAAAGAATTATTTGGGCCAACAATTTGATTTACCTTTGTAAATTCCGCTTTTAAAGCAAGCCTGGAATTAAGATTATACCGAAAAAATCCACTATATGCCTGTTGCATATTGTTGAATAATTGACTGTTGGCATCTCCTAAATAATATGATCCACCGCCTGATACACCTATCTCAGCATTATAATTAACCTGAGAAAATGTATTTGCTGAAAATAAAGCAAATGCACTTATGATAAATAATCTAACTCTTTGCATTTTCATACCCATTGTAAATAGTACAAGTAATTATACTTAGAACGCGATATGTGAGTTTAAATTTTATCATTCTACCCTTAATCCTGCAACAAAAGTAGTGATAATCTTTTAATGAAGAGAAATTGCCTACAAACTCGAAGCTTTATTTAACGTATTATTGCAAAATTATTGAGATTGTAGCAAATGGGCATTCAAGCTGTTATAAATAAGTTTAAAAACCCTTTATTTTGTATATGCTTTTAGGGCCAGATCTTCCTTTTCGGTCATTTCAACTCTTAATTCGGGCGTTTTATCGTCCTGCCCGCAAAGATGTAAAATACCATGAATTAGAATTCGGAGCAATTCCGTTTCAAAACTAACTCCAAATTCTTTGGAATTACTAAGAACAGTATCAACGCTTATAAATATATCTCCCGATATGGTTATGCCGTCGCAATAATCGAATGTGATAATATCGGTGAAGTAATCGTGGCTTAGATACTGGTTGTTTATTTCAAGAATTCGTTCGTCAGAACAAAATATGTAAGCTATTTCGCCTACTTTTTTGCCATAATACGCAGCTGTTTCTTTTATCCAGCTGTTTATTTTCTGTTTCTGGAGTCCTGGTAGTTCAACTCCCTCTGATATATATTGAATCATATTTTCGTCTTCTTAATCAGGAATATTAGAGTAGTGTTGTTGTTTAATGGAAGAACAGGTAACCAAGCATAATTGCTGCTATGATTCCTACTGTGTCGGCAAATAGTCCGCATACAATTGCATACCGGGTATTTTTTATACCAACGGACCCAAAGTAAACAGCTATAATATAAAATGTAGTGTCGGTAGACCCTTGTATGATGCTTGAGAGTCTTCCCACAAAAGAATCGGCACCATGTAGTTTCATAGTTTCTATCATCATGCCCCGGGCACCACTGCCGCTTAAAGGTTTCATCAAGGCGGTTGGAAGAGCATCTACAAATTCGGTATTAATACCGGTAAGACCTACCAGCCACCGAATACCATCCGTCATGAATGTCAGAGCACCTGAGGCCCGAAACATGCCAATTGCTACTAAAATTGCTATCAGATAGGGTATAATGCCGATTGCTACATGGAATCCTTCTTTTGCACCTTCGATAAATGAATCATAAACATTCACTTTCCGTATCATTGCCATAGTAATGAAACTGATGATAATGGATAGAAGAATGAAATTTGCGGCAAAACTGGAATATTGAGCAATCTGTTCTTTTGGTAATCCGCTTAGAAAGTAGATAATTCCTCCTATCAGAGCAGAAATACTGCCCAAAGTTCCAAGAACAACACGGTTGAACAAGTTTATTTTTTGAACTACAGCCACACTGATAAGCCCTGCTATAAAAGCAATAAAGGTGGCTAAGAGAATGGGAATAAATACATCTGCAGGATTTACAGCTCCAAGTTGAGCCCGGTACACCAATACGCTGACCGGAATGAGAGTCAGCCCGGCGGTATTCAGAACCAGGAATAAGATCATCGAATTGGACGCTTTGTCTTTTTCTTGGTTCAGTTCCTGCATTTCGCGCATAGCTTTCAGCCCCATGGGGGTGGCTGCATTGTCAAGACCAAGCATGGTAGCCGACAGATTCATGAACATACTGGCTAATGCAGGATGACCTTTGGGTATTTCAGGAAAAATCTTTACAAAAAAAGGCGCTACTACGCGGGATAATCGCTCAAGAACTCCTCCTTTTTCTCCGATTTTCATTATACCTAACCATAATGACAAGGCCCCGGTTAAGCCCAGTGAAACTTCAAATCCTGATTTGGCAGAGCCAAAAGCTGCATTCATTATATCCGAGAATATTTGTGTATTGCCAAAGAAAAGCAGCTGTACGCAAGCTACAATAAAGGCAATGACTAAAAAAGCAATCCAAATATAGTTTAGAATCATAGAAATTGATATTGCAGCAGAACAAGCTTTTTGAATATCAGCTATTCTGCTTTAGAACGAGTGCAAAAGTACATTTTTTTTTGTTTAATGTTGCATTCAGACTTCATATTATGG
>DAIQOQ010000018.1:3558-9706 GCA_036787795.1 Paludibacter sp. | reverse complement strand
GAAATTGATTTGGATGAGGCACTTCGGATATTAGCAGAGCATTTGAAAGCCGAGCGAATTATATTGACGGTATTAAATCGTGAAAGTTCTCATATAACTATTGAGGGTTCGTATGGTATCTCGGACAGGGAGAAAAAAGAAGCAGTTTATGAAATTGGACAAGGTACCATCGGACGGGTTATTGAATCCGGTGAGAATATTTTGGTTCCAAAGATTGCTGTATCGGATGAATTTCTGAATCTGACTCATGCTCCCACTGTTATTAACGGTGTGGATGTATCTTTTATCTGCACTCCGATTCGTTATAAAGACGAAATTATCGGAAGTATTAGTTTGCATAAGGTATACCGGCGTGTTATTTCTTTTGACTACGATTTACGCTTACTCAAAATTGTGGGTTCTATGATTGGGCGCACATTACGTCGCAGGCAAGAATATGCCGAGGAGATGGAACAATTGCGTAACGAAAATAAAAACCTGAAAGTTGAGCTTCGCAACCGCATCATGCCTGACCGTATAAAAGGAAATTCAGGCAAGATGAATGAAGTTTTTTCGTTGATAGACAGTGTGGCAACAACCGATGCTACTGTTTTAATACGTGGTGAAAGTGGAGTAGGAAAGGAGTTGGTGGCTGATGCCATTCATTATAACAGTGCCCGTAAGAACAAACCTTTTATTAAGGTCAATTGTGCTGCTTTGCCCGAAAGTTTGATTGAAAGCGAATTGTTTGGTCACGAAAAGGGTTCCTTTACCGGTGCGTCCACTACCCGGATCGGGCGGTTCGAAGCTGCTAACGGAGGTACAATTTTTCTGGATGAATTTGGTGATATACCGGCATCTACTCAGGTGAAACTGTTACGTGTTTTGCAGGAGAGGGAAATAGAACGAATCGGGAGCACTAAACCTATAAAGGTTGATGTTCGCATACTTTGTGCCACTAACCGGAATCTGGAAGATTTGATTAGTAAAGATGAATTTAGAGAGGATTTATATTATCGGATTAATGTTTTCCCGATTTACATTCCGGCTTTGCGCGAACGGATCAATGATATTCCTGTTTTGACCGATTTTTTTATTGATAAATTCAATAAACGCCACGGTAAAAATATCAAAAGAATCACTTCGATGGCTATTGACACCTTAATGGTTTATCACTGGCCGGGCAATATCCGGGAGTTGGAAAATTGTATTGAGCGGGCCTGCATTTTGAGTACTGATCAGGTGATACGGACACACAATCTTCCTGCTTCGCTGCAAACTGCTTCCACTTCGGAGACTATGCAAAGCGGAACGTTGGATTTTATTTTAGGGAATATGGAACAACAAATTATTATGGATGCATTAATCTCTACCAAAGGGAATAGTGCTAAAGCTGCCGATCAGTTGGGAATTACCGAACGGATGATGGGAATCAGAATCAAAAAATATGAAATAGACCCCAAACGCTTTAAGGTGTAATATTATTTTCCGAACAGAATAACTGAAGTGATTTATGAGTGTAATAAGTTTTGAATTTTGTGATTTTGAGAATCCAACTCATTTAGCGGCATTAGCCGAGTTGCTAAATATGTATATGGCTGATCCGATGGGTGACTCTCCGCAATTGAATAAACTCCAGCAGTTGCGTTTGGTTGATGGGTTAGCCAATCATCCGGCATCTTTTGTACTTTTCGAATTGTGTGATGGTGAAATAGCCGGACTTGCAACCTGCTTTATAAACTTCTCAACTTTTATAGTAAAGTTGTATCTTAATATTCATGATTTCTTTGTGCTACCGCAGTTCAGAGGAAAGGGGCTGGCAAACGCTTTAATGCAGGAACTGATTTCGATTTCCACCGCCCGTGATTATTGTAAAATAACGTTGGAAGTACGTGAAGACAATGCTGTGGCACAAGGTTTATATCACAGTATGGGATTCGAAGAGTGTAAACCCAATATGTTTTTTCTGACAAAAAAGCTATAATCCATTTTGCACTTATGAAAATTGCCATTCCTGTTGTTGATAAAGATTTACAAAGTAACCGAATTGCGGCTCATTTGAGTGTTATCGGGTATCTGTGTATATATGATACCGAAAGCCAAGAAGGACGTTGGATGAAAACGTTGGACTTAGCTCCTAATATGGGTGAGTTACTTCCTGCTCTTGAACGACACGATGTTTCGATAATTATAACTAAACAAGTGCAACCTATGGCATTGAAGGTGCTGGTAAATAAAGGATTCAATGTTTTTAAGTGTAAAGGAGATGAACTGGATGCCAATATTGGGTTACTGATTCGAAATGAACTAATGCTTTTTGATATTGATGCTGCTATGGAATTTGCTAAAGTATGTGGTGGCGAGTGCGATGATTGCAAAACAGATTGTGAAACAAGTTCTGATTCTTGAACTACAAATTATAAACAAATTAATATGAGCTTGCAAAATGCTATAAATTTTATCTCTAAAGTGGACTCTAACGATGAGTTCAGGAAGTCGTGTTATAGTTGCAAGTCGCAGGCGGAATTGCTTGACTGGTTAATAACGGAAAATATGACGTTTACACCGGATGAAATTGCCGATGCTTTTAATGTGCTTGAACTGAAATGTCAAACATACGAACAGGCTGGACGGGTACATGAAGTGAAAGCATGGTTTACCTTGTTTCGATAGATAAAAAAAATACCAACATAAAACTCTTATTATGTTGGTATTTCTTCCCGTTTAAAAATTACTGATTGTGTGTGATTTTTCTTCTGATATTTCTTTCCGGTTAAAAAAAAGACCGACTAAAATTCATCGTTGGCATACAACAGATCGGAACTTAGTTGGTCGAATTCGAAAATTTCATCTTCTTTGAAAAAACGCTTTATTTCTATTTGAGCGTTTTCTACGGAGTCGGATGTGTGAATGATATTCTCCTGGATACTCACACTGTAATCGCCCCGGATAGTTCCCATAGCTGCATTTCGTCCGTTGGTACAACCTGTCATGGTTCGAGCCACCTGAACACTATCAATTCCTTTCCAACAGCAAATGATCACGGGGCTTTGCATCATTGAGTCTTTAATCCGTTGAAAAAAGGGCTTCTCCTTTAGGTGCTCATAATGTTCGTCCAGAAGTTTATCGTTCAGTTTCATCATTTTCATACCGCTTAATTGCAATCCTTTTCGTTCGAAGCGATGAATGATTTCTCCGATTAAGTCTCGTTTGATTGCTGTGGGTTTAATGATGATAAGTGTTTTCTCCATTGTTATTCGTTTATGCCCTGACTCCCCAAGGCAGATCAGAGCTGATTTATATTGTTGATCTGAATTTTAAATTTCGGAAATTCGCTTGTCGACCAGTTCTTTTATTTCTTCTATTCCGACTGCCATAGCTTTTAATTCTTCGGAGGTTGGTGTTTTATATCCGAATCCGTCCAGTGAACAAATAGCTTCGAACTTACCAACCAGAATAGAGGTCTTTTTCATATTATCAGTTAGTTCCGGATCAAACTGGAGTGCTTCGTTGTAAAGAGCCACCGGCATGTGGTGGCTGGCATTCCAATCGTATCGGGCCAGCAGAGCCACAAAGTATTTCTCCATACTAATGACTGCAAAGTTGTAAAGCAAATCGTTATCAAAACGGGAGTGCTCATTGTGTACACTTTTTTGGAAGGTAGCAAAGAAGCTGTTAGCATAGCGTAAACTGGAAACGGCTACAGCCTTCATGTCTTTATCGGGAACGAATGTTGTTTGCATGGTGTTATTTATAATTGTTGACTGCATGATGTTGATTTGAATATAGTTCAAGATATATATCCAGTAATTCTTCTTTGGTGATAGACCGTTTAAGTGCGTCGGCACACTCTTTTACCTTGTCAAGCAAGGACAAGCAATCTTCGTCAGTACACGGCAGATTGGCTTCAGTTAGGTAATACCTGATCGTGGCTTTGCCGCTGTGTTTCCCTATCAGAAACTGCTGTTCTTCTTTGCCTATCTTTTCGGCTGAAATAAGCTGATAGGTGCTCCGGTCTTTCAGCAGGCAGTTGGTATGAATGCCACTTTCGTGTGTTAATACCATGCTTCCGGTGATCGGTTTGCTTTCGCTCAGCTGACGTTTGGATACTTTAGCCACATAATCGCTCAGCTCGGAAAAACTCTCGGTGCGCAGTGTGCTCGGAATACCAGCACTTAGTTCCAGTGCCATAGCAACTTCTTCCATAGCTGCATTGCCAGCCCGCTCGCCCAGTCCGTTTACCGTTGTACTCAGGCAACCGGCACCGGCCATATAAGCTGCCAGAGTGTTGGCAGTAGCCATTCCCAGGTCGTTATGTGCATGGATTTCCAAGGGTATATCTTTCTCAACACTGCGGATGGAGGAAACCAACTGAAAAGTTGTTGTCGGGTTCAGCAGACCTATAGTGTCGGCCAGACGAACTCGTTCGGCTCCAAATGCACTGGCTATACTTACGAATTTGGTAAGAAAATCTGTTTCGGCGCGTGAAGCATCCTGTGCTCCGATGGTTACGTAATCGAACATAGGGTAAGCAAATTCAATCAGGTCGTGCAGATTCCGGATGACCCAATCGGGTGTTTTGCCCATGGCTTTCATCAGTATGGGCGAAACAGGAAAGGAGATATGCACACCGTTTGTGCCGGCTGATTTGGCTGCCCGGATATCATTTTTATTTGCCCTGCACCACGAGAGTGTTTTAAACCCAAATCCCATTTCGCAGATTGTTCGAATCTCGTGCACTTCCGCTTCACCCATGGCCGGCGTACCCACTTCCAGTTCGGGAACTCCTGCACCATCCAGCAATGCCGCAATACGAATTTTATCCGAAAGCGAGAATACAACGCCCGGTGATTGTTCGCCGTCGCGTAAAGTAGTGTCGATAAAGTATGGTTTCATATTTAATTGATGTGATGATGTGATGATGTGATGATGTGTTGATGTGTTGATGTGTTGATGTGATGATTTGGTAATGTGTTGATTTGGTGATGTGATAATGATTATATTGCTGTATGGTCAACAGGATGTTGAGTTGTTGTTATATTTTATTTGTCTGTTAATCGATAGAGTACCAATAATCATCAAATAATGATATTAATCATTCTATCATCACATTACCAAATCAACACATTATCACATCATCACATCATCCTAATCTGCTATAGAATATTTCTCGCAGAGTTCACCTTCTTCGAGGGCATCGAATATTTCGTCGATGACTTCTTCGGATTCTACGCCACCATACCAAAAGTTATTGGGATGAATGACCATAACCGGACCTTGTGAGCAAACATTCAGACAAGCGGTGGTGCTGACTGCTACGTCCAGACCGCGATCTGATGCTTCTTCCGATATATACTGAAGCAATGCTGATGCTCCTTTTTTGTTACATGCACCTTGTGCGTCTCCTGCAATACGAAATGAATTGCATACTAAAATGTGATACTGAGGCTTTTTCATAAAATGGACCCCCTGCCCCCTAAAGGAGGTTTTGGAGTAGTGATTTTAATAGAGTTTATATATATTGTTTTGAAATAAACTAACTTAGTTCCCCTTTAGGGGCCAGGGGTTATCATCCGCATCCTTGTGCGTTTCCTTTGCATTCGCTACCACACTTAAAGGCATCGGGCTTGGCTATGGAACGAATCACTTTGTTGTTGTACACACCTTCGAGTCCTTCGTCAATGAGTCCGGTCATTTCGACTACATGTATACCGCAACCTTTCAGCATGGCCTTGGGGTTTTCGCCCACACCGCTGATAAGAAGAGCCCGACAGTCTTTCAGCAAACGAGCCATCTCCAGCCAGCGTTCGTCACCTTTGCCTTTGGGAGGGGTGTCGCGTATTTCTACCAACTTATAGCCTTTCGGGCTTTGTTCGAAGATATACAGATTCATGGCTTCGCCTAAATGCAGGTTTACCAATAGTCCTTCGTTGCTTCCAACTGCTACATAAGGTCGTTTTGTTGTATCCATTTCTTCGGCACGTGATGAATATTCTTTGAGTAAAACATGGGTCTCACTGAGATCCTGCCCCAACAATCCGGCGGCATCGGCCCGACAGCGGGCGCAATGGCTCATCAGTTTTAGATGTTCGGCTGCCAGGGTGCGTGTTTTGAAAATCATTTTGGTATCGGGTTTCACTACGTTCGCGAACGGTGTTTCTGCCGTGGG
>DAIQOQ010000018.1:0-3458 GCA_036787795.1 Paludibacter sp. | reverse complement strand
ATCGGTGAATTTTCCTGTTTGTATTCTATCAGTGCATTGACCACGCGGTCGAACAGTTCCTGTGTGCCACGATAGCCGATGTGGTGCATGCGATTGGCTCCAAAGCGGTCGTGAATAGGGAATCCGACGCGTACCAACGGAATTTTTAGCTCGCGGGCTATGTAATATCCTTTGCTATTGCCCAGCAGAAAGTCGGGTTTAAACTCACCGGCCTTTTCACGCAGGGTTTCGAAATCGGCACCTTTTATCCAGAAAGGCTCAACGCCTATTTCTTTCAGCCAATCGGCCATGGCGGTTACAAAATCCTCTTCACCGTATATCAACGCCCGTTTTCCGAACACATATTTATGGGCATCCACGTAGGCATCTACCAGTCGTCCACGTTCCTTGCGGTGCTTTTCGGGCAGCGGTTTTCCTATTACTTCTTCCAATGTTTTGATAAACTTATCGGATGCTTCGATGCCGATGGGTAGTGGCATTTGATTGTTCCGGATGTAATATGTAGACTGTAACCACTCGCCGGCGGTTTGCAAGGATCCGCTGTTTGTTTTGCGGTTTACCGTTTTATTGAAAGCCGAACCAAATTCAATGGTCGACTTTGAATTACCCATATGTTTCATATCCTCCATGGTGGTACCACCTGTGGGTATCAATTGGTATTCCGAGGTATATTCATTATCGAGCGTTTCGCTGTAATCGGGAAAAAGTACGTACTTCATGCCAAAATCTTCCAGCAGTTCTTTCAGGTAGCGGATGTCGGCCGGCGAAACCATGCCGGGGAAGATGTTGAGCACTTCATCGGTTTGTTCATGTTTCGCAACAGCTTTCACGGCAGCCAGCACGGTGTTATGGAAACCTTCGGCGTGGCTACCGCAATAGCTGGGGGTTGAAGTGTGGATGAAAGCAGGTATGATGCTTCCATCGTCTTCGTGAGATTCTTTATAATGTCGGATATGTCCCGGGATGTCTTCGCCAATGGTTTCGGACAAACAGGTGGAAGCAATGCCAATAACAGCGGGTTTGTATTGCTTAATGATGTTTTCGATGCCGGTAATGAAATTGCGACTTCCACCGTAAACAGTTGTTTCCTCGCTGAAATTACTGGATGCAATATCTACCGGTTCTTTAAAATGACTGATCATATACCTGCGAATGTAGGTAGCACAACCCTGACTGCCATGAATAAGCGGTACGCAGCCTTCGATGCCCTTGAACACCATCGATGCACCCAGCGGGGCACATAACTTGCAGGAGTTGCGGGTGGAGATATAACTCCTGACTCCTGATGGAGAACTTACCCCTAGCCCCTGAAGGGGAACTAAGTTACTGTCGGCTGTTATATTTGTTTCGATATCTTTCATTTCAAATGGTTTTAAAGAACATAACTAACTCAATTCCCCTTTAGGGGTTAGGGGTTCCTTTTGTGTAGATCATTCATTTTGTAAATTTCCACACCGGACTCATGGCTGTTGCATAAATCTCTTTGGCAAAGTTCATCATGCCTTCGTAACCTGCCAGGGGTTCTTTACGTTCGTGGTTGTGGTCGCAAAACCCGAGTCCGATTTTATGAGCTATGGGGCGCTCTTTGACACCCCCGATAAAAATGTCGGCCTGCTTTTCTTTTACAAAGTGCGAAAGTTCCACCGGATTCGAGTCGTCAACGATGATGGTTCCTTCGTCGCAAAGCTGTTTTATCAGTTCATAATCTTCGGTTGTTCCGGTTTGCGACCCCACAATTACCGATTGAACGCCTATTAATCGTAATGCTTTTACTAATGATATGGCCTTGAATGCACCGCCTACATAAATGGCGGCTTTTTTACCGGTCAGTCGTTCTTTATACCAGGCCAGTTCAGGCATCAGTCGTGTGAATTCTTCTTTCACCAGCTGGCGGGCTTTCTCCATCATGTCTTCGTCTTTGAAAAAACGAGCCACATCGTAGAGCGCATCGCTCATATCTTCTATACCGAAATAGGAAACCCGCATGGATGGGATGCCATATTCGTCCTTCATCATTTTGGCCAGATAATTCATGGAACCTGAACATTGCACCACGTTGAGTGCTGCGTTATGGGCATTGCATATATCGTCTACCCGTCCGTCGCCCGTGATGGTGGCATTGACATGCACGCCCATGCGTTTATAGTAATCCAGCAATATCCAGAGTTCACCGGCCAGGTTGAAGTCACCCAAAATGTTGATGCTTTTGGCCGGTGTGTATGGTTTGTTTTTAGTGCCAACGAGTTTAAATATCGACTCGCAGGCCACTTTGTATCCGTCTTTTTTAGACCCCTGAAAACCGGGAGCCTGCACCGGAATAACCGGAATACCTTTTTCTTTTTCCAACTGGCGGCAGATGCGTTCCACATCGTCGCCAATAACCCCTACAATGCAGGTGGTGTATATAAAAGCCGCTTTGGGCTGGTGTTTATCTATCAGCTCTATGGCCGAAGCGTAAAGTTTATTTTCGCCTCCGAAGATCACATCCCGTTCCTGCAGGTCGGTGCTGAAGCTTAAGCGGTGCAGTTCGGGTCCCGATGAGAGTGATCCGCGGATGTCCCAGGTATAAGCCGCACAACCAATTGGTCCGTGAATGAGGTGCAATGCATCGCAAATAGGGTAAAGTACCACGCGCGATCCGCAAAAAACACAGGCCCGTTGACTCACGCTGCCAGCCAGACTGGCTTTGTTGCAATCTATCGTTCGCTCATTGGCTCCGGCTACCGATACTTGCTTTTGTCTATCATCTAATAATATACTACCCCTACCCCCTAAAGGGGAACTGAAGTTACTTTCGTCTATTTTGTTTTTTATATTACTCATAGTTCAATTTTTAGTAATCGGTTGTAATATCTCTTATTCCCCTTTAGGGGTTAGGGGTCGGCGTTGCATACCTTTACTCATTTATCGTGCCATTAACATATAAGCGGCCTTTTTTGTTGCATTTTGACTCTTGTAATGTACAAACTGTGAGTGTGATATGATTTATTTATTTGGTCTGCTTTGGACGGATCGGCGGATTATTCGGCTTGCAAAACCGAACAGAAATGTACATTTATGTAGGAAATAATACTTAAAATGTAGGAAGAAAAGAGCGTGTTGCTCGTGTGGGATAATGGAGTTTTTAGTTACCCCATGTATCAAAAACAAATTGACGACTTCAGTCATCTGAAGTCGCCAATCGGGTTGTCAACCATACACACTTTTCTATTTGTTCGAATCGGGCTGTTTCCAACCCTACTAGTCGCTCCGACTGGTGTCATGTGTCTTCGTGGACTGGTGTCATGCGTCGTTCGGACTAATGCGATTTATCTTGCATGCGTACCTTACATGATATTAGTTGATAGTCTACCTTGTGGATGTTGATGTACGTAGCTTACGAGTGCCGTATAGCTGATTTCCTATTGTAATGTGTTTATTTATAATCTATAATATGTTTAGCTTGCAACTGCATTATG
>DAIQOQ010000116.1:0-8585 GCA_036787795.1 Paludibacter sp. | reverse complement strand
ATGCAAATATCTTGCCGGGCAATCCCAGTATGGCTCCGGTATGTATCTCGTAGTTAATGCGGTAGAGCTTGTCGGCAAAACCGGCATCGGCATATCGGCCGTAGATATTCTTCAGGTTCACTTCTTTCAGGCTGTTCTGGTCGAAGTAGCGGTAATCGGTTTTCCAGTATTTTCCGTCGTGTTGAGTGGCATTAGCGGCAATAGTGGTGCTGTCGGTATGCGGAGGATGAACTTCGATGGAAGCAGCATGGGGATATTGTTCCTCCATCAGTATCCACACCCGGTCAAGGGGTTTTTCGGAATGTTGCGTTGAATCGGGAATCTGCTTGTAGGGGCTTACATCCGAGTAAACAAGTGACTTTTCGCCTCCCATCAACTTATAGTATGACTGTGCAAACCATTGAAATCCCCAAACAAGGCCGGTGACGGCAAAGATCAGTGCGAAAACGGTGACATACAATCCGCCAACCACGTGCAGGTCGAAGTTGATGCGTGGCCATTTTGCGCCTTTTGGCCAGCGGAACCATACGCGGTTTCTCAATGCTTTGCGGTTTTTGGGAATCCAGATCACCAGACCCGTAAGCAGAACCAACGCAAACACCAAAGTGGCTGATGCTACCACCGGATGGCCTATCTGGGGTGGTAGCCACAGGTAAAAGTGTCCCTGCATGACAAACCGGAAGAAATCCTTATTCATGTCTTTCACCTTTTGCATCTGGCCGTTGTACGGATTCAGATAAACGATATAATAATAGTTCGGATTGTAGCCGTAGAAAATAGCTTCAGCTGCTTTCGCCTTACCGTTGTACTTTACGGCATGAAGTTCTTTGCCCGGCAACTGTTTTTCGGCTATTTCGCCCAATTGTGTGGGGAGCATAAAGCCTTTGATTTGCTTTTCTACATACTGATAATTGCCAATCTCGCTTATTTCTTCTTTAAAAGCATACAGTGCCCCTGTGACGGCAATTATAAAGCCCTCACTTGTGAAGTTACTTTCCTAAAGAGCCCGAATGGTATAACCTTTTTAATGGGAAATACACAACCAGCTGCCAAAAACAAACAGTAGATGCTCCTTGTATGAAGATGAAAACACAAATTACAATTATGAAAAAGGTGCTTTCTCCACTATCGACTTCACGTACAATGGCACAAGCAAAATATTTAGTATTGGCAATAGAAAGGTAATTTCAAAGGCATGGTAAAAGAACATTTTTTCAATATTGTATATATTCAGCTGGGTAAATCAAATGAAATTGACAGTATTCTGGCAAATATAAGATCAATACAATATAATGGTAGTAAAATTTCAACTTGTTTAAAAAATAAGTTTAAATTTAAACAACAGAAGTTTTCTATGGAATAATGGTCTAAAAAGAATTTAAAATGCATTTTTATATCAATATTTAATAGGATGTAACGAGTAGAAAACAATATGATATTTTTAAGTTCATCATATTCAATTATTAATAGTATGTTTGCACCGATTAAACAGTAATTAATAAATTTGTTAGACCGTGACCTATTTTAGAATATTGATGATTAATACATAGTTTTCGTAATTTCAGTATAAATTTCACTTATTTATTCAACTTATTTTAAACAACAAATAAACAATAATCAATATTATTAACTTTAAATTAATGTACATTATGAATGAAAAATAGCGTGATTCAATGTGTTTAAAAGGCATTAAATTGCTTTATGAACAAGTCTCTAATCCTCACAGAAATGCTGTATGATTAAATGGCATAATCGGAATTTTTAATTCCATACAACAACTAATCTTAAATATTAAATTTAATTTCATGAAAAGAAAAATCAATTTTTTATTGGCATTGCTTCTATTTGGAGTAGGCCTCGTTTCTGCTCAACAGAATCTTTCTGTTTCGGGAGTTGTTACTGACGCAGGTGATGGTAGTCCACTCGTTGGAGTTTCAGTACTTATAAAAGGGTCTTCAACAGGAACAATTACAGATATGAACGGTAAGTACTCTTTGAAAGTTGCTCAAGGTTCAACCTTAGTTTTCTCTTACATTGGTATGGAGTCACAACAAGCGGCAGTTAAATCAAATGTAATCAACGTAAAATTAACCTCTGATTCCAAGATGCTTGATGAGGTAGTAGCTGTCGGCTATGGTAGTTCCAGAAAGCAAGACATTTCCGGATCTGTTGCTTCAGTTAACAGAGACGAAATGATGAAAAAAAGTCCAACGAATATTTTGGACGGTTTGAAAGGAGCTGCTGCGGGTGTAATGGTAACATCACAAGATGGAGCTCCTGATGCAAACGCAGCCATTCGTATTCGTGGTGTTGCAACTATTAACGGTAGTGCCAATCCGCTGTATGTAGTAGATGGTGTACAGGTAGGTACAAATGCCAATTTTATTGCTCCTAGCGATATTGAAAGTATTGAGGTATTGAAAGATGCATCTGCTACTGCGATATATGGTTCAGCCGGAGCAAATGGTGTTATCATGATTACCACGAAGCATGGTAAGGAAGGTGCTACACATCTAACTTTCTCGGCTGACTATGGGATACAAACTTTAGCTTCAACATTGGCTGTCGGTAATGTTGACCAGTTTGCTCAAAACATACGTACTGGTCGTGCTAACGATGGTGGAGTTCCTGCTAATGCAATTTTCACTACGGCGTATAATGGTAAAAGAAATAATATTGACTGGCAAAAAGAAATGACTCGAGTTTCCTTGAAACAACAATATAATCTTTCTGTTTCAGGGGGTACAGAAAAAACTCAGTCTAACTTTTCGGTAAGTTATTTAAATAATGATGGTATTGTTATCAATTCAAATTACAACCGGCTGACCGCCCGTGCCAATGCAGTTACCAAAGTAGCTAATTTCATTGAGGTAGGTGGTGACATTAATTTTGTTCATTCAGAAACTCACGGTAGTAACTTTGGTAACGGTACTAATAACGGTAATCTTTCTTCTCTCCGTGATATGGCTTTCATGTGCCCAACTCTGGATTATGTAGATGCGAATGGTGTTCATGTGAGCCCGAATGTAAGAAATGCAAACGGAACTTATGGAACTAGTTATCAATTCTCAAATTCCTACGATGGTGGTACTTCAGATAATTTAGTTGCTTCTCAAATGGAAAACAATGGATTGACAAAAAATAATCAGGTTTTGGCCAGTGCATATGCCAATATTAAATTGTATAAAGGGCTTACATTTAAGACTATAGCCTCTTATAATTATGTTGCCAGCGACTATAATAACTTTAGCGGTAACAAACAGCGTTATGAACCAGATGGAGTAACAAAGGTTGCATTGAGGGATTACGATGCCCGTTATCATTTACAAATAAACAATTCTCAAGACAATACGATTGCGCTTGAAAGTTATTTGACTTACAATTGGAAAAATGACATTCATAATCTTACTTTGATGGCAGGTAATTCAATAACTAAAAGCTTCGGAGACGAAGTTTCTGCAGAAGCTTATGATTTTTCTGCAGATAATATCCGTGATATCAGTTTAACCAGCGACGCAAGTACAAGAACTGGCAATGGTAAGTATCACCTGCAGGTTCGTGGAATTTCCTACTTTGGTCGTGCCACGTATAGTTTGAAAGATCGTTATATTTTAACAGGTACTATTCGTCGTGATGGTTCTTCAAACTTTGGTGTCGGTAACATGTTTGGTACGTTTCCCTCTTTAGCTGGAGCATGGCGAATTACTGAAGAGGATTTTATGAAAAATACTCAGGCTATCAGTAATTTGAAACTTCGTTTAGGCTGGGGACGAACAGGTAATTCAGGAGGAGCAACAGATAAAGCTATAAACGCATTGACATCAAAATCTATTGGATACTATTATTATTCGCAAGATGGAGCTGCAGGTTTAGGTACAACAAAACAAACAGCTAATGGATATGTTAAGGTATTAGTTGATCCTAATTTGAAATGGGAGACCAATGAACAAAGTAATATTGGTATTGATTTAGGTTTATTCAATAATAGTTTGAATATTACAGCAGATTATTTCACTCGTACATCTAAAGACTTGCTGTTGAATCAATCACTACGTGCTTCAACCGGTTATAACTATGTTTATACTAATTATGGTGAAATCCAGAATAAAGGTATTGAATTAAGTATTAACTATAAGAAGCAAATTAATAAGGATTGGAATTTCGGTGCTACTTTGACAGGTTCTACCTTGAAAAATAAGGTTATTAAGATGGGAGATGATTTGTTTAGTGTCAACGGTTCAACAACCAATGACGGTTCCAACGTTGGTGCAGTAGCTGCTTCTTCAGGCGTACACTGGGACGGGCATTCGATTTGTCGTGAAGGTTATGCCGTAGGTTCTTTCTATGGTTACCAGGTAGAGGGTGTATTCCAATCTAAGGCTGAAGTTGATGCATTAAACGCATCTGCTACAGCAGCTTCAAATGCCAGAGCTGTTGCTGCAGGTCATTCACCATCCACTTTTGTTCCATACCAAAAAGATAAAACAGGAGCCGGAGATTTTAAGTATAAAGATGTCAACGGTGATGGTTTGATTGATGAGAAAGACATGGTTGTCTTAGGTAATGGTTTTCCTAAGTTAAATTATGGATTGACACTAAATGCTTCGTACAAAAATTGGGATTTCTCGGTTTATGCTTATGGAGTACTCGGGCAACAAATCTATTCTTACTCAGCAATGACATTATCTAATATCTACGGAACAGATAATGGTACAATTCCTAACATTTTGAAATCTTCAGCAGAAGAGGCTTGGACTCCGCAAAATCACAGCAACACTTTGTCTAAGTTGTCTATCATGGATTACAATCAAAACATGCGTGGTTCTTCAGCATGGGTTAAAAATGGTGATTTCTTGAAAATAAGCAATATACAGATCGGTTATAATTTTAATAAGAACTTGTTGAAGTCATTAAGCATTGCAAGTACTCGTCTTTATGTTTCTGTACAAAATGTATTCTGCATCTCCAGTTATAACAAATATGGTGATCCTGAATCAGGACAAGGAAGTGTGTTGTTTACAGGTTTGGATACAGGTCGTTATCCTAATCCTCGTATTTATTCAGTAGGTTTGAATATTCAATTCTAATTGTTTTACTTAATATCGATTAAAATCATGAAAAACATATCAAAAATATTATTTTCATTTATCATTGGATTATTCTTTCTAGGAATAAGTTCATGTAATGATAAGGAATTTTTAACAGTTGAGCATAATTCTATTTTGCCTTCTGATCAAATGTTTAAGTCGGACAAGGATGCTTTGGCTGGTCTTGTTGGTTGCTACGATTATATGCTTCCGGGTGGAGATGTTGACGGAGATGGTAACGCCGATGCCGATGGAGACTGGGGATTTAAACCGAACTTGTTTGTAGGTGGGCATCCAACAATGGATACTCAGGCAACCGGTTGGGATAAAGACTGGAACACACAAAACTGGACTGCTGGTAGCGGTGAACTACTTTCAGGTTGGAAACAATGTTATGGAGCAATTGGTCGTTGTAACATTTTCCTCGCCGGTCTTAATGCTTCAACGGCTATTACTCCTACTTTAAAGACGTCATTGGATGGACAGGCAAGAGGTATTCGCGCTTTCTTCTATATGTGGTTGGCTAAAACTTTCGGTCGTGTACCTTTATTGGAAGAAGGCGAAACATATCTTAACACTCCAGCGAAAGCTCGTGCGAAAGATTTCACTGAAATGTGGAATTTCATCATCACTGATTTGAAAACAGCGGCAGATGAGCTTGAATGGGATCCATTGAACGGAGAACATGGACGTTGTACAAAAGGTTTTGCCCTTTCATACCTGGGCGAAGCTTATATGTGGAAAGCATACCGTGTTCCTGCTGAAGCAGCAGCAGACTATGCATTAGCAGCTGCAGCTTTAAAACAAGTAATTGAAAGTGGAAAATATGAATTAAATCCTTCTTTCACCACTTTATGGGATCCGGGAGCTGTTTGGACAAAAGAATCAATTTGGGAAGAGGTTCTTGACGAAGGTGATTCATGGACTGGGGACGGTCGATCCGATGGTCACGCTTGGGTGACATATTTTACGGCTTGTCCGGCTGTTGGAGGATGGGGTTCACTTTATCTCTCTTGGGAATGGTGGAATTCGTATGAACAAGGCGACAAGCGCCGTGAAGCTTCAGGTGTTGAAGGTGCTGTACCTAATATTGATCCTGCATGGAAATCTGCAACAAACTATGGCTATAATCCCTATCTACAGCAAAGTATTACTACGGCTAGTGATGGCTCAAACATTGCTTCAACACAGCATTATCACTTTTTGAATGGTGGTGAACCTGCGCCTGCAATCTGGAGTTTGAAATATTGGCGTACTTGCCGTGCAGATTGGAATGCAAAGTGGGGTCCTCAACAAATTTATTACAAACGATATTCTAATGTATTATTAGACTATGCCGAATGCCTGTTCCGTGTAAATCCAAATGATCCAGTTGCTTGGGGTTATGTTGATCAGATTCGTAACCGTGCCTTCGGTAATATGGAAGTAGGAAAGAAAGCATCTCTGACTGCAAAATATCTTCCTTATTATCAGCAACTAGCTTCGTTTTATGAATCAAAAAGAAATCCAAAGGATAATCCGACTCCAATTCTAGTTCCTAGTTCTTATCCACTTCCATTCAACGAAGCTATAGTTCCGGTTCCTGACGCTAAAACTTATTACACTCAGGTAAAAGCTGATAAAGGTTTTAGTTCTGAGGTATGGTTGGTAGCATTAGGACAAGAACGTCGTAAGGAATTTAATGCTGAATGGTGTCTTACCCCTGATTTGATTCGTTCTGGTTTTATGGAAGATCATATTAACCACAACTATCCCAAAAACCTAGGTTATCCAAATACTGCTAACGCTGATCTGGTGCAAGGTTCTTGGAATACTTACCGTACTTTTGATTTCGATCTGAAAAAGATGGATATGCCAATCCCAACGGATGAGTTGTTGAAAAACAAATTGTGCGATCAGAACGATGCTTACAAATAATGTAGAGAGCTATAATTGCGTTTTAATAATAAGATTATAGGCATACATTATATAAAAAGATTATGAAAAGTCACAGTTGGTAATCAGGATGCTGATTGCCAACTGTACTCTTCGAAGTCTTAATCTACAAATAAAGAAGCCAATTATTTTGGTTTCTTTATTTTCCTATATGCATACATAATTTTTAGACTTATTCTCGTTCGCGGATATCGGAGGAAATGGCGCACTAATAGTAGCCATGAATAGAGTAGGAGTGCTTCATTATGTCAATCATTATGCCACGGAATTTTGCGGTATGACAAAGGATGAAACATCCGGTAATCAGTTTTATTGCTTGGGTGCAGGGAATCACTGAATTACAGGCATAGTTCACAATGCTATATGGGAAGAAGAGGCTACAGTTGATGCTGACGTTCTAATATGTAGACGTATTTTGGATAAAGACTATCCGGTTATTTTTTGGTGAGTTTGGTGTTATATGGAGCTTTTCGCTTACAGGAACAGCACTGTAACATCGCCTAGACTTAAATTCGAAAAAATATTTTTTCTCTGGTTAGGTATGTTTAGTTTTCTTTAAGTAAGGAGGGTGTTCAACAATTGATTTCCCTTATTATGGCAAGCAGGTCGGTTCGTGAGAATCGACCTGCTTTTTCATTTAAATTATTTTTTTATGGTCAAACAACTTTTTCAGAATACCTCCGATTTACCGTTGCAAATATATTGAAGTCATCTTGACTTTTTGTTTAGTTTAATTTTCTTGAATAATATAATCATGAATGCTATGTAATTAAATCTTTTGTAGAAATGAGTTATTTTAAGTATTAGCTCTGTTTTGACTCTCTATTTCTTCTTTTTTTTCTTCCACCAGATAATGAATCCCGTTACCGGAAAGCTGGCTATACACAAGCTCATCAGGAATGCAAATATCTTACCGGGTAGTCCCAGTATGGCTCCGGTATGTATCTCGTAGTTCATGCGGAAAAGCTTGTCGGCAAAACCGGCATCGGCATATCGTCCGTAGATATTCTTCAGGTTCACTTCTTTCAGGCTGTGCTGGTCGAAGTAGCGATAATCGGTTTTCCAGTATTTTCCGTCGTGCTGAGTGGCATTGGCAGCAATAGTGGTGCTGTCGGTATGCGGCGGATGAACTTCGATGGAAGCAGCATGGGGATATTGTTCCTCCATCAGTATCCACACCCGGTCAAGGGGTTTTTCGGAATGTTGCGTTGAATCGGGAATCTGCTTGTAGGGGCTTACATCCGAGTAAACAAGTGACTTTTCGCCTCCCATCAACTTATAGTATGACTGTGCAAACCATTGAAATCCCCAAACAAGGCCGGTGACGGCAAAGATCAGTGCGAAAACGGTGACATACAATCCGCCAACCACGTGCAGGTCGAAGTTGATGCGTGGCCATTTTGCGCCTTTTGGCCAGCGGAACCATACGCGGTTTCTCAATGCTTTGCGGTTTTTGGGAATCCAGATCACCAGACCCGTAAGCAGAACCAACGCAAACACCAAAGTGGCTGATGCTACCACCGGATGGCCTATCTGGGGTGGTAGCCACAGGTAAAAGTGTCC
>DAIQOQ010000017.1:15792-24733 GCA_036787795.1 Paludibacter sp. | reverse complement strand
GTCGACTTTTCATACAGGGTGTGCAGCACCGAACCATCTTGAATATTCACATGATTTCCAATACGGATGGAGTTTACGTCGCCGCGCAGCACGGCATTAAACCACACACTGCAACCTTCGCCCATAATCACATCGCCCACCACCGTGGCATTTTCAGCTAAAAAACAATCTTTTCCTATTTGCGGATCAAATCCCCGCACCGATTTTATTAATGCCATAATTTCTATATATTGAATAATTATAATTTCAGAATTTATTCTGCAAAGATACAAGTATCAACAGAATTAGAGAAAAGTGTTTCCTATTATTTTTACGTTTTTATGTACTATAAAAAAAACCGGTTCGAATTACGAAACGGTTCTTTATAACTTCCGGATTTTAGATCTTACTTTCCTATTCCAATAACACCATAACCAACTCTTGCACCTGCATTTCCTGTTGGTTGGGTTTTCATATCGTCCTCACCCTTATGTACAATGACCGATCGGCCTATAATAGAGGTCATGCCTCTAAATGAAATATCTTTATCCACATATTCCAAATGTGCCTTGCCACCATCATCGGCTACAATATTACCCATATCGCCTTCGTGACGCATTGATTCCATAGGCGAACCATGAGTTTTCGCCATTGGGTTGAAATGACCTCCGGCTGAGGTTCCGTCTGCTGCCGAGCAATCGCCATATTCATGAATATGAATTCCATGTTTTCCAGATGTCAGCCCTTCTAAATCGGCTACAACCCGAACACCTCCATCAACTTTCGTAAAAGTGACGATACCTGTAACATTATTTCCCTGAGTAGGATAAATTACACAAACCGCTTTAGTTACTACATGCTGATCTTTTGCATCCATGTGCATACCTTTCATATTATTCATCGACTGCGCAGCTGAACTGGTATAAAATACTGCAAATACTAAAAGAATAAGAGTTACTTTGATTTGTTTCATGATTTTGTAAATTTTATTTTATGAAAAATCTCATACATACTATATCTGTTTCAAATAACAAAGCACCATTCAGAATGTTCTCAACACAATCTAATGATTATCAGTTTTTGGAATTTCAAAAAATTCGATTTATTCTTTATTGCTGCAAATTCACAGAAACAAAACAGGCTGAATCCCGTTTAAGAGATTCAGCCTGCTTAATAATTTTATCCCAAGCCGAAGCTTAGTCTCTGAATTTAGCTACCAGAAACTCGCGGTTCAAGCGCGCAATGTGCGAGATCGAAACATTTTTAGGACATTCCGCTTCGCAAGCACCTGTATTAGTACAGTTACCAAAGCCAAGTTCATCCATTTTAGCTACCATTGCTTTTGCACGGCTGGCTGCTTCTACTTTTCCTTGAGGAAGTAATGCCAACTGGCTCACCTTAGCTGCTACGAACAACATAGCCGAACCGTTTTTACAAGCAGCAGCACAAGCACCGCAACCGATACACGAAGCAGCATCCATAGCTTCGTCGGCCTGTATTTTAGAAATTGGAATAGCATTTCCATCAGGAACACCACCCGTATTGATTGATACATAACCACCGGCCTGAATAATTTTGTCGTATGCACCACGGTCAACTATCAAATCGCGGATGATAGGGAATGCAGCCGAACGCCATGGTTCAACAGTAATCGTTTGTCCATCGCTGAAGTTACGCATATGAAGCTGGCAAGTAGTGATTTCACCGTCTGGTCCGTGTGGATGTCCGTTGATATACATGCTACACATACCGCAAATTCCTTCGCGACAGTCATGATCGAAAGCGATAGGCACTTTGCGTTCGCTTACCAATTGTTCATTAAGCACATCCATCATTTCCAGGAATGAGCTGTCGGTGGATACATTATCCAGTTTATAGGTCTCGAATTTACCTTTGTCTTTCGGACCTGCTTGACGCCAAATCTTTAGCGTTACATTTATAGTTTTATCCATATCTTTTAGGTAGAAGTTACGAGTTACAAGTTACAAGAACTGAACAGTAACCGTTGTTAGTAAATTAGTTGTTAGATTTTTCATCACGAGTTCTAATAGTTTTAATAAGCGAAGAAGTCATCTTTATTATTTCAAGAATCAAACTCTGTAATTGTTCTGATTTCTCATTTCCCAAGAAGTTTAATTCTTGGGAAATAATGATTTGTGTTTCTAATTCAGAAGCAGACCCCAATGCAATGTAGAGAAAATGAGTCAATTCTTTGTCGGAATTTCGTCCGCATCCTTCTGCTATATTCGAAGGGATTGAAACTGCCGCTCTTCTCATTTGCGATACCAATCCAAACTGTTCGTTTGCAGGAAATGATTGAGTGACTTCATAAACCGACTTCACTAGCTCTATTCCTTTTTGCCAAACTTTCAATTCTTTATGGCTGGTCATATTCTTATCTTATATCTATTTCCAAATTACTTATTACTGAAAACCAACTTGCGCTGCCTCCTCGTAACTCGTAACTTGTAACTCGTAACTAATTACGATTTATAATTACGTTGTTGACGGTGAATAAACTCATAATCCAATGCTTCTTTAAGCAATTCAGGATCTTTGCCTTCGCCGGCATACTTCCAGCACGAAGCAAATGAGAAGTCTTCATCATTACGTAACGCTTCACCTTCAGGTGTCTGATATTCTTCGCGGAAGTGACCACCACACGATTCTTCGCGCATCAACGCATCGCGAGCCATCAACTCACCAATTTCAATAAAGTCGGCCAAACGAAGTGCTTTTTCCAATTCATTGTTCAAGTCAACTTCTTTTCCGGGGATATAAACATTAGTCCAGAACTCTTCGCGAACTTCTTTGATTTTTGCCAATGCAGTTTCCAATCCGGCTTTGTTACGACCCATTCCAACAAAATCCCACATGATCAAACCAAGTTTACGGTGAATATGATCAACCGATTCTTTACCCTGAATGCTCATGAGTTTTTTGATCTTATCGTTTACTGCTTTTTCAGCTTCTTCGAATTCGGGAAGTTCAGTGCTCAAGCGTGGAACCTGAATCTGATCAGCCAGATAATTCTGGATAGTATACGGTAATACGAAGTATCCATCAGCCAAACCTTGCATCAAAGCCGAAGCACCCAAACGGTTAGCTCCGTGATCAGAGAAGTTAGCTTCACCAATACAGAAAAGTCCTTTTACCGAAGTTTGTAGTTCATAATCAACCCAGATACCACCCATTGTGTAGTGAATAGCAGGGTAAATCATCATTGGTGTATGATAAGGATTATCGTCTACAATCTTTTCGTACATTTGGAAAAGGTTACCATAACGGGCACGAACCACATCTTCGCCTAAACGATTGATAGCGTCAGAGAAGTCAAGATAAACAGCCAAACCGGTGTTTCCAACTCCATAACCTGCATCGCAACGTTCTTTTGCTGCACGCGAAGCCACATCACGTGGAACCAAGTTACCGAAAGCAGGGTAGCGACGTTCCAAATAATAATCGCGATCATCCTCTTTCAAATCGGTTGGTTTCTTTTTGCCTGCACGAATAGCTTCGGCATCTTCTTTTTTCTTTGGAGTCCAGATACGACCGTCATTACGAAGCGATTCCGACATCAGTGTCAGTTTCGATTGGAATTCGCCATGAACTGGAATACAAGTTGGGTGAATCTGAGCATAAGCAGGGTTCGAGAAATAAGCTCCCTTTTTATACATCTGTATAGCAGCCGATCCGTTCGAAGCCATAGCATTGGTAGAAAGGAAGAAAGTATTTCCGTAACCTCCCGAACCTACAACCACTGCATGCGCAAAGAAACGTTCGATTTTACCACTTACCAGGTTGCGGGCAATGATACCGCGGGCGCGACCATCAATTACAACCACATCCAACATTTCGTAACGCGAGTATAACTTCACAGAGCCCTTACCAATCTGACGGCTTAAAGCTGAATAAGCTCCAAGTAGCAATTGTTGTCCTGTTTGTCCTTTTGCATAAAATGTACGTGAAACCTGAGCACCACCAAATGAACGGTTGTCTAACAAGCCACCATATTCACGTGCAAAAGGTACTCCCTGAGCCACGCACTGATCGATAATGCTATTCGACACTTCTGCCAAACGGTAAACGTTAGCTTCACGTGCACGGTAGTCACCACCTTTAATAGTATCATAGAAAAGACGGTAAACCGAGTCACCATCGTTTTGATAATTCTTTGCTGCATTTATACCTCCTTGCGCTGCAATAGAGTGTGCACGACGTGGTGAATCCTGAATACAAAAGTTCAACACATTAAAGCCTAGCTCAGCAAGCGAAGCGGCAGCCGAAGCTCCGGCCAGACCTGTTCCTACTACTATTACATCCAAACGACGCTTGTTGGCCGGGTTCACCAGCTTTTGGTGTGCTTTATAATTACTCCATTTTTCGGCTAATGGTCCCTCAGGGATTCTAGCGTCTATTTTATTTCCTTCTACCGCAGTAGACTCTTGATTATTTGCCATAATTTTTTTCTATTTTACGATTTACGATTCACTGTTAGCATTATGCGCCACATCCCAATAAGTAATATACCGGAATTGACATAAACATCAAAATCACAATTGTAGAAACAATGTTTGAAATTACCTTCACACGAGGTAACCAGATTTTGTTATTCAAACCTAACGATTGTAGCGCACTCCAAACACCGTGAGTCAAGTGCAACCACAAGGCTACCAACCACACAATATAAATCAGACAGTAAACCGGATTTGAAAACAACTCTTTCACATAAGCCGCACCATCAGCCGGATGGAAATGGCCTGTTTCAATTCCCGAGATCTCGACAAACTGCATTTTAAACCAAAAGTTGTACAAGTGCAACAGCAGAAAACCGAACACAACACCACCTAAAATCAACATGTTGCGTGAAACCCACGAAACCCCTTTTTGATTACTCTTAACAGCATAACGTTCTGCTCCACGGGCACGCATGTTTTGATAAGACAAAAACAAAGCATACAAGATGTGAATCACGAAACCGGCAGCCAATATACCTGTACCTAAAAGTGCGTACCAGTTAGCTCCCAGAAAACCACAAATCGCATTATATCCGGCAGGTGAAATGATCACCACGATATTCATACAACTGTGAAACAGTAAAAACAACACGAGGAATACCCCCGTAATACTCATAATAAGCTTTCGCCCAATAGAGGAATCAATTAACCACATAGATTTTTGTTTTAGTTTGTAATATTAGTAGTTTGACAAGTTAATTACAAAGAAATAAATTAGTTATAAGAACAAAGAGCCTTTTATCAAAACTTCCACAAAATTAGTATTTTGATTTTGATACTGCAAATAATTACGGAAAAAATTCTCTAATAACAGATAAGCCTGTAGAGACAATACATTTACTATACAACCACACCATATTTACTCTACAACCTCACCGAAAAGAGTAGCAGAAGAAGCGCTCAAAATCCGCACCCGAATGGTTTCTCCAATCCTCCGCCCCAGACGAGGAAAAATAACCACCTTGTTTTGCGACGTACGTCCGAAAAGTTGCTCTTTCGAACGTTTGGAGAACCCTTCAACCAATACCTCAAAAACTTTTCCGATATCGCGCTGATTGCTTTCATTAGACAATATATTCTGCAAATCAATGATTTCAGCCAAACGACGAAGCTTTTCATCCTCCGTAATATTATCAGGTAATCTTTTTGCAGCCAACGTTCCCGGACGTTCAGAGTATTTAAACATAAATGCCATATCAAAGCCAACCTCCCGCATCAACGATAAAGTTTGCTGGTGATCCTCTTCAGTTTCGTTATGAAAACCGCAAAAAACATCAGTGCCAATAGACACTTCCGGAATAATGCGCCGCATAGCTTCAATCCGACCAAGATACCACTCACGAGTGTACTTGCGGTTCATTAGTTTAAGAATTTTATCGCTTCCTGATTGTACAGGCAAGTGAATAAACCGGCAAATATTTGGAAATTTGGCTATTACCTCAAGCGTTTCATCTGTCATATCCATTGGGTGTGGCGACGTAAAACGAATGCGCATATCAGGCACCATCTCGGCAATAATACTCAACAGTTCAGGAAATTCAACAACAGTTCCATCTTCTTTTTCAAAGCGGTATGAATTCACTGTTTGTCCCAACAATGTGACTTCTTTGTAATTTTTCGAATGTAAATCACGTATCTCATTCAGTATACTCTCCACTTCGCGACTTCTTTCTCGTCCTCTTGTATAAGGGACTATACAATAAGTACAAAACTTATCGCAGCCACGCATAATGGAAACGAAGCCCGAAATAGCATTTCCAATTCGAGCTGGCAATACATCCTTATATGTCTCGGTTTTGGACAATTCTACATTAATGGCCTTATCACCATTCTCAACCGAATTAATCAGATTAGGGATATCCAGATAAGCGTCAGGCCCAACAACAATATTCACGCCGTGACCAGTTATCAGTTCATCTTTTACACGTTCAGCCATACAGCCAATAACACCTACCACAAGTTTTTTATTCTTTCGTTTTAGCGATTGAAAATACTTTAAGCGTTGAATCACTCTCTGCTCTGCATTATCACGAATTGAACATGTATTCACAAAGATGGCATCCGCTTCGGTGATTTTATCTGTCAAAGCAAAACCATCCATTTGCATAATGGAGGCCACAACTTCACTATCGGCCACATTCATCTGGCAACCGTAAGTTTCAATAAAAAGTTTTTTGTCATTCAAAGCGGATTTAGAGTCCGATGGAGCAACAGCTTGTTCGTTTATATTCATATTTTAATTGATATTTATTTGAGCTGCAAAGGTACAGCAAGTAATTCATAAATCATAACTCAAATTCATCAACTCCATATGATATACTTGCAGTAAAAATATAATATCAAGTTAGTATATTGTATCTGGGACTGACATTATGATTTCTCGAAAAACAAGAAACAGATACAGCCAAAAGCCTATTTGCATTTTTTAACCAAGACTTAAACTCAGAGTAAACAACTTAAATATAGATAATTAGCCTGAACAATGTGTTATATTTTTTATACCCACAAAAAATAATTGAAAATTTTAGTTGAATTATTTGCCAGTTTAAAAAATTATTCTCACTTTTGCAAAGTAAACAAACAGATAAATTTTTCATAGTTAAGGTTTAGGTTAAAATGTGCAATGGGTGGCTGTGAAGTTACCCATTGTTTTTTGTTTAACCTTATATTTTTTATCTGAAAGATCTACACCGTATAACCGACTTACAAACAATGCTAAAATAACTGAGCAAAAGATATTATTGAACAAAACAGACTAAAAATGCTTTTAAACACAAATGTGCAGGTCTTAAACTAAAAAAAAGCTTGTATATTTGCCTCGTAATACAAAAACAAAAAAACTAAGATTAGAGTTCCGGCGGATATTGTCGGAATTCTTTTTGTTATATACATCTAAAAACCTAAAAAAGGAGACACAACTATGGCTGTAACTTATATGACCGCCGAAGGTTATAAAAAACTAGTAGATGACTTGAATGAACTGGAAAGAGTTCAACGCCCGGCTATTTCAAAACAAATTGGAGAAGCACGCGACAAGGGTGATTTATCCGAAAACGCAGAATATGATGCAGCCAAAGAGGCACAGGGTATGCTTGAGATGAGAATTTCTATTTTAAAAGACACCATTGCTTCGGCACGCATGATTGATGAATCGAAAATCAACACCAATGAAGTTCAGATTCTCACCCGAGTTAAAATTAAGAACACAAAAACTAATCAGATAATGACTTATATGATTGTGTCCGAAAGTGAAGCAAACTTTAAAGAAGGTAAGCTGTCGGTTACAACTCCTATTGCCAAAGGTCTGCTTGGAAAAAAAGTAGGTGAAAAAGCAACAGTCTCAGTTCCGTCAGGAATGCTAGAGTTCGAAATAATAGAAATATCTCTTTAGTTTAAAATAAATTCGATTGATTGAGTTGTGTTTTTAGTTCATTTTAATTCTATTTACAAGCACTCAACTCATTCGATCACTAAGCTAAATAAAAATGACAATTTTTTCAAAAATAGTAACTGGTGAAATTCCGTGTTATAAAATTGCTGAAGACGAACGTTATTTTGCCTTCCTGGATATAAATCCAATGACCAAAGGTCACACACTTGTGATTCCGAAAGTAGAAGAAGATTATATCTTTAATCTGGATGATGCCACTTTTAGCGGACTCACCCTCTTCGCCAAGAAAGTAGCCGCGGCAATTGAAAAAGCAATGCCTTGCAAACGAATTGGTGTTGCCGTAATAGGACTGGAAGTACCTCATGCCCACATTCATTTAATTCCTATTAATCAGGAGTCGGATATGAACTTTAAAAATCCAAAGCTGCAACTAAGCCCTGAAGAGATGACTGCAATAACTGCTAAGATACAGGTAGAATTATTGTAAGTGAACCCGACAATTACATAAAATACAAAGCCAACTAATTGAAAACTATTAGTTGGCTTTGCTTTTTTACACAAAATAAGGAAGAACAAACATTGGCACACAATGACTATCTTTACTCAACCACTAATTCTATAAATGGATGGGGTCAACTTTAGATCTGAGATTAAAATCTTGTCGTAATTGTTTTCTTTCTATTCTAAGAATTTAGATTCTATGATTAGAGAAATGATTAAAATACAATATTATCCTTTTAAAAGAGATCTTCCATTAATTGTAACCGCCCGGGATCAGGGCAAAATTCGAATCAAAACAGCTTCGACCTTAAGTCAGGACAACTTGCGAATACTCATTATTTGTTTTTATTGACCTTGGGTCATTTTTCCAAAATCTTACGTCACTTTTGCCGAATCTTAGCTAAGATTTCTAAATTCTTACGTCACTTTCCCCAATTCTTAGCTAAGATCGACCAAATCTTACATCACTTTTCCGAAATCTTAGCTAAGATTTGCCAGATCTTACGTCACTTTTCTGAAATCTGACTCATTTTCATAAAATCGTAGCTAAGAT